>JAFRAH010000038.1 GCA_017405525.1 Synergistaceae bacterium
ACTCGCGACCTTCGGCGTGACAGGCCGACACTCTAAACCGACTGAGCTACGACCCCGCGTAATCACTGGTGGGCGAAGCAGGGTTCGAACCTACGACCCCCTGCGTGTAAAGCAGGTGTTCTACCGCTGAACTATCCGCCCGGCGAAACAACGAGGGATATTTTACGCGTGAAATATTTTCCTGTCAAGCACAAATCTAGAGCCTTCATTGCCCGTTTCCCCGCTCTCGACAAAACCGCACTTCTCAAGCACTCTTATCGACGCGATATTTTCCGGGTCTGCCTCAGCCTCAATGGATGACACAGACGGATTCATGAATGCCCAGCCTGATACTGCACTGACTGCCTCAGTAGCGTAGCCTCTGCACTGGTATTCTTCTGAGATGCCATAGCCGATTTCAGCAGTGCCGTCCGGGTTAAGCCCCTTGAAGCACAATCCGCCGATACGTGAGCCGTCAAGCAGCTCAATCACCCAGAGTGAAAACCATTCCCACAGGTCAGGATTTTCCCGGCAGCCTTCAAGCATCTCTGTATATGCGGCCTTCAGTTCATCATTAGGCTCTGAGGCTGTGATGTCCTCCATCTGGCTTTGCGTTGCGGGGTATATTCTCAGCCGTTCGGTCGTCAGCGTCATCGTATGGCGGCCTCAATTTCCGCCCAGGTCTTTTTTGCCGCGCCCCCCAATGTCGCAAAGTAGGCGTTGCAGTTCTTGAGGGCACGCTTCACGTTCGCAGGGTCAAGGCACTCCTCCCACGCACGCGCAAGTTCCGAGTCATTGTGCACACATACGGCGGCACCCATTGAGTCCATTCGTTCAGTATCGGGGAAGTCTGTCATGCTGGGGCCGTGAATTGCAGGCAGTCCGAAAAGCGCAGGCTCAAACGGATTCTGCCCGCCCTTCTGGACTAAGCTCCCTCCCACGAAAACAGCATCACTTGCGGCATACAGCCCGAACAATACGCCTATACGGTCAACCACGACAATATCAGCCCCTCCCTTCCGTCCCTCGACCTGTGAGAGCAATTCAGCATGAACGTCATCGTATGGCAGTGCGGCGGCAACAGTCATCAATGCACGTTCAGGATGACGGGGAACAATCGCCAGCCTTGCGCCGGGGAACTTCCTTCGTACCGTCCTGAAGGCTGAGATCACTGCCTCATCTTCTCCGGGGTGGGTACTTCCTGCCGTGAAGAGCGGGGATTTTCCGTTCTTGAGCCAGCTCCAGGCATCGGGGCTTGTGTTCTTCCGGCGGTCAAGGAGAGTGTCAACCTTGCAATCACCTGTTACGGTTATCTTGTTTTCAGGAACTCCCAAAGCAAGGAACTTCTCTTTGTCATCTTCAAAGCGGACCATTAATTTCGTGAGGCAATCGAGGACACCAGCCCAGAAGTATCTTGTCCGCTTGAGCCTGTGAAAGCTCTTGTCCGAAAGGCGGCCATTAGCCAAAAATGCCGGGATGTTCCGGGCCCGGAGCTCTGAGAGAATTTCAGGCCACAGCTCGGTCTCCATAGTGATATAGATTGCGGGCTTTATGGCATCGAGTGAAGAGGCTACGAATTTCCGGGCATCAAACGGGCTGTATATTATCCGGTCGACTGTTCCGGCCAATAATTTCTGTGCCATCTCACGGCCTGTTGGTGTTACTGTCGAGATTATGCAGGGGTAAGTGCTTCGGCTCTTTATGCGGCGGATCAGGGAGCTTGCCGATTGTACCTCACCTACTGAAACGGCGTGAACCCACACGGGATTTTCCGGGATGTTCTCGACATGGCCGGTGCGCTCTGAGATGTCGCCCTTGTACTTTCTCTTGAGGATACCCAGACCTCCAAGTGAGAAGAATGCTCCGGCAAGTGAACGGTAGAGGCTCATTCCTGCACGGTAAAAGTTTAGCTTCATGTTCAGGTCAAACGTTCCTTCCTGTTTGTGTATGTGCTAAATTATAACCATGTCATGAAATTTTCAGGTGTCATTGCAGAAAAACGCTGTGTGATGAAAATTAAGTAAATTTGAATTGTGAACTATATAAATCTGGTATAAAATTCTCTGTGTCAATACGAGGAGGCAAAAAATTCCATGAGTGATTGTATTTTCTGCAAGATAGCCAACGGAGAAATACCGTCAAATTTCGTCTACGAAGATGAAAACGTCGCGGCCTTCCGTGATGTGAACCCGCAGGCTCCCGTTCATGTTCTCGTCATCCCAAAGAAGCACATAGCCTCCTCCGCAGAAGTCCAGGACTCTTCAGTGTGGAGCACCCTCATGAATGCGGCCGTCAAGATTGCCCGTGATATGGGTCTCGACAAGGACGGCTACAGGATGGTCATCAACACCGGCGAGCAGGGCGGGCAGTCAGTGCCTCACCTTCACCTTCACCTTCTGGCAGGACGTAATCTCGGCTGGCCTCCGGGTTAACTGAGTTTCAGGAGTACAGATAACCCTGAAGGGAGGGAATGAACACATGACTACTGTAGTACGCAAGGACGGCGAACAGATAGAGGACACCCTGAAGCGTTTCAGGCGTGAAGTCGCCAAGGTAGGAACTCTCAGAGAAGCAAGAAGGCGTGAACACTACGAGAAGCCCAGCGATGCCAAGAAGATAAAGCGCGCGGAAGCTGCCCGTAAAAGGAAATCAATGCGCCGCAGGAATCCGGGCTAAACACTTGGACATTTTCGGGGGCTGAAACATGCTCCCGTTTTTGTTATGCAGAATTGGAGGAATATTCACCATCATGTTAGTACAGGACATAACCCACGACCTCACACAGGCCATGAAGGCACGCGAAGAACCCAGGCTCTCGACACTCAGGATGCTCAAGGCAGAGCTCCAGAAGCTGCAGGCGGACAAGGGCAGGGGAGTAGAGATCACTGATGATGACGTTCACGGAGTAATCAGGCGGCTCATCAAGCAGAGGAAGGACGCTGCCGAACAGTACCGTTCAGGCGGGGCAGAAGACAGGGCAGAAGCTGAGCTCTCGGAGGTGAAGATACTCGAACCCTACCTGCCGAAACAGCTCGGTGATGAACAGCTTGACGCGGTTATAGCCGAGTCGGCAAATGAGATCGGCGCATCAACCCCGAAGGACATGGGCAAGCTCATGAAGGCGGTAATGCCCAAGCTCAAGGGGCAGGCTGACGGCTCAAGGGTCAAGGACAGAGTGAGCGCGTTCCTGAACAAGTAACTTATTGGGTAGGGAAGGTATCAAGCCGGGGGTTTTTCGTGAACTCCCGGCTGTTGCATTCTCTGAAGGGTAGTCCGAAAAGATATTGTTTACATTCGCAATATATGTCTGAATTGATTTGAGCCGGAATTTTACGCCTTTTTTTCTGTTTGTCAAATATTCGCGCTGAAATTTCCATAAAATACCCCTCTCAAAAATTCACTAAGTGTGCTAAAGATAAAGCCTCACACAAATTTTAGTCGGGAGGAATTTTTTTGCGTACCTTGACGCTGAACAACGGCCTCAAAATTCCTGCAATAGGTTTCGGGACATACAAGGCTCAGCTTGAGGCAATAATTACTGCGCTCGAAGAAGGCTGTGAGTATTTCGACACGGCATCATTTTATGGCAATGAAGGAGACATAGCAGAGGCACTTGAACGTTCGGGCATCTCGCGTGGAAAAGTATTCATTGCGTCCAAGTTATGGAAGTCCGACATGGGATATGACAGAACACTTGAAGCATTCTCCCGGACGCTCGAAAATCTCAGGAGTGATTATGTTGATGTCTACATGATACATTGGCCTCGTCCAAATCTTGAGCTTGAGGAATGGAAAGGGTTATGTCTTGAGACATGGACGGCAATGGAGGAATTACACTCACAGGGGAAAATCAAGGCTCTTGGACTGAGCAATTTTCTTCCCTACCATGCTGAGAATATCATCAGGAACTGCCGGGTAATGCCTTCGGTCGCGCAGTTCGAGTTCCATCCGGGACACACTCAGGCGTTCGCGCTGGACTATTACCGGCGGAAGGGTATTCAGGTTCAGGCATGGAGTCCCATCGGCCGGGGAAGGGTGATTGATGACGTACTGATACGGGAGCTTGCAGGGAAGTACAACGTTACGCCCGCGCAGGTCTGTATCAGGTTCAGCATTCAGGAGGGAGTAATGCCACTGCCCAAAGCATCATCACGTGAGCGAATACGTGAGAACTTGGCGTGCCTTGAGTTCGAGATTGAGGACGAGGACATTTCACGCATCGAGAACATGCCTCCATTGGGCTGGAGTGGCGAGCATCCTGACAGGGAACGGGTCAAGATACAGGCATAACGTGTATAATTCAGTTATCCCGGAAAAATTTTACAGGCAAGGAGGAAATTAACCCATGAATGAAGAATTTGTGCGCAAGGACTTGTACGAGTCGGAGAAACGAAGGAGTGAGGAACGTTTAGACTCGGCAGTCTCACGCTTTGAGGCAAAGGCTGACCGTACCGTTGAACGCCTGGAGCTGAAGATGGATGCTTACATGGCACGTGTTGACGGCACGCTTGCGAAAATGGATGGGAGGCTTGACGCTATGGACGCTAAAATCAACAACGTAAGCCGCAACGTAGCGTTAATCATGACTATATTCGGCCTCATAATTTCGGGAATAAGCATATACTTTTCCATGCCGCACTAGGAGACGACATCATGAACGAAAAATTACTGCTCCTCCCTGTACTCATTCCTGCCGTTTCAGCCCTCCTTATAGCCACACTGAATTTCACGAGCCGTAAACAGCGCAACATCTTCATTGAGGCTTGCGTACTCCTGAACACCCTCGCAATAATCTTACTCGTGATATACCCTCCTGCCGGGACGTTGACGCTCTTCAGGTTCTCGGAACGTTCAGCATTCGCACTCAGGCTTGACGGTCTCGGCTCAGTCTTCTCGGTACTGATTGCTGTACTGTGGCCATTGACGACACTTTACGCGTTCGAGTACATGAGCCACGAACACAGGGAGACTTCATTCTTCGGGTGGTTCGTCCTGACGTATGGGGTCGTTGCCGGTATTGCGTTGTCGTCTGACCTTCTCACACTCTACCTGTTCTACGAGGTGATGACCCTGACGACGTTACCGCTGGTGATGCACGAGATGGACGGGCGCGCGAGATATGCCGGGCGTAAGTACCTGACGTACTCGGTCGGAGGTGCTGCATGTGCGTTCATTGCTCTGACATACGCAATGTCTCAGGGAGGCGGCGAGACCTTCAGGCTTGGGGGAACTCTCGGAGTCTGGCCCAATGAGCCGGATAACATGCTGCTTGTGGCGTGGTTCTTGGGGTTCTTGGGCTTTGGGGTTAAGGCGGCTGTCTTCCCGTTCCATGGATGGCTGCCTAGTGCCTCAGTTGCCCCCACACCTGTAACTGCCCTTCTTCATGCCGTTGCTGTCGTGAAGGCCGGGGTTTTCGCGGTGATACGCCTGACGTGGTACGTCTTCGAGCCTGAGACATTGGCCGGGACTTGGACGCAATATGCCGCGTTCACGATGGTATGCATCACCATCATCTACGGTTCATCAATGGCACTTGCTACACAGCACCTGAAACGACGTTTTGCCTACTCAACCATCAGCCAGCTCTCGTACATATTGCTTGGTGTATTGCTCCTGACTCCTGAAGGACTGGTCGGGGCATTGACTCACATGGGCGGCCATGCGGTCATGAAGATTAACCTGTTCTTCTGTGCGGGGGCTGTCTTGTGTCAGACTGAGAGGGAATACTTGTTCGACATGCGCGGGCTTGGTCTGGGAATGCCTAAGACTTCGCTAGCTCTGCTGATTTCGGGGCTTGCTTTGTGCGGTCTTCCACCGTCAGCGGGCTTCATGGGCAAATGGCAGCTTGGGACTGCGTCGGCGGCTGTCTCAATGGGTCATGCCGGGGTTGCGATGCTTGCGGTGTCGGCAGTGCTGACGGTGCTTTATGTGTTCTCGATATTCAGCATATTCATCATGCCTGGAAAGAACTTCGACTTCAAGACTGCAAACATGGGCGTGAAGGATCCGGGCTGGGAGATGCTATTACCACTTGGGATTTTGGCGGCCGGGTCGTTCGTTTACGGGCTGTATTCTGAGCCGCTAATAGGGTACTTCAACAGGATAGCTCAAGGATTGCTGTAGATATGATGAAGCCCCTCCTGTAAATTTCCGGGAAGGGCTTGTTTTTTATGTCAGTCTATGTGGAGCTTTTCCTTCAGCTTGAGTTTCAGGTCCAGAGGGAAAATCATACCGATTGTTTGCCGGAGTTTAAGCAGCATCCTCACACTCAAAGGAGGAATGATCCCCTGAAAATTCCGCCTGTAAGATTTTTCCCAGCCGCCTTCAGATCTCCTTCTTGCCTTGCTTATGTCTTGGGAGAATATATGGCGTGTCCTCCTGATATATTCCTCGGCATCATGGATTGTTCTTGCCCGCTGTTCCTCAGTCTGCCACGGCTGAGTTACCATATCCAGCCACTGCTCATCGTCATTGTCGATTTCCTTTACACGCTCTATGACTTCCTCAATTGTGTCGTAATCGTGGCAATTGATGAACGCCTTGGGGTTGATGTAGTCAGTGATGGCCGGATCTCCCCAGTATATCGGGACTGTGTGAGCCTGAAGCGAGCCTATGATTTTCTCGGACGTGTAGCCTTTGTGGTTTGCGTTCTCGATCGCTATGCTGAACTTGTAGCCTTCTTTGAGCTTGATGCTCAGGTCGTACCAGTTTGCGGCATTTCGTGTGTGCTGGTTGCCCATGTTGTTCCTGTGGCGGCCCAGAGAGTCAACGCGCTTGTATTGCGACAGGAGAAGAAAGACCTTGTCCCTGAACTTTTCAGTGTGGGAGTATACGAAGTTGCAGAAGCCGAGTCCATTTCCGAGCATCTTCCGGGCATCTTCAAGAGTAAGGTCATTGCTGAGGGGAGTTTTCCGGCGTACGTCATATATGTAGTGGAAATTATGTATTATCCTGTCTCCGCATTCAAGGTCAGGGTTCCAAGTATAAGCATAGTCAAATATATTAAGGTCTGGTTCAATGCATTCAACTGTTGCGAAAATAAAAATGCTCTTCCTGTTGTATCTGAGGTAGTGCATAAGTTTTCTATGTGTCTCAGGTTTGTATAAGCACTTATCAGTTCCTATGATATAGTCAGGGTTCTTCTCGTCAATAACAAACCTGTCTGTGAGTTCAGGATCATTCAGTCGCATCATGTAGAGCATCCACTCAAAATCTGTCATGCCTGCCATGGCTGCCTTGTCTATCTCGTTGTTGTCCCAAAGGAAAACCACCCTGTACTCAGGCCGCAACGTCCCCTCATCCGAAGTTATGTCCACGCCGTCAAGCTCCTTCCGTGAAAATTCTGCCGCCATTATACCATGTGCTATAATTCTCTCATTGCGCCTGTAGCTCAGCGGATAGAGTGTCGGCCTCCGGAGCCGAAGGTCAGGAGTTCAAATCTCCTCAGGCGCGCCATAACTCACACGACATTCACAGCCTCGTTCTTGCATCCAGGGACGGGGCTTTTGTTGTGCCTCAGAACATGACATCTCGAACAGTTACTCCCAGCATGAAGACAGCCTCAAGGGGTGGGGTTCTCGTTATGCTAGAATATCCGCGTAATCCCACAACCACACATACAGGAGGAATATTCATCATGGCACTCGCAAATGACGGAAATATTTACGTTCCCTACAACAAGCGTTCAGGCAGTGAGTCGGTCGTATACTTCACGCGCGACCTATCACCTGAAGGACTCAGGAAGATTTACGCCCGTATCAGCCAGGCAATAACCGGCAAAGTCGCCATCAAGCTCCACACAGGAGAACCCAAAGGCCCGAACATAATCCCCCGCGAATGGGTCAGGTCCCTCATCACGAACGATATTCCCGGAGCCCACATAGTCGAGACCAACGCATACTATGAGGCTTCACGACACACTACAGAGCTCCACCGAAAGACCATCGAGACGAACGGCTGGACATTCGCACCCGTTGATATTCTCGACGAGGATGGAGCTGTGATGTTCCCGGTCAAAGGCGGCCACTACTTCACAGAAATGTTGGTGGGAAAGAATTTGCTGAACTATGACTCGCTCTTAGTCCTTACTCACTTCAAGGGACATGTTCAGGGAGGCTTCGGGGGCTCGAACAAGAACATAGGCATCGGCTGTGCAGACGGCAGGGTCGGCAAGGCAATGATACACACGACACCGGGGCAGCCCGACCAGTGGGACATTAAGACTGAGGAGTTCATGGAGCGCATGGCCGAGTCCGCAAAGGCTACCGTTGACCATTTCGCCGGGCATATCGCGTTCGTGAATGTCCTTCGGAATATGTCGGTATCATGCGACTGTGAGGGGATTTACGCCGCACCTGTAGTTACTCCCAACATCGGCATAATCGCATCACTGGACATACTGGCGGCAGACCAGGCAAGCGTTGACCTCGTCTATGCACTCCCGGAGAGATACCATCATGATCTTGTCGAGCGCATAGAGTCCCGTCATGGCCTCCGTCAGCTCTCATACATGAAGGCTCTCGGAATGGGCAACGACAAATACATACTCACTGACATAGACAACGGGGACGCAAGGATTACCCCTGAAGACGCGGTGAAGGGAGTACAGCCTTTCAGGGGCTAGGTGATGCTCGGTGCAGTTGTAGGCGACATAATAGGGAGTGCCTATGAGTTCGGGGGCATAAAGACTACAGATTTCCCGCTGTTCTCGGATGCCTCCCGCTTCACTGATGACACTGTGATAGTTCTCTCGGTTGCACGGGCACTTATGGGCTGCATGTCTCACTATGGGGACAGAACCACTGACGAGAGTTTCACGGCCTTCATGAAGTCGTCAATGCGGAAGATTGGGCGTAAGTTCCCTGATGCAGGCTACGGGAGGGGCTTTAACGGCTGGCTTTTCGCTAAGCACCCAAGACCCTACGAGAGCTGGGGGAACTTGGCGGCTGTCAGAGCTACACCTATAGCGTGGGCGTTCGATGACCTGGAGAGTGTCGAGAATTTCGCCAAACTCAGCGCAGAACTCACTCATACCCACCCCGAAGCAGTCAGGGGCGCGCAATCTATGGCCGGGGCTGTCTTCCTCGCAAGGACTGGACACACTAAGGGGGATATTCGCTCGTACATCACCGGGAAATATGGCTATGACCTCTCGCGCAGCATTGACGCGATACGCCCGGAATATGCCTACAGCTCAGCTTGTCCCAGGTCAGTCCCGGAGGCGTTCACGGCGTTCCTTGAGGGACAGAGTTTCGAGGAAGTCATCAGGCTTGCGGTATCACTTGGCGGTGATTCGGACACACTTGCGGCCATGTCCGGGGCAATCGCTGAACCGTTCTACGGAATCCCGACATTGATACAGGTTGAGGCGTTCGAGAGACTTCACCGTTCTTTGCAGTACATAGCAGAAAAATGGGAGCAATGGAGGAATTAGCATGTTAGGAGCAATTGTAGGAGACATAGCAGGGAGCCCTTACGAGTTCGACAGGAGAAGGGACGAGGCTCACAGCAAGAAATTTCCCCTGATACTTGAGGGAGTGTCAAAATTTACGGATGATACCGTTCTGACTTTGGCGGTAGCTGACGCGCTCATGAACTCAATGACTCACAGGGGGGACGGAATAACTGAGGCGGTCTTTGAGGAGAACGTGAAGAAGTCGATGCGGACATTCGCCAAGAAATACCCACATGCAGGCTACGGCGCAAGGTTCTCGTACTGGCTCCTTAAGGGAAATCCTCAGCCCTATAAGAGTTTCGGGAACGGCTCGGCCATGCGTGTATCACCAGTAGCTTGGGCGTTCGACACACTGGAAGAGGTTGAGCGTTTCGCTGAGGTCAGCGCGGCAGTCTCACACAACCACCCCGAAGGCATCAAGGGAGCTCAGGCGACGGCATCAGCAATCTTCATGGCCAGGACCGGGAGCAGCAAGGACGACATCAGGCACTACATCACCGAACGCTATGGGTATGACCTGACACGTACGCTTGACGAGATCCGCCCGAAGTACCGCCACGTTGAGACCTGCCAAGAGACAGTCCCGGAAGCTATAACGGCGTTCCTTGAGGGCCGGGACTTTGAGGACGTTCTCAGGTGCGCGGTGTCATTGTGCGGCGACAGCGATACCTTGACGGCTATATCATGTTCGATTGCCGAAGGAATGTACGGAATACCAGACTATATTGATGACTTGTTCCTGCCTTGCCTTGATGAGTTCCTGACTAAGACGTTATTGCAGTGGGAGTTGTGGCGGGCTTGAAGTAACGGGTAAAAGTTTAGGGAGGCTGTGAATTTTCCGGGGCCTCCCTTTTTTGCTGTCTATGATTTTTGTGCTATGTAGCTGTCCTTCACTATGCAGACTACTTTCATGGGAAGGGTTATCTTCATGTCCTCTGAAGGGTTTACCTGAGATACCCATTCAGACGCTGGAACATGCCCGGCGATTCCCGTCGGAGGAGTCAGGACACCAACAGGAAGCCCTCCCTCACCCTTGAGGTACGTGAACATCTCCCGGATTGTCCGCCCCCTGTACTCATCAGGGACATCGAACGACGCGAAGCTGTGGCCGTCATCTGCCGTAGAGAGTATGTCGCGAATGAATGCGGAGATTCCCTCGTTTTGTGTGCACATTGACGCGATGCCCGCAATCAGGCTGTCAGAGTAGAGAATATCATCAACGTGTGCATAGCGTGCGTAGCGTTCATTGTCGGGGTTCTTGAGCTCCATCACCGTATAGACATCCGGGGCAGTATCCTCTACAGCGAGTGCCGTGAGTATTGAGTGTGAGTCGTCAGTCCCAAAGTCAGGGTCGCCGAGTATTATCGCGCTGTGAGCTTTCTGTACCCCGCTGCGTATTAGTGTGTCGCGTTCTGAGGGGTTGCCCTGGACGAAAAATGCATCCCCCTCTAAACCTTCCGGCCTCTCTTTGGCGATTACTGCCGCCTGGTTTCCCGATGAAGTAAGCTCCTTCAGTATGTAGGGTGCTCTCTCGTTCCATCCGCAAATTATTACATGACCCTCAAACTTGCACGTGTTTATTCCCATCATCTCCCCTATTATCTGCCTTATGCGGCTGTTTATGATCCTCTGGACGACCTCAGCGAAGACCACTCCGAACATTGCCACGCCGAAAATCGACAGAAGGAACACTATAATCCTCCCTCCGAACGTGTGGGGTGAAGTCGCGAACTCTCCCTGACCTATGAGCGTGAAGAGCACTGTCCAGAGTGCATCAAGGTATGAGCCCGTGAAGCCTCGTTCCTGCCACCACACAAAGAACGCGCTGAACATCAGCATACCCAAGAGCGCAAGGACTATTGCCGCAAGCCTGTAGTGTATCTTCTGGGCAAGTGATACGCCTCTTCTGGCATTCTTTACGGTCTTGACGAAACTTTGAGCCGACATTCAAGCCTCCCCTGTTAGTCCAGAAAATCCTTGAGCCTCTTGCTTGGCTGCCTCAGTTTCCGCAGTGCCTTGGCCTCAATCTGCCGTATTCTCTCGCGCGTAACGTTGAACTTCTTCCCGACTTCCTCAAGCGTGTATGAATGTCCGTCCTCAAGCCCGAACCTGAAGTGAAGCACCTCACGTTCACGGTCTGAAAGTGTGCTCAGCATTTCCTCGATCTGCTCATGAAGGAGATGACCAGCGGCGGCCTCATCAGGGCTGGGCAGTTCGTGATCCTCGATGAAGTCCCCAAGCTGTGAGTCTTCCTCCTCACCTATCGGGGTCTCAAGCGATACAGGAAGCTGTGATATTCGGCGTATCTCCTCAACCCTTGACGGCTCAATGCCCATTCTTGCGGCTATCTCCTCATCAGACGGCTCACGGCCAAGTTCCTGGACGAGAAGGCGAGAGACCCTCACCATCTTGTTGATGGTCTCGACCATGTGGACGGGGACGCGGATAGTTCTTGCCTGGTCTGCTATGGCTCTCGTTATTGCCTGACGTATCCACCATGTGGCATATGTGCTGAACTTGAAGCCCCGGCGGTAATCGAATTTCTCGACGGCACGGATAAGCCCAAGATTGCCCTCTTGAATCAAGTCAAGGAAGAGCATACCTCTCCCTATGTATTTTTTGGCGATGCTCACGACAAGCCGGAGGTTAGCATCAATCAGCCTCTTTTTGGCCTCAACGTCTCCTTCTTCCATTTTCTGGGCAAGTTCAACTTCTTCGGCAGCTGTGAGGAGCGATACCTTTCCGATTTCCCGGAGGTACATTCTCACCGGGTCAGTTAGTGGGATGTCGTCGAGTTTCCCGATTTCGCTGTCAACTGTCGGGATAAATTCCTCTCGTGTGTCTGCCTGCTGGGGCATCTTCCCGATTGCGGCCTTGTCGACAACGTCAATGCCCATTTCCTGAAGGTTGGTGAATATCCTGTCCAGTGTGTCAGCGTCCCATGTCTCTACGGGTATGTGTCTCTCTATGTCGTCATTCGTAACGTAGCCCCTTCCGCTGCCTTCGTCTATGAGGTCAGATACAGCATCAGGGTTTTTTGTGCCAGCATTGCCGCCCTGAGTTCCGTTTTCCGCGCCGAAAACGTCATCAGACTGTGAAGCCTTTATCTCTTTCTCTTTCTTCTTCTTTGTTATGGCCAAATTAACGCCCTCCTTAGTTTATGCTCACTGCCGTACCCATGAACGGCGGGAATTCCTCGCGGGGAGATCCGCCTGTTATCTCCCTCGTGCCATCAAACTCGAACTCTGACATTATGCGGCTAGTCTCAATGTCGTAAGTGCTCCCTTCCTCCCAGTCGATAAAGAAACGGTTATACCCGAATTTTTCGGCGTAATACGACTGCCCCGGAGTGCCAAGAAGATTTTTAGTGCCGTTCATAACGCCGTCAAGAACCTTCAGGTATTCCGTGCAGTCATAGAACGGATCATCATCAGCGATTGCTATAACCCTCGCAGTGCCCTCAAATATCCCGTTGTTCCAGATTGAGCAGGCAGTTATCCCGGCATTGAGTCCGCTTTGGGGGCCAATTGCACCCAGTGAGAGGATTACGGCCTTCTCCAGCGGCTCAGAGTATCCCAAAACCAAGAGAAACCCTAAGTTCAGGACGTTGGCGGAATTTACGGTGAAGAAATTTTCACGGGGAAGGCTTCCGATGCATCCTGTTGATGTTGAGGCCATAAAGAAAAATTCGCCGTCCAAGTCAATGCATGAACTGGCTATATTCCTGAGTGTCCTGCTGTGAAACCTGTTCACTGAAACCGGGTGATAGTCCTTGCCGAAGGGGAACCATGAGGATATTTCAACATAGAGCTCAGAGTTCCAGAAAGGAAGTATCACTGCCTAGCTTGCCGCCTCTGTAGTTTCGCGCTCCTGTTTCTCACGGATTACCTTGACGACGCACTCAACGAGCTGGGTTATTTCTGGTTTCGTTACCTGGTAGTTTGCTCCGACGCTGGCAGCCTTGTTCTTTATGTCGTTGGCCATTATCGACGAGAATACTATTATCGGTATTCCTTTGGTGTCGGGGTTCTCCTTTATGCGCCGTGTGAGGGTCAGTCCGTCAAGTCTGGGCATCTCAACGTCAGTAATGAGGAGGTCGCAGTGTTCGCTTGCTCCGACGATGGCATCATAGGCGACCTTGCCGTCCGGGCAAATGTGGAGGTCAGTGAATCCGCTGGCCATGAGTGCATCTTCAACCTGCTTGCGGATTAATGGGCTGTCCTCTGCAACAATGATGTGATAGTCGCCGGGGTGTCCTACGCCTTCCATCATTGCGACGGCTTTTCCGGGGTCTCCTGAATGCTGGATGACAAGCTGCGGGCTTATGGTCTGGACGATTGCCTCATAGTCGAGAAGGAGAACGTTCCTGCTGTCGCGCTTGATGACGTAGAGAATCCAATCGCCGAGATATTTTCCCGTCATGCTTGCGTCGAGGTCTTCGGACTTTATGCGGTATATCCTCTCCACTGCGTCAACGACAAAGCCAAGTTTCACCTCGTTGAACTCAGCGATGATGACCTTGCTCTGCTCCATAGGGGTAACTGGAGGGATGCCGAGGAATATTCTGAGGTCAACCATAGGGAGGACTTCACCGCGCACTGAAGTAATGCCTATGAGTGCTACGGGAGCATCAGGGATTGAACGGACACCCGGCCAGCGTAAGATTTCGCGTGTTTTGTCAACGTTGATTGCGAAAGACTGATCGCCGAGAACAAAGACGACTAACTGCCATTCATTAGTTCCGGCTTCAGTAGTAACTTTTTTGACTTCCTGCATTTTTTGATTAAGGCCTCCGCTTTATGGGTAAAATAACAAAGCTGACATGTGCTTATATATTATCACATTTAATGCGGGATTTACTGTTCAAGCCTTTCTTCAAGATATGCCAGATATTTTTTGAGCATGGCCTGTTCTTGTCCCTGCATGAACTCCTCCATGAATGCCCAGTCAGGCAGCCCCTCAGAGTTCACCGGGAGAAAGAGCTTGCTCACCTTCAAGCGCGGGATTGTCGCACCCCTCCCGTAACTGAACACTGAAAGCGTCTTCCGTAACATTAGCAGGAGGAACTTGGCGTTGTGTTCGTTGAGCTCACTGCACCTGAGGATGTTCACGTTGTTGCCTGTGTAGAACTCCCCAGGCTGGTAGAACACCGTCTGAGTGTCTATGCCGATGGTGATGCAGTTCCCGGCGTTGAGGGTCAAGCCTTCCTGCTCAGGGATAACGTCATTCACTCCGTTGTTGAGGCCGCTCCTCGTTACGTAGGGATGTTCACCCTCGCCCGGAATGACGCTGACCTTGTCGATGCTGCCTGTTGACGGGGTGATGCTGAAGATGTCGCCAAGGTTGAAGCCCTCCCACTTCCTGCCGTTGAGGTCGGGAGCCTCGCAGCTGAGCTCCTGAAGACGGGCTCTTGCGTGGTCGATGTACTCGCGGATTAGTGCCTGCTCTTTCTCGCGCATGAAGTCCTCCATGAATGACCACTCAGGATTGCCGGTGTCGTCAACAGGAAGCATAATCTCCTGCCGCCTCATTCTCTCATCGTTGAACTTGTAGCCGTATGAGTACTTCACCTTCTGCTTGCGTATCACGGTCTTAACGAAAAGGTATATGTACTTGTTCCCTTCACGTCCCTTCAGGTGAAAGCGTTTAACATCGTCCGAGAACAGGCAGGTATAGGGATGATAGAAGCACTCCGTTACGCTCCCGTTATAGTTCACTCCCAGAACGTTGCTATCTTCTGAGGCGTTCGTGTCGGCGATGAAGGCAGTTACCCCGTTGTTGTGGTCTGACGCTCCGATGAACGGGGTATCTCCGGGGGTCATGTCCTCCTTGCGAAGACGTTTACCCGGCAAAATCTCGAACAACTCCCCAATTATGAACTTTCCCCAGCGTATGCCCTCAAGACTAAGCAATATACTTCCTCCCTCACTGACTAAAAATTTACCCATCGAACTTATAATATAATATTAGTGCATTAAGTCATCCCAGAATTTAATCCCTTCAAAGGGTCAATATACACAAAATTTTTCACACATAAGGAGGTCATTCAATGGCAAGAAACTTACCACACAGAAGGCGCAACGGTACTTCAGACTTTGACCGCGAAAAGCTCAGCTTTATCCCACTAGGAGGGCTCGGCGAAATCGGCAAGAACATGTACATCCTCGAATACGACGACGAAATCATCGTGATAGACTCCGGCCTCAAGTTCCCGGACTCAGAGCTCCCGGGCATCGACTACATAGTCCCGGACATCTCATACTTGGAGGCCAACAGGGACAAGATACTCGCCATACTCATCACACACGGACATGAAGACCACACAGGAGGACTCCCCTACGTACTGCCGCGACTCAACGTCCCCCTTTACGGTACACAGTTGACACTCGGACTCATACGCAACAAGCTGCAGGATGACCTTCCGGGTTTCAGGCCAGACATGCACGAGATACGGGCAGGCGACATCATCAAGATCGGTTCATTCACGATCAGGTTCATTGCCGTAGCTCACTCGATACCTGACGGCGTGGCTCTGAGCATCGAGACACCTTTAGGCCGCGTTGTCCACACAGGAGACTTCAAGCTCGACAGCACCCCGGTAGATGGCCGGGTAACTGACTACGGGGCATTTGCTGAGGAGGGCGACAAGGGAGTAATGCTGCTCTGCTCCGACAGTACCAACGCCGAACGTAAGGGCTTCACACCAAGCGAGCGCATAATCTCAGGAACACTCGATACACTCTTCAGGACGTACAGGACAAAACGAATAATCATCTCGTCATTCGCAAGCAACGTACACAGGATACAGCAGGTTGCGGACGTGGCGGCAAGGTTCAACAGGAAGATAGCGTTTCTTGGCCGGAGCATGTTGAGGAACGCAGACCTTGCACGCGATACAGGCTACCTCAAGATAGACAGCAAGATGATCATACAGATAGAGGAAATCTGGAAGTACTCAGATAACCAGCTCGTAATCATCACGACCGGAAGCCAGGGCGAACCATTCAGCGGGCTCGTAACAATGAGCAGGGGCGAGAACAAGGCCATAGACCTCGGCGAGCATGATGTAGTGTTCCTTCTTGCGTCAGTAATTCCGGGCAACGAAAAACTCGTGAACAATACGATTAACCGTCTCTTTGCACAGGGCTGTGAAGTAGTCTACGAGAAGGACAGGCAGATTCACGTTTCCGGCCATGCATCAAGCGAGGAGCTCAAGATTATGCTGAACCTGACCCGCCCGCAGTACTTTGTGCCAGTTCACGGGGAATACAAGCACCTTGTGAGACACTCACAGCTTGCCCAAGAGGTGGGGATATTGCCGCGAAACATATTCCTCATGGTCAACGGCGACATTCTCACGTTCACGCGCAACAATCCCCCAAAGAAACACGGCCATGTTCAGGCAGGGGCGGTAATCGTTGACGGCAATGCTGCAGGGAGCATCAAGAGCGAGGTCCTAAAGGAACGTCGGGAAATCGCAGAGGATGGAGTTCTTGTTGTGGCTGTGGCTGTTGACGAGAGGGGTAACCTCCTTGCTCCGGCGGCAATAGAGACTCAGGGGGTATTCATCTCTGAGGACAGCAGGGACATCTTCAACGAGCTCTATGCAGTGAGTGAACAGGCAGTGGCTGAACTTTCAGGGAGGCGGGCAAATCCTGAAGCACTCAGGAAAACCATAAAGACACGCGTAAGGGACGTACTGAGGAAAAGAAATTCATCGTTTGCTGTAGTTCTTCCTGTTGTGTCGGTGAAGAGCAGGGACAGTAATAACGTATTCGAGAAAGAATTTTTCTAGGGGAGGATTTAGTGAGTTATGTTGCATTCAATCGTTCTAGGTGCTGTTCAGGGGTTATGTGAGTTCCTGCCTGTGAGCTCTTCGGGACATCTTGCACTGTTCCAGATATTCATGGGCTTCAACGACAACATGCTGACGTTCGATATATTGCTACACTTCGCGACGTTGCTGGCTGTCTTCCTGTACTTCTGGCGCGACATATGGCAGATAATGCTCGACTGGTTCGGCGGATGGTTCACGAGGAAGAGGCGTTCAGGCTGGGCTTACGGCTGGGCAATAATCATCGCGTCATTCATCACGGCAATAATCGGCTTGGGTCTCAAGTCAACAGCGGAGAGATTCTCAGAGAGCCTCATACTCGTAGGAGCTGGGGAAATCTTCACGGGAATAGTTTTAGTGCTCATTCCGTTTTTATCGGCATCACGAGGAAATTCATCCCTCCTGAAGATTGCTATTGCCGTCGGAATTGCTCAGGGTATCGCGGTATTGCCGGGTGTCTCACGTTCGGGAATGTCAATCGCTATGGGGCTGTTTATGGGCTTGGGGATCACTGAGGCTTTCAGGTTCTCGTTCCTCATCTCGATACCTGCCGTTCTGGGTGCAACCTTGCTTGAGTGCGTGAAGTTCCTGAAGTCTGGGGAGCCTGCATTCATGCCCGAAGGATACATGGCCGGGGCAGTCTGTGCGTTCGTTCTTGGTTTTGCGGCACTGGTCTTCATGCGCCGTCTCGTCAACGCTAGGAACTGGGCACTTTTCGGGGTCTACTGCCTCATCATCGGGGCTGTGGCTCTTCTCTTCGGGACGGGGATAATATGAGCAGGATAGTGTTAGCGTCAGGAAGTCCGAGACGCAAGGCACTGCTTGAGAGCATCGGGTTAAAGTTCGAGGTCTTCAGGCCAGATGTTGACGAGGGATATATACCCGGTGAGTCCCCCGAAGGATACTGCACGAGGCTTGCACGCACTAAGGCACTTGCGGGCTCAAGGGCATATCCTGATGCTGTGGTCATTGCCGCTGATACCATCGTGGTGATTGACGGGCAGATACTGGGCAAACCTTCAGGACGTGATGATGCTGTGAGGATGCTGAAGATGCTTGAGGGTCGCGAGCATGAAGTGATTACCGGGCTTGCAGTGAGTTACGGGGGGAATGTCCACGTTCACGCCGAGCACACTGCGGTGAAGTTCAGGCCGCTGACTGACGGGGAAATACGCGCCTATGTCTCGACCGGTGAATGCGACGATAAGGCCGGGGCGTATGCAGTTCAGGGGATGGGCAGCCTCATAGTTGAGAGAGTTCGCGGGGACTACTTCAACGTTGTGGGGCTGCCATTATGTGCGCTGGGGGGAATGCTGGAGGTCGTGGGGGTAAATCTTCTTCCGGCGTGAATCATGTCGATTATTTCAGCTCCTTTAGCTTCTTGTCCCATCCTGAACGCCATATGTGAAGAGTCATCAAGGACGTACAGACAATCCAGCCTATAGGATACCCGATCGCAATGAAGTATACCGAGCTCGTCAGCCTTGAGACAATGAAAAGGTATATCTGCCTGAATACGACAAACGACATCAGCATAATCACCATAGGACTTCTCGAATCACCAACTCCCCTTAGTGCTCCGGCCTGTATCTGGTCAGTGGCATTCACTGGGTCAAAGAGGCTGTTTAGTCGGATGAAGAGGACGGCATAACCCAGAACCGCCGCGTCCTGGTTGAAGAGCCCGGCAATATATGGCGCGAAAATATACAGGCACGTTATGATGCACGCCGATATGCTCCACGAGATACACAACCCCTGAAGAAGTCCCTTCCGTATTCTTTCGGGCTTGCGTGCTCCTGCGTTCTGTCCCACGAAGGTAGTTACTGCCATTGCCATGCTCTGCGTCGGAAGTATCACGAAGGCATCAACACGGGCATATATCCCCCAACCTGCCGTGCTTGCCGCCCCGTATGCGTTGATATAGGCCTGAACAAAGACATTCGAGAATGACGTTATAGCCATCTGAAGACCTGCAGGAAAACCAATCGCTATAATCCTCCTGAGTATGCCGGTGTCTATTCTCATCTCGTGCCATCTCAGGCTATGGACTTCACTACTTCTGAAGAGCAGCCAGAATATTATTATCCCTGAAACTAACTGAGCTATTATCGTGGCATAAGCTACCCCAGCAACACCAAGCCCGAAATTTATCACGAACAGCAAATCAAGAAATATGTTGAGTATCGAGGCAAGTATCAGAAAATATAGCGGCCTCTTTGAGTCGCCGACTGCACGGAGAATTGCACTGCCCATGTTGTAGAGCATCGTCCCGCCAAGACCAAGCGAAAATATCTGAAGGTAAACTACCGCTTCCCTGAAGACACTTTCAGGAGTGTTCATCATACGAAGGAGCTTAGGTGTCGAGAAGTAGCCTATTGCCGAGATTATTACGGCCATGATTACGGCAGAGACTACTGCGGTGTGAGTGGACTTCCTGAGATTGGGGATGTCCTTTGCCCCAAAGTATTGGGAGATTACGACGCTTGCACCCATAGTGAGGCCAATGAAGAGACCGATTAACGTTATGACTATCGGGATTGTCGAGGTTACTGCACCGAGTGCATCAGCCCCTACGAAATTTCCGACCACTATGCTGTCTACTGTGTTATAGAGCTGCTGAAATATATTGCCAACGAACAGAGGGAACGCAAAACTTATCAGGTGCTTCCAGATTGTCCCGTCTGTCATGTCTTTAACGGTTGAGATTTTTTCAGGCAAGATATTTTACCGTTACAGAAGACTTATGCACTGATAAGGTTGAATATTTTACGGGCAGAACCACAGAATAGCTTGGTTATTGCTTTTTTTCTCTGTCCAACCGACTATACCCAGTTCTCAATGAGACACCAATTAGTACGGATTATATCACTTGTCAGTCAGGGATTTTTTAGTTCTCCTGTAACGATGTACCTCCTTCCTTGTTTATAAAGATGTTGAAAATTTATAGCTATTTATAACTTTTGCTTAACTGTTACCCTGCCCCCTTTGCTGTAAGTGATTTTATGCTATGAATTAAGGAGGGTCAAACGTCTTTATTTCCTGTGATTCTCCTTCCAGTTCTTTATACCTTCAAGCCTCTTCTTGTAGTGTTCCTCGCTCCCGTGATTTGTCGGGTGGTAATATTCACGTCCCTTCATGCTCTCAGGAAGGCAGTCCATAGCCGTCAATGCCCCGTCAAAATCATGAGCATACTTATAGCCTTTCCCGTAGCCCAGCTCGCGCATAAGCCCCGTCTCGGCGTTCCGAAGGTGTAGCGGCACAGGCTCGGCCATGCTCTCCAGTGCGTCATGACGTGCTGAGTTATAGGCGGCATCGAGTGAGTTGCTCTTTGGGGCAATGGACATGTGAACGACAGCCTGCGTCAGGTTCACGGAACATTCAGGCATTCCCAAGAAGTGGCAGGCATGGTACGCCGCAACAGCCATCGAGAGAGCTCCCGGTTCGGCGAGCCCAACGTCCTCACTCGCAAAACGTACAACCCTCCGCGCAATGTATAGTGGGTCTTCACCGGCCTCAAGCATACGAGCAAGCCAGTAGACCGCCGCATCAGGGTCTGAGTTCCGCATAGACTTGTGGAGCGCGGAAATGAGGTTGTAGTGTTCCTCGCCGTTCTTGTCGTAAAGGAGGGATTTCCTGGAAGTGCACTGCTCCAGAATTTCTGGGGTTATGATGCCGCCGTCCGAGTTTATCGCCGCCATCTCAAGGAGGGACAATGCAGACCTTGCGTCGCCGTTCGAGAAGTTAGCCATTGCCCGGAGAATGTCATCACTTGCCTGAACTCCCAAGATAACCAAGCCCCGCCGTAAGAGCTTCATGATGTCGCCAACACTAAGAGCCTTGAGCACGAAGACCTTGCACCGCGACAATAAGGCCCCGTTAATCTCAAACGAGGGATTTTCTGTTGTAGCTCCTATGAGGATTATGCTCCCCCTCTCAACAAACGGAAGGAATGCATCTTGTTGCGCCTTGTTGAACCTGTGGATCTCGTCAACGAAAAGTATCGTTCTTGTCCCAAAATTTCGGTTGGCCTCAGCCTGTTTCATGACCTCCCGGATTTCCTTGATACCTCCCGTAACTGCCGAGAACGTAACGAACTCTGCCTTTGTCTTCCGGGCAATTATCCCGGCCAGCGTTGTCTTTCCCACGCCCGGAGGCCCCCAAAAAATCATAGAGGGTATTCTGTCGCTGTCGATTATGCGGCGCAATATCTTTCCGGGAGCGGTTAAGTGTTCCTGCCCGGCGAAGTCCTCAAGTGTCAGCGGCCTCATTCTTGCGGCGAGTGGCTCGTTAGTTGATGAGGCAAAAAGCGATTCAGCCATCACCTGCCGCCAAAGAACTCAAGGATTAATCCTGCAATTTCCTCACAGCACGACTCAAGCGCAAAGTGCCCGCTGTCGACAAGGTGAACTTCTGCGCTGGGTACGTCCCTCCTGAATGCCTCAGCACCTGCAGGAATGAATGACGGGTCATTTTTCCCCCACACCGCCAGCAGCTTGGGCTGATGCTCCCTCAAGTACTCCTGAAATTTCGGGTATAACTTCACGTTGTTCTGGTAGTCGTAAATCAGGTCAGATTGTATCTCGTCATAGCCCGGCCTCATCGTGTAGTGAATGTCCAGCGTATAACCGTCAGGCGAGACACTCCCCGGCAATGTCCCGAAGGTGTACTGCCCCATAATCGTCTCTGGGGAAAAAGCACTCTTGTAGTTTTCCCGGAGTTCAGGCGTTGGGTGCCTCCAGTATTCCGCGCGGGCCTCCCATTTTTTGCCGAGACCTTCAGCGTATACGTTCCCGTTCTGGCTGATGATGCCCAAGATTCTTTCAGGGTGCTTCATGGCTATCCTGAAACCTACAGGTGCGCCGTAGTCGAAAACGTACATGATGAACCTGTCCAGTCCAACAGCCGAGATGAAACCGTCAATGACTTCCGCGATGTTGTCGAACGTGTAGGTGAACTCGTCCCGTGATGGCATGTCTGACTGCCCGAAGCCGGGAAAGTCCGGGGCTATGAGGTGGAACTTGTCCTGCAATATGGGCATCAAGTCCCTGAACATGTGGCTTGCTGAAGGGAAACCGTGAAGAAGGAGCATTGCCGGGCTTGAAGGGCTGCCTGCCTCACGGTAAAAGATGTTCAGGCCGGATACTGTTATTCTGTTATACTTCATGAAATTCATCATCTCCTTTTGACATTATAGCTTTGAGGAGGCACTAAGGAATGTGGTTTTCGAGGAAGGTAACAATCTTCAAGAAGAAGGACGGCGTTACATGGCAGAAAATAAAGGATGCCCTCAAGTCTGCCGGTCTTAAGGGAGTACGTTCGGGACATTACCCGGTGGACAGCCTCAATGCCTGCGGTTGCGGTGCGAAGGTTGACCCCAGAAATTTCGGGGCGGGTGGCTGGATTGACCGCGACGTGTATTTCGTGGACGTTAAGCCCGAAGACCTCGAACGCGCAAAAAGCATCTTGTCCGAGAATGGCCTTGATGCCTCAGTTGATGATGACGTTATCGGAAAACTAGGGAGGGTATGAAGATGATTGATGACGCGCCTGAACTCGTGGTGATAATACAGTGTGAGGATGTCGTGAAGAGATGCTCCGGGTTTCTCTGCATGAATGACTTTTACGAGAGAGCCGTGAAGTTCACGGGCTATCCTGAAGGGACGCGCTACATGTCCATGACCTGCGGAGGCTGCTGCGGGAACATTACCGTGAAGCTCGAAAACTTGGCGATGAGACTCCGCAAGGCAGGCATCAGCAAGGATGACGTAGCGTTTCACTTTGCATCATGTATCTGTTCGGAGAATGCCCACAGGTTACCTTGCCCGTTCATGAACAGGATGAAGGCCTTACTACAGCACAAGGGGTTCGGCAATATCGTTCTTGGGACTCACATATCAAAGAAAGCTGAGGCCAAACGTCAGGCAGGGATATACAGGAAGTGGGAATAGCCATATGGTACAATGAGGCAAATACTATGCATGGAGGTGAATGCAGTTGCTGATAGTAACTATTGGCGGGGGCTTGGGCAACCAGATGTACATGTATGCACTGTACAGGACACTTCTTGAGCGTGGCAGGGATGTGATATGGATCTGTCTCACTATGGCCGCCCACACCGTAATCCAAATGTAGCCGTCAGGAAATATGAACTCAGTAACGTATTCAACATAACCGAGAGAATATGCGGGAATTTCATAGGGAATGCTGCCAGTTTCATCGCGAGGGCATCACGCAAGCTGAAAATCAAACTTCCCTATGTATATTACGACAAGCAAACGCACTTCCAGCCCGAAATTCTTGACGCTAAGAACGGTGTAATTCTGGGGTACTGGGGCAGCTTCAAGTACTCGGCGGAAATTGAGGGAATACTCCGCAAAGAGTTTACGTTCAAGAAGCCTTTAACCGGGAAATCAGCGGCTGTAATCGACCAGATAAGGAACAGCAATTCCGTTAGCATATCCTTCAGGCGTGATGACTACCTCAAGCTCGGCTGGCTTCTCCCGGAAGAATATTACTCCAGAGCAATACGCTACATCTAGGAACGCGTGCCCAATGCAAAGTTTTTCTGTACTTCAGACGATATTGACTGGTGCAAAGCTGCTTACGGGGGGGGGGGCTTGATATTACATTCATTGACTGGTCTAATGGTGATGATCAGTACTTTGATATGCAGGTTATCTCGGAATGCAAGCACAACATACTAGCTAACTCCACCTTCTGCCTTTGGGGAGCATGGCTAAACCAGAACCCCAACCCGATAATACTCCGTCCGGAAAGATTTAAACCTCAGTTACCTCGTGAAATAAAACAAGACTTTTGGCCCGCCGAATGGGTCAGCATACCCCTGTGAGGTGCCGGGGATGACAGACATGAAGACAGTCATAGTCAGCGGCGCAACAGGCTTCATCGGTTCATACCTCGTCCGCGAACTCCTCAAGAACGGCTCAACAGTCTACGGAATAGGCACGGACATAGCTAGGCTTGAGGGAATGAACTTCGGCGAAAACTTTATCCCGGTAACAGCAGACTTCAGGGTCTATGACTCTCTTGACCGCCAGATAAAGGCCAGAGATGTTGATGCGTTCTTCCACATGGCATGGTGCGGAGGAGCTGTAGCTGCACTCAAGGACTATCAGCTCCAGTTCACCAACGCAAAGGCTTCATGTGATGCGGCCATGTCAGCAGCCAGAATCGGATGCAGGAAGTTCATATTCGCCGGGACAATCAACGAGCTTGAGATAGCCCAGTTCCTCAGAAACGAGAAGACAATACCGCGAAACACAAATATATACGCCTCAATGGAGGTCTCTGCAGATATTACTTCACGAACTATCTCGTACAATAACCACATGGATTATTGCAGTGCCTTCATACCCCTTCCCTATGGTGTAGGCTACCCTGCACTCAACCTCATTAACACGGTCATAAAGAACTGCATGGAGAACAAGCCTTCCCGCCTAATCGAGGGCAATAACCAGTACGACATAGTCCACGTAAGCGACATAGCCAGAGCCCTCTACCTCATAGGCAGCAAGGGCAGGAACATGCAGAGCTACTACATAGGCCACAGGAAATTACGGACATTCCGGGAGATAGTCTGCAACATCAGGGACGTGGTGAACAAGGATGCGGAGCTCAGGTTTGGGGAGTACGAGGACAGCCTGAACATGGACTACTCATATACTGACCTTGATGCGCTCTACAGGGATACGGGGTTCGAGTGCACGGCGGATTTCGAGCAGACAATCAGGGAGCAGGCAGAATACTTGAAGGCTATAAACGCGTGAAAATTTTGTGTTGCAAATTAGGGAAAAAGTTTTACAATTTGCCCGATTTTCCGCATTAAGCCGGTAAGACCAATAGGCAAATAGCATTCCTCTCGTTCTGGCGGACACTGTCGGGTATAGTCGGAAAAGGCATCACCTATAATCTTTCGGGAGGAATGTTTCATTGTGCAAGCGGCCAAGTCTTTTACTGTCGATTTATGTACTCCTTGCTAGCGCGTTAATCGTTACGTTCGGCGTTGTCGATGTCGAGCTCGAGTCAGGCTCTCACTTCGGCTTAGGTCTTCCGGCTCAAGTTCCCCTTCTTTTCGCGGCAATCTTCGCGGCAATTGTCGGTGCTCTCTATCTCAGGCGTTCATGGTCTGAGCTCGAAAAGGGAATGACCGGCGCAATCCAGGTATCAATTCAGGCAATCGTTATCCTCGTGCTTGTGGGCTGTCTCGTCGGCTCATGGATCCAGAGCGGCGTTGTCGCCACGATGATATATTACGGCCTCGAAGTCATGACACCGAGATACTTCTACCTTGCCAGCCTCATAATCTCCGTAGTCGTTGCGATCGCTACGGGCTGCTGCTGGACCACAAGCTCAACCGTCGGCGTTGCCCTGATCGGAATAAGTGCAGGGTTAGGGCTTCCTTTACCCATTACGGCAGGGTTCGTGATCTCCGGGGCATATTTCGGCGACAAGATCTCCCCTCTCTCAGACACCACCAACCTTGCACCCGCTGTAGCAGGCAGTGAGCTTTTCGACCACGTTAAGGCCATGATGTGGTCAACGATACCCACGCTCATAATCACGGCAATAATCGCGTTCATGATGGGCGATTCGGCTCAAGGTTCGGACGGCGGAAGGATAGCACTCATTCAGTCGATGATGCGCGCTGAGTTCAACATCTCACTTTTCGCGTTCATCCCCCCGATGGTGATTATCGTCATGGCGTTCTTGAAGATGCCCGCAATCCCCGGAATAGTCGCAGGAATTACCGCAAGCCTCGTTCTCTCACTTCTACGCGGCTCAACGGCTCATGAGGCAATGGAGGTACTCTTCTCCGGCTATGTCCCTGAACACTTGGGGGCGTTTGCTGAGGCGGCAACCCCGGAGGCAGTGGCGAGCGTTACGGGTGCGTTCACCCAGGCATTCACGGCAGGAAGTCCGGCAATGGGCGTAACACCTGACGTTTTCGCGAAGGTCGGCGGACTCCTAACCCAGCTCTTCACGCGCGGAGGAATGACCTCAATGCTTGAGACCATATGCCTGATTGTCGTTGCGCTTTCACTCGGCGGCATCATGGAGGTCTGCGGCTTCCTTGACGTGATACTTGATGCACTCATGCGACACGTTAAGAGCGTTACGGGGCTCATTGGCTCGGTGCTGGCTTCTGCGTTCATGGCTAACGTCTTCCTGTCTGAGCAGTACCTATCCATCATAGTGCCGGGCAGGATGTTCAAGCGTGCTTTTGACGAGAGGACATGGCCGAATGGGAAGAAACTTGCTCCCGTAATGTTGTCGCGTTCACTTGAGGATTCAGGGACAATGACGAGCGTATTAGTCCCATGGAACACTTGCGGCGTTTATGTCAGCTCAGTACTCGGAGTTGCGACACTCGACTACCTGCCCTACTGCTTCATGAACTGGCTTAACCCAATCGTAGCACTGGCTATGACTGCCTTCGGTCTCGGCATAATCTGGAAGAACGAGGAGGCTTCAAGCTCAGAGCAGGTGTTTATCCCTGATGCTGCAGTAGTAGAATAGAATACGAATGAAGAAAGGTTTTGCCCCTGTCAATTAACGGCAGGGGTTTTTTTTTGTGGCTCACTAGAATATATCTGCCTCAGTCGAATATACAGGAATGGGGAACAAGTCATCAAATCCGAAAGCCTCATAGAATGGCACTCCCGAAGGCGTGGCCTGTAGCGTTATAGTCCTTCCCTCTGAGAGCCTGCAAATCTCACTCATCATTGCGCGGGCTATACCCTTCCGCCTCATCTCAGGGACAACGCAGACATAGTACACCCCCATTAGTCCGGGCTCGTGCGTAACCATGAACGTCCCGGCATCAACGCCCCCCGAACGTGCAATGCAGAGCGAGAAGGCTTCACTGTCATTCATGAACGCCTCAACGAGTGAGCAATACTCAGGAGCAGGGACATCACCGCCGTACTCGAAACCAAGCCATGCAGTCCTAGCCCAGAGCCGGGCATCTTCACGCGTCTTCACCTGGAAAATCTCCACGTCATGGCCTGAAGTGCTCAGGGTGATTCGTGAGGGGTCAAGGGTCATCGCTTCGAGGCTCCCGGCATAGAGCAGCCCCGAACGTTCAAGGAGCTCCTGCCCGCCGTCATAGACTGGCCACATGAAAGACATTCCACGTTCACGGAAGAACTTTGCGGCCATCTCCACAGTGTCAGGGTCATTGATGGGTTCGGGGTAATATATCCAGTTCTCGAACTCATTGCCCGTTGAGACGCAAAAGCCCCCTGAAGTTCCCAGTGGAAGGCTCTCACTCACTGGAAGGTCTCTCAGGTGCTCAAGAAAGAATCTCAGGTCCTCCCAGACAATATTTGACATCGCTAAAATCCCCCCTCAAAACCGCAAGTAAGCATCAAGTCCCTTATTGCCGGGATGAGCTCGCCGTTAATCTTCTCCATGTATGCCGCATCATCAGGTGATTCATCGTGAGGTTCGTCGAGTACTTTCTTCAGTTCCGAGATTTTCGCGTTGATCTCATCGTTCGACATGCTCAGACCGTCAGCCTGGAGCTCAAGGATTTTTGCCCGCGTGTTCTCACTTTCAGCCTTAAGGTCAAGGTCTGTCTGTGTGAGTTCACGGAGCTTGTTCTGGAGGTCCCGCCTCTCGTCAGCAGTAAGCAGTGCCGCCGCGTAATCGTCCTCGTTCCTGAAACCCAACGCCAATAATCGCTTGTTGAAGTTTATCTCGTGCCTCTGGAGTTCTTCACGTCCTGTTGCTGTTTCTGTCTCAAGGGTGTGTATCGCCGTCATTATCCTGTCGAGTGCCTGAGCTTTCTCGTTCTTGCTCTCACGTCGTTCATTGAGCTGTGCCCTGAGCTCCTCTATGTCCTTGCTCATTCTGGCGGTCTCATCATCTGGCTTCTTTGACGCGAAAAGTATAATCCTCTGCTGCTGTATGCTGTCCCTCTCAGCCTCAAAAGCCTTGACCCTCCCGGCCAACTCATCACGCTTAACTCTCAGAGCCTCCCTGTTCTTCTTGAGGGCGGTTGTTTTTGTGCTGACTACTGAAAGCTCACGTTCAAGCTCATCACGCTGGCGGGCTTTCTCCTGCCACTCATTCATTCGGCGTTCAAGTGCTTCAATGACCTCTGAAGGGTTCCTGTCGGGCAGTGTCTTGTAGCCGTATGGTGTAACCTGTGAGATCAGTTCACGCTTCAGACTGGTTACTATTTCGGCTTGTGTCTTTGTCTCAGTGTCTAGCTGTTCCTCTTCGGCTTTGGCGTTCTGGAAGGCAAACAGCGCATCCTGATGGTACTTCGTGGCTTCCCCGCGTGTCTCACGTATCTTTTCGAGCTCATCTGCGGCGGCCTTCATGTCGCGTTCGGCGGCTTCGGCAGTGTCGGCGGCGTTACGTGCAAGCTGGAGGGCATCGCGTGTCCTCTGTCTCTCACGGTCAAGCTCCTCGAACGGCGAAATTCCCGCCCCCATCTTCAGCCCCAGTAGTGAGACCTTCGAGGTGATTTCAGCGGTCAGGGCGTTAATCTTCTGCCTGAGTTCCGACTCATCACGTCCCACTGCAGAGATCTCTTCGCTGAGTTTCCCGGCTCTAGTCTGCCGTGATGTGAGCTCGTCCCTCAGTGCGTCAAGCTCCTTCTGTGTCTCCTGCAACTGCCTGTGTACTTCCTCCGGGTCAGGGACAACAGCACCCGACGTGTAGGGGTGAGTCATTGACCCGCACAACGGGCAGGCTACACCGTCTTGTAGCAGCTCACGTACAGCGTCGAGGTCCTCAATCCTCCGCAGAAGGGCGGCGCGTTTCTCCAGTCTTGCGGCTTCCTGCTGGAGCTCCAGAATCCTCCCTGACTGCTCAACGTCCCGGATATTCAGGCTTCGTGTCTCCTGCTGTATTCTCAGTCGTATATCCTGAAAGTTTTTCAGCCTCTCTTCAAGTGCCCGGACTTCCTGAAACTTCTTGTAGAGCTCGTCAAGTTCAGCCAGTTTCTTGGTGCTCTTGTCGCAGATCTCCCGCCACTCAGCTATGGACTTCCCCTTCAGAGTGCCCTCAAAGAATGCCCGCGAACGTACATATTTCTTCTCGATTACGGCGTAACGGTGATTAGCGTCCGAGAAAAGAGCTGCCCTGTCATTGAGCACCCCTTGAGCCTGAAGTTTTCGCTGTATTGCCTTTGACCACGACATCTTCAGGGCAGTGTGCTTCTCGTCTGCCTGTTCGTACATGGCAAAACATTTCTGTATTCCCGCAAGACCCGCCTGCAATTTCTCGTCTATTGAGTGCTGCTGAAGAAATTTCCGTACCTCCCTCAATGCCAGTTCAACGCGCTCAAGTGATGACTGCCCCGCCTCAACCTGCAACGAACACTCCTTGAGTTCACGTTCTGAGTCCTCGTACTCGTTCCGTGCCTGTATCACTGCGTCCTGCCTGTCGGTGATCTGCCGGTCAAGCTCCTTCACCCGCTGTGTCAGGGTCTGGAGCTTGGTCTGTTCCGCGAGTTTGTCCCGGTATTCTGCCTCAATGAGCGTCAGGGCTTCTTCGGCGTTCTGGAGGGCTGTGCGTGCTTCGGCCATGTCATCACGGAGGGAGTCCTGCCTTATCCTGCTTTTTGCGCGCTGTTCACGGAGATCCTTTATTGCCTCGTATTCCTCGCCGAGTTCAAGGGCTTTACCTCCGCGTTCGAGCCTCTGACGTGAAGGCACAAACAACGCAGACCTCCTCTCCCAGTCTGCACGTTTCGCGTCAATGTCCTTCAACATTTCCTGCTGGTGAAGTTCATCGGCCTTGTGCTTGAGTATCCTCCGCAAGTTTTCGCATTGTTCTAGAATTTCCTGCATCATTGTCTGTTCATCCCCTCCTCAAAGAAAACTTTTCCCTTTCTTCCTGAGACGGTCATATCACCGCACCACTGGAACGTGAAATTCTCAGGCTTCAGTATCAACCACGCAAGCTCATCACAGCGTCTTCGTGATAGCGTCCTGAGATTGAGCCTCCTTCCTGCCTCGCGGATAATCAGGGAGATGTCATCATGGCCGTGTGCTTTGAGCCTCCTTCGGTCAAGCGTCATTGAGTTAGTGCCCTCAGCCTCAAGGCATGACTTCAGGAGTTCGCGGCTGTATTCGTCCTCACGTCCGCGCAGTGCCCTCATGTCCTCGCCGAAACGTGCAAGGTGCTCTACTGATGACGCGTTGATGTTCCCCTCAAGTATGGGTATCAGTCTCAGGCGTATGAAGTTCCGTGTGTATTCGTCGCTGTTGTTGGAGCTGTCCTCGCGCCATGACAGCCCCCTTGACCTGAGAACGTCCCGGAGGAATTCCCGCCTCATTCCCAGCAAAGGACGGTAGAACGTAACACCGTCATGTTCTGTGTGTTCGGTCATTCCCACGCTCCCACGAAGACCAGTACCACGCAGGATGTTGAAGAGCACCGTTTCGGCTAGGTCGTCGCGGTTGTGCCCAAGCATGACTGAGTTGATGCAGAGCTCGCGGGCTGTTGAGCTGAGAGCCTGAAGCCTTATGCGACGTGCTGAGGTCTCCAGTGATTCGCCCTTCATGCGCTGTGATGGGACACTGACACGCACAGCCCTGAAGTTCACGCCGAGATTTCCCGCGAACATGGCCGTGAACCTCTCATCCTCGTCTGACTCACTGCCCCTGATGCCGTGGTTGATGTGTATTGCGGTGATTGCCCCGTGATAGAACCGCCGGAACAGCCACAGGAGCGATAACGAGTCGCCACCTCCTGACGTTGCGACTGATACCGGCCTTCCGTTCTCAGGTAGCCATCCCTGTCTTGTCCCTGTCTCACGAAAATATTTTCCCAGAACATAATCTGACAGCTCATAGGAGACGCGTCTATCTTCCATCATACAAGAGCCTGTAGACCTCAAGATTTGCGCTGACTCTCTGCACGTATCCATTGGTCTCGTCGAATTTCACAGCCTCAATCCAGTGAGCAAGATCCGGGTTGCCACCAACAGCCTTAAGCCATTTCCGGGCATTCCCTGAGCCTGCATTGTACGCGGCCATGACGTACTCTTTCCGGGCGAAGTTCCTTCCGAGCCAGCCGAGATGTGAAGTTCCTAGCCTGATGTTGTCGTTGGCATTGTAGAGGTTGTAGTTCGGGAGGCCTGCACGCTTTGCTTCTTCCTTTGCTGTTGCGGGCATGAGCTGCATCAATCCTGCCGCACCTACCCAGCTCCTTGCGTTGACCTGGAACGCGCTCTCCTGACGCATTATTGCCCACACAAAATTGCTCTCAACACCGTACTGTTTCGCCGCCGCGTCAACACTTGCCTTGTAGGGTCTTGGGTATAACGCCTCCAAGTCCTGACGGTACATAGTAGTGTTCGAGGTCATGAGGGTCTCAAGACGCTTGGCCTCATTGTAGCTCTCCTCAAGACCAAGCCAGCGCGACAAGTGCAATGCCCGGTAAAGCTCCCTGGTGCTTGCCTTTGGGCGTGAGTATCTCAGGTAGGCATGATAGACGAATCCCCACTGTTCTAGCTCAGACTGCTTCAGCGTCAGGTTAGGGTTAGTGCCGTTGATGATGTTGAGCTTCTGCCCGGTAAGGAACGCATAAATAGTGAGGGGGTATTTCCGCTTCAGGAGAGCAAGTGTGTTAGCGGCCTGCTGGTTCTGCCCCGCCAATGCCTGAGCATGTGAGAGCCAGTAGAGTATTCTTGCACGCTTGTACTGGTTCACTCCGGGAGCATCGCACTGACGGAAGAGCTTCACTGCCTCCGCGTAATTCCTCGCGTCAAGGTTCCGCCAAGCACGAGCCCACATAACATTGAAGGCGTAATTAGTCCCAGGAAATGACTTCAGGATTTGTGCTTCAAGTGCATCACGCCGTGAAGTGTTGGACTTCCCTGTGAGGTTCACAAGTGCCTGGAGTGCCCTTGCCTGAACGTTGCCCCGTCTCTCACGTGCAATCCTGTCGAGCACCCTCACACATGCGTCATTCATCCCCTTGTCCTTCGCGAGGTTGGCGATTCGCGTAACTGCACCTGACGCGTAACTGTTGCCGCTGACTGCGAGGCTTCCCCAGAGGTTGAGGGCTTCGTTGTTATTCTTGAGCCGGGAATTTGCCCATGCCCGGTAATATTGTGCCTTCCTTCCTGTTGCTCCCGTGAGAATGTCGAGAGCCTTCCTGTTTTCCCCTATGGTGTGGTAGTGAACTCCGAGTGCAACGCGTATGTTGTTGCTGGGTTTGCTCACACGTGCAAGAACTGCACCTGCCTCCTTGCTGCCTGCCTGAAGTTCTAGGAGCTGCAGAGCGTGGTCGTTGATGTTCCTGTTGCCTTGTTGCTGGACTAGTCGGGTTAAGGTGTATATCTTGCGCTCATCTGTTCCTGCGTTAGCGAGCATCCGGGTTAATGCGTTGAGGGCAGCTCCTGCATTCTTCTGTGAGTTGTTGATTCGGTACTGGGCAAGTGCAACATAATATTTCAGGTCTGCCGGAGCATTCTTGTAGAGATTCTCGGCGAGGGTTAAGGCTCGTTGTGATTGCCCGGTGTTCTCGTAGCCAAGCAACAGGGTCATCTCTGCATAGGGTCTCACTGAGGCAGGGAAGTTCTTTGCCTGTGTCTCTAGAATCCTCACTACCTCTGTCCATTTCTCCTGGAACCTGTATGCGTTGGCCATGAGGGAATAATCACGGGCGGTTTTCTTCCTGATGGAGGTGAACTGTAATTCCATTTCCGGCCATGCCCTGCGCCAGAAGAGATCCTGAAGGCTCGTTGCCTCTGAAAAATTTGGAGTGAAGGATACAGCAAGCACCAATAAAATTATGAGCGAACGAATTACTTTCCGCATTTACGTTTTCTTCTCCTTGACAGTCATAATGAAATTTTCTGAGTATTATATAATAACCCGAAAACCCGATGACTTTACGCAAAAGGAGACCTGATAAAACATGAATGCGTTTGAGACTTTGAGGGAGCGCGGCTATTTCGAGTGGTGCACCAATGAGGAAAGGCTCTCACAGGTCATGAATGAAGAGATGGTTACTGCCTACGTTGGATTTGACCCGACAGCAGACAGCCTACACGTTGGGCATCTGATTCCCTTGATGGCTCTGGGGTGGCTTCAGAGGCTCGGACACAGACCCATAGCACTCGCCGGAGGAGGAACGGGGTTAATCGGCGACCCTTCAGGCAAAAGCAAAGAACGTAACCTGATAACCCTTGAGGCAGTCATGCACAACATAGAGGGAGTGAAGAAGCAGCTGGCCAAGTTCCTGGATTTCGACTGCGGGGAAAACTCGGCATTGCTCCTCAACAATTACGACTGGCTGAGCAAGTTCACGTTCCTTGAAGTTCTCCATGACGTGGGAAAATATTTCTCCATCAACAACCTCATAGCCCGCGAATATATCCGTTCACGCCTCGAAGACCCCGAAAAAGGAATCTCCTACACTGAGTTCTCGTACGTCCTACTTCAGGCAATGGACTTCAAGTATCTCAACGAGCACTACAACTGCCGCCTCCAGATGGGAGGGAATGACCAGCAGGGAAATCTTCTTGCGGGTTCTGACTACATACGACGGACCAACGGAGCCGAGGTGTTCGGACTGACACAGCCCCTCCTCCTCACGTCATCAGGCACTAAGTTCGGGAAGACTGAGGCCGGAGCAGTCTGGCTTGACCCGGAGAAGACCAGCCCCTACAAGTTCTATCAGTTCTGGTTCAACACCGACGACCGCGACGTGGAAAAGCTCCTCAAGCTCTACACGTTCATACCCATCAACGAGATAGCCTCCATAATGACCGAACACAACGCCGCACCTGAGAGACGCATTGCACAGAAGAGGCTTGCCCTTGAGGTTACTGCGACAGTTCACGGGGAAGAGACAGCCCGGAGCGTCATCAATGCTAGCGAGATACTCTTCAACCCGAAGATAGACTTTTCGGGAGTGAGTGAGGAGACCTGTAACATGCTCAGGCAGGAAGTACCCTACAGGACTCTTGAGGGAGTAAGTTTCCCGGCGGGGGTTGTGGGCATTCTCACGTCATCAGGAGCGTGTGAGTCCAACGGCGAGGCAAAGAGGGCAATACGTCAGGGCGGTGTCTCAATTAACGGCGTGAAGGTTACGGATGAGAAGGCTGAAGTTGACGCGTCTACCCTCATCTGTGGGAAATATATATTTGTCCGTGTTGGCCGGAAGAAGTTCAGCATGGCCGGGCTTGAGTGAGATGCATACGTGTACATGGTATATTTCGGGCTCAGTCAGTGATGTACTTGCTCAGGTCATAAAGGACATGGCCGCCGCGTTAAGGACTCATTCACGGAACATTGACCTTGATGTGATACACGCTAAGGATTATGCCTACAAGCCGTTACATGAGCGAGTGAGGAATATCTTTGCGAGGCGTGAGGTCTGGCACTTGTTCGGGAAAGCTCCCATATGGTGGCGGATTGTCAGGATGCATTCACGGACGGTTCACACACTGCTCGAAAAAAGCAACTGGGCAGGCTGGCCTTCACGTTTCTTCACTGAGGGTGCGAAGACAGGCGAGGCAGTAATATTCCCGGTGTTTGACCCCCTGAGCTCATACAGTGAGGAAGGAAGCAGGGCAGTATTCGTCCGTGATGGCCGTAAAGTCCCCGAAGGTGATTACGAGGTCGCTGACATCACAGAGAGGCTCTTGCGTCCCGAAGCACTAAGCGGAATATACATCGCCAACGACACCGGCCCCCGCGAGGCAATGAGGGCAGGAATACTCACAATGAGGGGAGTAGCCATAGCGTCCCGGAAGTCTGGATACCTTGACGAGATACTTGGCCCTGACGGCTACTTCATGCTGCGGGATGATGAGGACTTGCCCAGAGTGATACGTCAGGGGTTGGGCGACAAGGGGCGGCACTTGGCCATGTCAGCAAGGCACTTCCTGAAGTCGAGGCGTTCACATGAGCGTTGTACGGACTCGATAATTGCACTCTACAGGAAAGTCATAGCACAATGAGCAAGGCAGCAGTAAGGGCACTAAAGGTATTCGAGAGTCTTGCAGGCACTGGACTACGTGGCAAGGTTACGGCAGGGTTCTTCTCCGGCCTCCTGAAGATGATTCACCCCCGCGCAAAAGTCATTGACGACAACCTGAAGCTGGCATACCCCGAAAGCTCCGAACAATGGCGCAAGGAAATTCGCCGCAAGGTCTACGAGAATATCGCCTGGACAGTAACGGAACTCCTAGCACTCCAGCGAGACCCCTCACAGGTCTTCAAGTGGGTGAAGAACGTCCACAATATGGATTTTGCCGAGAGCCTCCTAACCTCACGGAAGGGAGTAATCTTCTTGTCTGGTCATTTCGGGAACTGGGAGTTACTGTCGGGATGGTACGCCCAATATTCACGCAGTAAGAGGCATTGTCTCCACATAGTAACGCAGGAACTTCACGACCCGGACATGTCAGCCTACGTTGAGGAGATCAGGAAGCGTTCAGGAATTGAGCTTATCCCCAAGAACGTATCAGTGCAGAAATACGCCCGAATGCTGAAGAACGGAATGCACTTAGCCCTCCTCAACGACATAGCCGGAACGGGCAAAATGATGGTGCCGTTCATGGGTCATGACGCTACTAATATGCCGGGGCCTGCAGTGATGTCGATGCTCTCAGGAGTGCCTATAGTCCCGGTGTGCATATACAGGAACGCCCCGTTTGAGCATGAGATAGAGTTTTTCCCGCCCGTTGAGGTTCCGGGTAAAGACCTGAGCCATGACGAGAGGATGAGGCAGATAATTCTTGAGTGCAACAAGGCTATAGAGAAATTCATACGGAAGAGGCCGGATTTATGGTTCTGGCTTCACAAGAGATGGAGGCCATGAGAAAAAATGTTACTGAGCAGGGATTTTACGTTTGACGCGGCGCATAACCTAATAAACTATCACGGCAAATGTGAGCGTCTTCATGGACATACCTACAAGTTGAGGGTAGTACTTGAGGGAAGACCTGACGATGAGGGTATGATCATGGACTTCGAGGAGCTCAAGGCCATAGTGAACGAGCGGGTAATCTCGAAACTAGATCACTCATACATCAACGACATAATCACACAACCAAGTGCAGAGAATATAGCCCTGTGGGTATGGGGTGAACTTGACGGGGCATTGAGGAGGGAGAATTGCGGGCTCTATGAAGTCCATGTGTGGGAGACAGCGAACAGCCGCGTGATACTCAGGGCTTCAGACTTCAGGGAGTGATACAAGTGAAGGACGTACAGAAGGAATATGACCCCCGAAACATCCAGATTGACCGCGTAGGTGTCAGGAACGTAAGCTGCCCAATAACTGCCCTCTACCATGACGGAGGAACCCAGAGCACCATAGCCCGCCTGTCAATGAGTGTCATGCTGCCCAGAGAGTACAGGGGCACCCACATGAGCCGCTTCATCGAGACACTGGAGGAGTACAGGGGCAGGGTATCCCCCCACAACCTGGAGGCATTCACACGGAGGTTATGCGAGAAACTCAACGCCTCAGAAAGCAGCCTTATTGTCGAGTTCCCCTACTACTTCCGAAAGAAAGCCCCGGTGTCAGGAATTGAGAGCTTCAGCAAGTGTGATGTCAACCTTGAGGCAGATTACAGCGAGGCTCAAGGCTTCGACATGATCATAGGCTTGTCCCTGAACGTCCAGACATTATGCCCGTGCTCAAAGGAAATCTCAGATTATGGTGCTCACAACCAGAGGGCTCTTGTCTCACTGAAAGTCAGGTGCAAAGGTCTCGTCTGGTTTGAGGAGCTGATAGAGATGATTGAGAGCTCTGCATCATCGCCGCTGTATACCCTCCTCAAGCGTGAGGACGAGAAATACATCACTGAACGTGCCTACGAGAACCCCAGATTTGTCGAGGACGTTACGCGTGAACTTGCCGTGAAACTCGACAATGACGACCGCATAACATGGTACAGTGTGAACGTTGAGAGCATGGAGAGCATTCACGACCACAATGCCTTTGCTGAGCTTGAACGGGACAAAATGACTTCATGAGCAGGCGCAAACGAAGAGGGCTGCCTTTCAGGATACTGAATTACTCCGTTCTTGTGTTCATTTTCGTGATGGGCTACAGAGTTTATGCCGCATGGTACGAGGACTACAAGCTCTCTCATCCCCACGTCATCGAGGCAGTAACTACGAACTACAGCGAGGAACAGCCCCTTGAAGGCATACTTCTATGGGACGAACACCTAATATATGCTCCCCAAGACGGAATACTCACCTACCCATCACCGCGCCCCCGGATTGTCTCAAAGGGCGAGATACTTGCAGCAATTGACGGTACAGCAATACGAGCACCATACCCCGCGTATTTCTTTCCCGGACTTGACGGCCAAGAAGGAAACTGGGTTTACCCCAAACTATGGCCTGACTTTTCACCCTTCCCAGAATTTCAGGACGCATCACTAATCGAGAATGGTACACTCCTCCGAAGAGGCGACCCAATCGGTAAGCTAGTACCTCAGCCCCAAACTCTCAGGTGCATAGCCTACCTCGACTACAGCCCGTCGCTTGACCGTGCTTTGAGGAACAAGAGCGACCCCACAATCAGGATACGCACAGAGTACGAGGGCAAAGAACGTAAGGCTGAAGTAGTGGCGGTGAAGTCATCGAGCCAGAAGCTCAAGGTCTATCTGAGGCTGCCATTCTTTCCGCCGGGTCTGCTGCGCTCAAGGTCATTCACTGCGAGCGTCGTTACTGACGTTCAGAGGGGAATAATGGTGCCTGACACTGCGGTAATCACTAAGGACGGGAAAAATCAGGTGTTCATTCTTCAGGGGAACAGCCCGGTATCACATGAGGTTGAAGGTTTCCCTGCTGACGAAAAAAATTTCTTCATCGAAAAAGGAGTGAGGCACGGCGACAAACTCATACTTGACGCTGGAATGATAAAAGACGAAAACGGAAGGATATGGTGAAACTTGAACGCTGAGGAAATACTTGAGCGCATCGAGAACGCAAAGGCTAAGGCAGGAAGGACAGACAGGATATATTTTGCGGCAGTGAGCAAGACCCGGACAGTCGAGGAAATGAAGGAGGCTGAGTCGATACAGTGGGTTGACTTTTTCGGGGAGAACAGAGTACAGGAGGCAGAGGCAAAACGCAAAGCATTCGGTGAATCGCGAATCCCTTGGCGGCTGATAGGACACCTTCAGGCCAACAAGGCACGTAAAGCCGCAGAACTCTTCGACCACATCGACAGCCTCGACAGCCCGGACTTAGCCCAGCGGCTCAACAGGATAGCCGGTGAACTCGGCAAGGTCATTCCCGTATTGATTGAGGTCAACACTTCAGGCGAGGCCAGCAAGTCAGGAGTCGACCCGGAAAATTTCCTGCCACTTCTTGACGCTGTGAGAGGGCTCGGAAATCTCAGGCTTGACGGTCTCATGACGGTGGGGCCAATCACTGAGGACGAACGGGAAATCAGGCGGTCATTCGCACAGCTCAGGGGGCTTGCGGAAAATGCCAGAGAAAGAACGGGGCTATCACTTCCTGTTCTCTCTATGGGAATGAGCGGGGATTTTGAGCTTGCCATTCTTGAAGGCAGTACGCTAATCAGAATAGGAACGCTTTTATTCGGCCCTAGAAATTACGCATAATGTATAATTTTCGTGGTATATTTACCGTATTCATAACTACATAAATTTACGGGAGGCGTTTAACCTTGAACATCATGAAGTTCTTCGGATTTGACACCGACGATGACGATTACGATGAAGATGACGGCTACACTGAAGAGAAGCGCAGGAAACAGCCATCACGCAGGGAACCCCCATCACGTTCAAGCACATCAGGAAATTCCAACGCTGCAGGAAAATTGATACTCTTCAACGGAGTAGCCTCGGACAATGACAAGAGAAGACTGCGCGAGGCATTCAACAACGGAGCGATGATACTAATCGACCTTCACGAGATGAACCAGCGCGAATTTGAGGAGGCAGGAAAAGACTTCATCACGTTCATGGGAGGGGTAGCCTTTGCCCGCAACGGTGAGATGAAGTTCATTGAGCCTTCGCAGTATCTTGTTACGCCGCGTTCTGAAATGTTCGAGGTATGGCCGGAGGAGGAGGTTCACGAATGAGCGAGCTGCTTACTGCAAAGGACGTTGAGGTCAAAGTCTTCAAGAAGGTCCGTTTTGGGGGCTATGCTGTTCTTGAGGTAGAGGATTTCCTGAACCAGGTAGCCGATGACCTTGAAGCCTATGTTACGCAGATTGACGAGAAGGACAACAGGATACAAGAGCTTGAAGCGTTCGTGAAGAAGCAGGAGTCCATGACCGACGCAATCAAGGATGCCCTCATTCAGGCACGTAAAGCCGCCAAGGACATGGAGGATCAGGCCAGGACTCAGACCGAGAAGATACTAGCTGACGCACAGGAGGAAGCCCGGAAGCTCATAGCTGAGTCAGGGGGGAAAGTCCAGGAACGTATTGACGAGGCAGAACGTACCGCCCAGGAACGCATCAACGAGGCAGAACGCAAAGCCAGCGAGATAGTTGCACGTGCGAGGGTTTCAGCTGATGAGATAGTCCAGACCTCACAGGACAAACGGACAAAGGCAGAGCAGTCATTGAGCAGTATCGAGCATGAACTAGAATCCAGACGGCGCGAGGCTGAGAGCATGGCCGAGAAAATCATAGCCTCAGCACGCGAGGAAGCCCAAAAAATTCTTGGTGATGCCGAAAAGGAAGCTGACAGTTACAGTGAGCAGTTGAGATTCCTGAGCCTTCGGAAACAGCAGTTCCTCAAGGATACAGTATCGCTCCTCCTCGACTTCGGGAAGATCATTGACCGCGCACAGGAAGACACTGACGCTGAGATTGAGAGCCTCCCTCAAATTAGCCGCGAGACACACGAACAGCCCGAAAATCCCCCGGCATTCATGGAGGGCAGCAACGAAACGGCTTAGCGTGCGACTGAGTTCCCCCGTTACAGTACTTTCCGGGGTTGGCGGGAAAAGAGCCCAAGCACTGGCTAAACTTGGTATCTTCACACTTGAGGATCTCTTCTACCTGATGCCGAGACGCTACGAGGACAGGAGGTTTCCCCGTCCTTTGTGTGAGCTCCAAGCTGGAAATGCTGAATGTGCCGTTGCGTTCGTGTCTGAGATTTCGGGATTCAACGGAAAGACTGAGGCAGTAATCACTGACAGTACAGGGAGCGCGCGCGTAACATGGTTCACCGACAAGATAGCGGGCTTCGTCCGTGAGGGGATGAGGCTTGCTCTCTATGGCCCGGTGAACAGCTACTACATTGAGCCGCAGTTCGTTCACCCTGAGTTCGAGATACTCTACAGGAGCACTCAGAGGCCGTCAATTATTGGTCGGATATTCCCGATTTATCCGGCAAATTCTGAGCTCAATCAGCGGGCAGTGAAGAAGCTCATTGATACGGCCATGAATGACTATGCTGAACATTGCCTGAAGGAATTTCTCCCGGCTAGGGTACTTCAGAATTACGGGATGATGAGCATTCTTGAGGCAGTGAGGCAGATACACAACCCCTTTGACGAGAAGACGTTTATACGTGCAAGGAACAGGCTGGCATTTGATGAGCTCTTCCTCCTGCAGGCCGGTATAATCCTGCGGAGACGGAATGCCTCCGGGAAGTTCCATGCCCGCGAACTCAAACCGGGGGAAAAATTCGCATCATTCACGGAAAACCTACCCTTCAAGATGACGGACTCACAGAAGGCGGCGGTCTATGAGATACTCGATGACACAGGCAGCAACTACCCAATGAACAGGCTCCTGCAGGGTGATGTAGGCTCAGGGAAGACCTTAGTGGCAGTTTGCGCGATGATTGCGGCGTGTGATTCAGGCTGTCAGTCGGCATTCATGGCACCCACCGAGATACTGGCTCAGCAGCACTACATGAAGCTGGCCCGTTCACTTGAGCCTTTGGGCCTGAACGTCGCACTCCTCACAGGGAGCCTCAAGACCTCAGAACGCCGGGAAATTCTCGCAGGACTTGAGGACGGGAGCATCAACATAGCTGTAGGCACTCATGCACTTTTTGCGGATGGTGTGAAGTTTCATGACCTGGCTCTTGTGATTGTGGACGAACAGCACAGGTTCGGGGTACTTCAGCGCAACGAACTGGCCTCAAAGGGACAAGCTCCCCACATTCTGGCCATGACAGCAACGCCAATTCCCCGGACGCTCATCATGTCGGTCTACGGGGATCTTGAGGTCTCGACGCTGAACGAATTACCCCCCGGACGAAAGCCCATAAAGACAATCGCACTGCCGCATTCCGAACGAAAGACGCTCTACGGGATGATACGCAAGCAGGTCAAAGAGGGAAGGCAGGTTTACTGGGTCTGCCCGGTGATTGATGAGGGAGAACGCGGACTTAGTGCCGTAACCTCGACATATGAGCACCTTCACGAGGCCATGCCTGAGCTGAGAATAGCGATACTTCACGGGAGGCTTGACCCCTCAAGGAAGGCCGGAGTAATGCTTGGGTTCGTTGCCGGGAATATTGACGTACTAGTTGCGACTGTGGTTATTGAGGTTGGCGTTGACGTTCCGAACGCCAGCATGATGGTGCTTCAGGATGCCGGGCAGTTCGGACTCTCACAGCTCCACCAGCTCAGGGGACGGGTCGGGCGCGGTGAGGCTGAGAGTGTTTGTGTCCTTCTGGAGAATGAGGAGCTTACCCCGGAGGGACGGGAGAGAATTTCAGCGATGGTTGAGTGTTCTGACGGCTTCGAGCTCGCAGAACGAGACCTGATACAGCGCGGGCCTGGTGAGATTTGCGGGACACGTCAGCACGGCGTAACTGACTTCAGGGTTGCGGACTTGGTGAGGGACGAGAAGATACTTGAACTTGCGCGCGATGAGGCCAGAAAATTGCTTGACGATGACCCGGAACTTAAGGGTGAACCATTGCTGAGGCACGAGATATTCAGGAGGCTCGGAAAAGTCTTAGAGCTTGCGGCGACATCATGAACGAATACGAGACATTGAGGGAAAAATTTTTCACTTTCCTCATGAGGCGGCCATGCACCTACAAACAGGCCAGTGAATATTTATCCCGCCAGAAAATCCCCGTGAACTATATAGACGCTATGATGAATGAGGCTCAAGATACCGGGCTGATTGATGACTTTGCTTTTTCGAGGCTTTTCGTTGACGGCCATCTTTCTTGGGGCAACCTCAAAATTTCCCATGAGCTCGGAATCAGGGGGGTATCACGCGGGGATATTGAGGCGGCTCTTGAGGAGGCTGAAGATGAGTCATTGAGGGCACAGGAAATTTCGGAGGGCTTGAGGAGCTCAGGAGTTGAGGAACGGAAGATTGCTGCCCGGCTTCTTTCGCGGGGGTTCTCGAAAAGGTCAGTGAAGGAGGCGGTTAAAGGCAAGGAATTTTGACGGCTTGGGTTTGGTGTGCTATCATTCCTAAAATTTACAGGAGAACAGGCGGTAAAGTTCAGCGATGATTCTCACAAGTCCACAAAGATATTTAGTGTCCCCCCCCCCAGTCAGGTAATTTACGCGCTCAAATAACCCTTCACAACCAGCAAGACAATCACCCTCCATAATACCACAAAATTATTCACGTTCATTTTTCGGCACCTTCAAGTTACGGGGTGCATGGCTGAATTTTTTTGTCCAGTATTAGGGAGGAACAATACAATGAAGAAATACTCTGTACTTATTGCGCTCGCTATGATGCTTTCGGGAGCCTTGTGTGCTCATGCTGACGTTGGGATTAACCCGGACAACTTCCCTGATGAGGTCTTCGGGCCTTACCTCTTCACCTTCGACACTGACGGGGACGGCTCACTTAGTGATGCTGAGATTGCGGCGATCACTGATCTGGATATTCAGAGCAGGGGCATAAAGTCATTGGAGGGCATCAGGTACTTGACCAGCCTGAAGACGCTCGATTGCTCGTACAATATCATAACCAGCCTTGACGTTCACGGACTGACACAGCTTGAGAGTTTACGTTGTGGCGGGAATAACATTCAGAGCCTCAAAGCCTACGACTGCACAGCCCTGACGGCGATTGTCATTGACGGCAACCCATTGGGCTCAACTGACCTTCACGGTTGCACCGCGCTTACTGGCCTTAGCTGGCGGGAGAAGGGGATAACCGGGACGATTGACCTTCACGGATGCACTGCCCTCGTGAGCTTGAGCTGCCGGGAGAACACTATAACCAGCCTCGATGTTCATGGCTGTACGGCACTGACGGAGATTTGGTGCAGGAGCAACCAGCTTGTCGAACTCAACATTACGGGGTGCAGTGCCCTTGTGGCTCTGAGTTGCCAGACCAGTTCGTCATCAGGGACTGACCACACTAACCACATAACCACGCTCGACCTTTCAGGGAAAAGCAGCCTTCGGGAGCTTTGGTGTGGACGCAACGGGATTACTGCCCTTGACCTCGCGGACTGCGTGGCCCTCGTGAGCTTGGACTGTTGCCGTAATCAGCTTGCCTCTCTGAACGTAGCTAGCTGTACTTCGCTTGAACACTTGGTCTGTGGGAGCAACGACATAAAGAGCCTGGACGTTACGCACAATACTGCGCTGACTCACCTTGATGCTTGGGACTGCGGCCTCTCTGTAATTGACGTGTCGAAGAATATAAACCTTGAGTATTTGGAGCTTGGAGGGGAAACTGCGCACGTAAACACTCATAACCGCCTAACTACAATTGACGTGAGCAAAAACACAAAGCTGAAGTATTTTGCTGTAGACTGTAACCTTCTGACCGAGCTTGACGTTAGCAACCTCCCATTGCTGGAACAGCTCATGTTTCAGTACAACAACATCACAAGCATTGACCTCACCCACAACCCTGCACTGAGGGAGCTTTACTGCCATAGTAGCCACATGACCAAGCTAGACCTGAGTACGAACACAGCACTAACTCTTCTCCGTTGTTACAGCAACGACATAGCAACCCTAGACCTCAGCCACAACCCCCTAATCTCCGACGTGGGGACATCAGGACTTAGTACAGAGCTCGCCAAACTGACGGTAATATATTCCCCTGGGACAATGCCATACCATACCGACATGAGGGACTACACCGGCAATGACTACACCGCCATAACCAGCGTCAAGGGCTACACATCAACAGGCTACGAGATACAGACATCGTTTGCGTCGGATGGCACGGCAAGTTTCCTGGCTCTCCCGGTCAAGGTCATCTACACCTACAGCACCGGCTATACTGGCTCGGCAGACATTGACGCAAGCCTTAAGGTTTCACTCATTCCTGACCCGGAAAACTTCTTCTCGCCCCTCGTCTCAAGGGAAGTAGTAACGTCATCCATCGTTTCACGTGAGACCGTTACCGTTGTGTCGCGGGAGGTTGTTGTGTCCCATGAGGTCGAGTATGTCTCTACAGGAAGCAGTGGAGGTTGCAACAACGTATTCACGCCGATAATCATTGCAGTTTTTGCGGCATTCATATTCAGCAAGCGTTAAGGCACAATAAATCCCCCAGTCAGTTCATGGCCGGGGGATATTTTTTCGTTCACTTACTCGAAAAGCTCAGTGATTATGTCCTTCACATGCTCGATCTTGTGAGCTTTCACGACGTTGCTGCCACAGAAGAACAGCCCGGTCTCCCAGTTCCCTACCTGAGCGTCAACCAGTGCGGCGGCAATGCAGAATGTCTCCTTCGTCTTCCTGTAGCGGCAGTGAGTGAGGCAGTTCGCGAAACACGGCTTGCTCTCAACTTCACCCTCAAGGTACTTCGCCACAAACGGATTCTTTATCGCCCTTCCCGGCAATCCTGCGGGGCTGTGTATCAGGACGACATCATCAGGCCCGGCATCAATGTATGCCTGCTTGAACCTGTCAGACGCATCACCCTCGAACGTGCAGGCGAAACGTGTACCCATCTGAACGCCTGAAGCACCCAGCGCAAAGACCCGGTCAATGTCCCCCCTGTCCCAGATTCCTCCGGCGGCAATCACGGGTATATCGCTCTTCATCTCGTCATGAACATAGCGCACGACATCAGGAATGGCATTCTCCAGCCTCAGCGCGGGATCGTAGACCTGCTCAATCGTCATTGCTCCGAGATGCCCCCCTGCAGTTGCCGGCTCCTCGACAACGAACGCATCAGGCTGACGGTGATATTTCTTCTCCCAGTGGCGGGTGATTAGGCTTGCGGCTTTCGCTGATGACACTATGGGCACTAGCGCAACGTCAGGAAAATCCTTCGTGTAGTCCGGGAGCCTCAAGGGTAAACCTGCACCTGAGATGATGATATGTGCTCCTCCTTCGGCTGATGATCTAACCTGCCTGTCATAGTCAGTGAGTGCTACCATGCAGTTCACCGCTATTATTCCTTCGGGCCCGGCTATGCTCTTGGCCTTGGCGATGGCTTCCTTGATGACTATCTCATTGGCCTCAAAGTAGTTATGCTTCTCTATCTGGAACAGCGGGGAATTATGCGCAATCCCTACGCTGGCTATTGTTCCTATTGCTCCACACTTGGCGACATGACCGGCTAAATTCGGCCCGGATATATCGACCCCCATACCCCCCTGAATTAACGGATAACGGGGCTGGTACTTCCCTATTCGCAAGACAGGCAACGCTTCATTCAACTTTAGAGCACCTTCCTTAAATGGCATAGTTTTTTGTGAAGTATATCATGTGAAACCTGAAACACTCTAAGTTATTGAGCCTGTTTATACGCCCGGCAATGTTATAGTGAAACATGTACCTTCACCCTTCACGCTCTGAGCCGAAATTTTCCCACCATGAGCATCAACAGCCGCCTTCACGATGGCAAGACCTACACCACTCCCGCCCGTAACTCTTGCTCTGGACTCGTCAGCCCTGTAGAAACGCTCGAAGATGTTGGGCAGGTCTTCCGCTGAAATTCCGATGCCCGTATCTCTCACCTCAATTACTGCATCATCACCACGCCGGAATAGTCTCACGTTCACCTTCCCGCCCCTGTCAGTGTAGCGCAGGGCGTTCGACAAGAGATTATCGATGACGTGCCTGAACTTGTCGGGGTCAACCTCACATGAAGCCTCCTCAAGATCCGACGTTAGGGCAATACCTGACTTCGCGAACATAGGGGTAAAGCTCTCAACCACAAGCGCAAGAAACTTCTTCATGTCCGTAACTTCAGGGTGTATCTCCAGAGCCTCCCCCTCAAGACGTGAAAGTGCCTCGACGTTCCCGATTAGGTCTCCGAGTCTCTTCAGGCCGTCAAGACAGAGTGAGAGCCTCTCAGGTGTTGGCTCAAGTATCCCGTCAGCAATGGCCTCGATCTGCGTGCGTGTTACTGTGAGGGGTGTCCTCAGTTCGTGGGCAACGTCAACCATCAGGCGGCGGCGTAACTTCTCCTGTCCCGCCAATGAACGCCCCAAGTCCTCAACCCCACGTGTCAGTGCGTCAAGCTCACGTATTCCCACAGGCCGGGCCTCCTCGTGAACGTCATAATCACCGCGTGAGATTCTCTTTGTGCGTTCAATGGCCTGTATGACCGGGCGGCTGAGTCTTCCTGCCACGAAATACCCAAGCCCGCAGGCAATGACTATCATGATGAATGCTCCCCTCAAGTTGTATTCTCTGAGGTAGTCGATGAATGAAGCCTCGTAGCGTCCTGAAGGTATCTTCCGCTCAATCTCAAGGCGGCCAATACTCACAGTGCGGCCAAGTGTTAGGGTTATGTGTTCGGTCTCGGTGTCAGAGTCATTATTGCTGTTGTCGTTCTGCTGTGTTCCGTGCCCACGTCTCGGCATCATTTGGGGCGGCTTGAGCGTGAATATCTCCCTCCCTTCAGCGTCAATCAGGGCGATAGTCATTCCTCCCCATTGCGGGGCAGGGTGGAGAATATCCATGACCCTCCTGCGTTTCCAGATGCCTCCTTCTTCGGCGTATAGCTTGGCCAGTGAGTCGCCCAAGTTGTTGATGTCTTCCTGCCGCCGCTGTATCTGGTATCTCCTGAAGGCATTAACGCTCATCATCACGCTCAAAGTAGGGACGACAATACCACCCAAGACAGCAAGGAGCACGTAGAGCACGAGGAAATGCGAACGGAGGGATCTATTTCTCATCGTCAAACCTGTAGCCGAAGCCGTAAATGGTTTTTATCCATCCGTTTTCGTGGCCGGGCTCGGCTAATTTTTTGCGCAGGTTCTTGATGTAGGTATCAATCGTACGGTCAAAGCCATCGTAATCATCTCCCAATGCTGAACGAATAATCTCTTCCCTCGACCATGTACGTATTGGCCTTGAGGCAAGCGTCGAGAATATGAGGAATTCGCTTTTTGTTACTGGTACGGGCTTACCGTCCTTGCGAATTTCGACACGCTCCGGGTCAATCTCTATTCTCCCGTCAGCACACAAACCTGATGCTACGTTGTCCCTTGTTGCGGCAGGTCTGAGCTGTGCGCGTATTCTTGCCATGAGGACGCGGGGACTGAAGGGTTTTGCGACGTAGTCATTTGCGCCGGTGTCGAGGCCATAAACCACATCGGACTCGCCTGATTTTGCCGTGAGCATGATTATGGGGACGCTGGATTTTTCGCGTATCCTCCTGCAGACCTCCTCCCCTGAAAGTTTCGGGAGCATCAAATCCAGAATGACGAGGGAAATATCTTCATGCTCGAAAATCTCAAGTGCCTTCATTCCGTCGGGGGCAATAACTGTGTCATAGCCGTCCCTTTTTGCGTAGGCACTTACAACCTCGGCGATTGATGCCTCATCTTCAACGATCAAAATCTTCATGGGTAAATCACTTCTCCTTCACGGAAATTTTACATTGATTTCACGCTGAGTTCATATTCAGGGGGTATTCTATCAGCGTTGAAACAAGGAGGTAAAGACAAATGAAGACGACAAAGAAAATCACAGCGGCACTCATGGCAATAACAGCAGGAAGCGTTTTCTTGGGAGCAATGCCCGCAAAGGCAGGAGGTATAGAGCTCGACAGGGTAGATATAACGTTCAGACGGGACAATGACAGCTCATATAGCGATTACGGAGGGTACTACGGAAGGCAGGAAAGGGACATGCCGCCGCCTCCCCCTCCCGGAAGAGATCACGGAGGCCCTAGAGGACACAGGCCGCCCCCTCCAGACAGAGGCCCCGGAGGACACTGGGACAGACCACCTCACGGAGGACCCAGAGCAGGAGGACCCGGACCAGGTGGCCCCAGACCAGAAGGCCCTAGACCCGGAGGCCCCGGCCCAAGAGAGCCACAAAGACCCGGACCAGGTGGACCCGGACCAAGAGGACCAAGAGGCCCACGCCCGTAAAACAGGAAGGAGAGTTACACAGAATGAGGAAGGCATTAACGGCAGGTATAGTTCTGGCAGGAGTACTCAGCGTTTCAGGGATGGCACTCGCTGAAGGCAACATCAAGGCAGCAATCCCCGAAGCAAGGAACACAGCGGCAAAGGCACAAGTACAGAAGCCCCGTCCTCCCGAACCCCCCGAAGGTTTTGACGGGAAGCGTCCCCCGATGATGAGCCGGGACATGAACGGACAACGTCCCCCCATGCCGCCCGACGGGAAACGCCCACCAAGAATGAGCGGAGACAAGAGGCCGCCTATGCCCCCGCGTTCAGGAGACAGGAGACCGCCAGAATTTGACGGACAGCCTAGAAGAAGCAACTAACACAAAAAGGAGTAAACATAAACATGAAGAAGACAATAGCAATCATCAGCGTAGTATGTGTAGTATTAGCGGCAGGGACAGCACTCGCCCAGTCAAGAGCCTTCAGACCCCAGCAGATGCCCCTGAACGTCCAGGAGTTCAGAGGCCCGCACGGAATGTTCCCGGCATCAGGAGATTTTCGCCCGGACTTCAGGCGTGAGGCACCCGGCGCAAGAGACTTCAGGCCCGGCCATGATGAGGGACGTATGCCCTGCAGGCGTGAGGAGTTCGGACGTAGAGGCCCGGCATTCACACCAGACATGCCCAAGGAGATACGGGAAAAGGCCGCAGAGCTCGCAAAGTTACGTGTTGACCTTGAGGAGGCAATGACCAGCAAGCCCGTGAACAAGGAGAAGGCACTTGAGGCATTCGCAGAGATCCAGAAGGTTAGGCAGGAAATAGAGGCATGGAGATTCAAGCAGAAGCTCGAACGTATCGAGGCATTCCAGAAACAGCGGGAGCTCAATCGCAACGTTCCCCCAGCACCGCCCGCACCAAAGCCCGAAGCTCCCATAGAGTAGGCACATAACCCCTCCCCCGGTTGACGACATGGCCGGGGGTTTTTTGTTGGCGTTAACGTGAGACGGTGAAGGTCTTGATGCACGCGTTGGCTTGAATTTCCGCGCCGTCTGTCCAAGTTCTTCCGTCCTGAGAGAACCAGCTTTCCCGCCCATGAACTTCCGCATTCTCCGAGTAATCTTTCACTTTCGCCTCAACAGGCATATATCCCCCCGTCAATTTCAGGACAACCGAGAAATATTCTCCCTTCTTCATGCTGACAGTCTCAGGAAGATTCACGGTGTGGTAGCCTGCGTATTCCTGCGTCCCCTTCAGCGTGGCAATGAGTTTCCCGGTTGATGGGTTTGATGGGTAGTTCATGCCGTGAGAGTAAACGTAGAGCTCATAGCCTGAATTGTTCGCGACTGTGTAGAATGCCGCCTCCTTTAGGTGCTCCCTGTCGCCTCCAATCCTGAACGTGTTAGCCCCCCATGAGTAGCTCAGAGCCCGGCAATATCCCAAGTCATCATAGCCGTAATGCCTCAGCCTTGGGTTGTTCCGTTCGGCAATGAAGGCCGTACCTCCTACCGTGAACTGCTCGTAGGACATCCAGAAATAACCGCCGTTTGTCCCTCGTGTTGTGCCCCATGAATTTTTGACGAGCCACGCACCGTTACGTGATGGTTTAGGGGTGGTGAAGTTGTCGCGGGAAAAATCATCGTCCCACCCTGCAAGAAGGACAACGTGATTTGTGTTCTTGCCGTGTGAATTGTCGTAGTAGGTGTAGTACTTGCCCTTAGTGTGGTAACTGTTGAGGTCGCTGTACATGCTCACGACTATAGCCCCGTGTGTCATGATGAGCTTCTTGCGGTTGTTGTCGTCGAGTGCCTGAGTGCCTGAGAGGAAGTAGGCATCCCTGAGCCTCATTGAACGCCTGAAACTTTCGGGGGATTTTTTCGCCAGTGCCTTCTTCTGCGAGTCAGTGAGTGTCGTGGAGTATGGCAGGTTCTTTTCGTCCGTTGGGCCTGAGAGCCTCGACATCAGAGCTACGGGCATGAACGCATTACCTTCAAGGCTGAGAGTTCCTGACTTTATGCGCGAGGTGAAGTTCCGGGAGTTCTCCGGGTCTCTGTAGCAGTAGAACGCTATCTGCATGTCCGAGAGGTCGGGGATTTTGCCGCCGGTATTGAGGCCTTGAGTGAGGTAGCTGCTCTCCATTGCTCCCACTGCCGCGAATGCCCAGCAAGGTCCGGGGATTCCCTGGTTCTTGACGCTGGTGATCCGTCCGTAGTCCCGGAGGTCATAGCGTGATGGAAGAGCATAGCACTCACTCGCTGAGAGCAACATAAATGTGATGACTGCGATAAATTTTCTCATGTATAATCAGCTCCGTAATTCCAGAATGATTTATTCTACACTGAAGGAAAGGCTCACTAACAGAGAGCAACAAGTTGTAACAATCTTAACTATTTTGTGAAAGGAGGTGTGCCGTTACAGAAGAACTTAACTTCCAGGCTGACGTGGAGTGATATAATCCCAGCAAATTGGTGTCAGTATCGTGAACTGGATATTTGCGGGTTGGGCAGAGAAAGGGGTTCTGCCTGTAAAGTATTCAGCCTTATCGATGCGTAGAGAAATTATGTACCGATACGTTAGTCGGGAAAAGCTACGCGCACTACGTAGCAAAGCCTCTGGAGCGTTACACCAAACGTGAGTAGCAGCAACATCGCCAAAGCGGACGCGTTGAACGAGGAATGAAGCAGGAAAGTTAGCTGATAACTTCTCATGAGTCTTCTGTAACGGTTTTTACCCTGTCATACAACTTTTACGGCTGGCAGAACTCAACCAACATTCATGCACTCAACGACACCTACCCCGGCATCACTACCCCCTGTGATCTCTATGACGCGCTCCTTCACGTCTGGTGCGAGTATTCCTGCACCCCACGCTTAAGGCACGAATGGACTTCCGACAACCCAACGTTAGGGCAGTGCGCTATAACCTCGTTCCTTGCGCAGGACATATTCGGCGGCCATGTCTTCGGAATCCACACTGACAGCGGAGCGATACACTGCTACAACGTCGTGAATGATTATGCGTTTGACCTGACTAGTGAGCAGTTCGGCGGCGAGGCTCTGAGGTATTCGGGCAACCCTGAGCAGTCGAGGGAGGTTCACTTTTTGCGGACGGAGAAGAAGGAACGCTACGAGTATCTATGCGATGAGCTGAGGAAGTACTGCCTTCGTTGAAGTGTATACCCTCAAGGATTTATGCACAGGCTACGGGAATGCTGAGACACTCAAGGGCTTGACGCTCGACATTCCCGGAGGAATGACCTCACTCATTGGCCCGAACGGTTCAGGGAAGACCACACTCTTGCGTGTTCTTGCGGGGCTCAAAGGCTACACGGGACATGCCCGGCTTCTCGGCCATGAAGTCAGGAATATACCCCGGCGGAAATTTGCCCGGACTGTCAGCGTTGTGATGAGTGCAAAGGATTTCAAGTCGTCATACCCCTTCAGCGTAAGGGAGATCATAGCGATGGGAAGGCTGCCCTACAGGGGGTTGTTCTCACGTTTGAGCCATGAGGACGAGGACATGATAGAGCGTTCGGCAGAGATGACGGGGATAACTCACCTCATGGGACGGGACATTATGACTCTCTCGGACGGTGAAAGGCAGATGACGTTCATTGCCTGCGCACTTGTCCAGGGTACGGGGATAATGTTACTTGACGAGCCCACAAGCTCACTTGACCCCGACAGAGCCGCAAGAGTCTTCGCACTCCTGAGAGCCCTTGCAGATGACGGGAGGACTATTATTGCTGCAGTCCATGACATTAACGCCTCCCTTGCGTATTCTGACTGCTACATTGCCTTGCGTGAGGGAAGACTCGTATCACATGGCTGGAAAGTTAGTGCTGAGGTCTTGAGGGAGTTATACGGAACAAGATTTATCCCGTACCATAATCAGGAAAGGAATGGTGTAATGTGGCGCGCATTGCCGGAATAATTTTAGCGTTGATGATGACGATATGCCCAGTTAGTGCTGAGACACTGCGGGTGGTTTCGCTTTACCCCGGACATTCGGACAATATATTTGCGATGGGCGGGAGTGATATTCTCGTGGCACTCTCAGAGAATGATGATGATGACCTTCTGCCTGAATTGCCGCGAGTGTCTTTGCGTTCGGGGGCTGAGAGAATTTTAGCGTTGAGGCCCGACGTTGTGGTTACGCGTGGTTTTGCCGAGCGCATAAATCCGGGAATGTATGATGTTCTGAGGCGTTCAGGAGTCCGTGTAGTCAGCATTGACCCGCCAACATGGGACGACTTCCCTGAATACCTCAAGACGTTAGCCCAGTCCCTGAACCTCAACCCTGAAGCTGCACTCTCACGGCTGGACTCGATACGTGAGGAAATTACCCGCGAGGCCATGAGCTCAACACACCCTAACGTGTTCCTTGAGGCGACTTCCCGCGAGCTCCACACCTGCGCACCTGACTCATGGGCTGCGAGGCTGATAGAGGCTGCAGGGGGAGCGAACATTGCCGGGGATGCAGTGCCTTTACGTTCGGGGAGTGCCATAGCCTCGTGGGGAGCTGAACGCGTCCTGAAGAATGCCGGGAATATTGACGTGTACATCATACAGACGGGGGCAATGAACAGCGCAACTCTCCTGGAATTTCAGGGCAGGGAATGGTCAGGTGCACTACATGGCGTGAAGGTCATTGAGATTCCCGAACGCTACATGAGCCGTCCATCACTTCTTGGGCTTGAACGCGGTGGCAGTGAGCTAGTCCGGGTATTCAGGGAGGTGAGACGTTAAGATGCCGGGAAAACTTCAGCCTGACGTACTGCGCTCCAACGTCCTGGACTTCACGGGTGCATTGCGTGATGACTTGCTTGTTGGCGGTGGTATCGGTGAGGACGCCGCACTAATCCGCGTGCCTGACGGAATACTTGTTGCTGCCTCTGACCCTGTTACCGGCGCGGATAAGAACGCAGGAAGCCTCCTCGTCCACATTAATGCCAACGATGTAGCCTGCAAGGGAGCAGATCCTTCATGGCTCATAGTTACGCTGATTGTCCCTGACAGTATGGGAGCGTCATACATTGCCGGGGTAATGCGGGAGATTCACGAGACCTGCGAACGTATGAACATAGCCATAGCCGGAGGACATACGGAGCTCACTGACAGGTACGAACAGCCAGTGATTTCCGGGACTATGCTGGGGATTACGAGGCACGAGCTCAGCACGAGGAAGATACGCGAGGGGGACATAATACTTGCTACGGGACATTCAGGGCTTGAGGGTATGAGCATAATCGCCAACGACAGGCCGGATCTCTTCACCGGGATATTCACGCCTGAAGAGATGGGCACGATACGTTCATGGGGCGGTGATTTGTCGGTTGTTGAGCCCGCAAGAATCCTCCGTGATTTTGCACGCTACATGCATGACCCAACGGAAGGCGGTATCAATGGTGCACTGTACGAGATGCAGGAAGGGAGCACCTTCGGGATTGAGCTTTACCGTGAGAGCATACCAGTATCACCGCTGACACTGAGGGCTGCTGACTCACTAGGCTTTGATCCGTTCAACCTCATATCATCGGGAATGTTAATCGCCGTAATCCCGCCGGATAAAGTCCGGGACGCTCAAGCCATTCTTGAGGCTCATGGGATAACTTCCGGGGTAATAGGCAGGTTCATTGACGGGGAGAAGTTGACACTGAGCACTCACGAAGAACTGTGGGGGATATTGTCGCGTGTATAATATGCAGGATTGACACAGCAATATTCACGAAGGAGAAGTGTAAAAACTTTATGGCAAGGATATTCAACAAGGACTGGCAGAGGACGAAACTATGCGGCCAGTTCACTGAGGAAGACGCGGGGCATGAGGTCAGGGCTAACGGCTGGGTTCGTGCACGTCGTGATTTGGGCGGAATAATCTTCATTGAGGTGTGGGACTGGTCAGGGCCGATTCAGGTGGTCTTCAACCCGGAGGCAGGAGAGATTCACGAGCAGGCCGGGCGTTTGAGGAATGAGTATTGCGTTGCTGTACAGGGAAAGATGCGTATTCGTCCCGAAGGAACAGAGAACCCTGAGCTCAAGACGGGTAACATTGAGATTGTGGCAAGTGATTTCCTCGTGATGTCGAGAGCCAAGCCATTGCCCTTTGAGGTTGGGGATGAGACAGAGAACGTTGACGAGAACATACGCCTGAAATACCGATACCTTGACATGCGCCGCGAGAAGATGCAGTACAACATGAGGACTCGTGCGAAGATCAACTCATTCACGAGGCGTTACCTTGAGGAGCGCGATTTTGTGGAGCTTGAGACACCGATGCTCACGAAGGCAACTCCAGAAGGTGCACGTGATTATCTTGTTCCCTCACGAGTGAATCAGGGATGCTTCTATGCACTGCCACAGTCCCCCCAGCTCTTCAAGCAGATACTCATGATTTCGGGTTTCGACCGCTACTACCAGATAGCCCGGTGCTTCAGGGATGAGGATTTGCGCGCTGACCGTCAGCCTGAGTTCACGCAGGTGGATATTGAGATGAGCTACATAGTTGAGGACGACATAATGACGCTCATTGAGGGCTACATGAAGGGACTGTTCCGGGAGATTAGGGGTGTTGACATTCCCACACCGTTTATGCGCATGTCTTACTGGGACGCAATGGACAAGTACGGGAGCGACAAGCCTGACCTCCGGGTAAAGCTCGAACTCTGCGACTTGGCTGATGCATTCAGGGATTCGGGGTTTGAGCCGTTCAGGAAGATACTTGAGTCCGGCGGAGTAGTGAGGGGCTTGCGTTTACCGGGTGGTGCGTCAATGTCCCGCAAAGAGATCATGGACTTGGAGGCGCGCGCGATAAAGCTCGGAACATCAGGGCTCGCGAACTTCCTCTACAAGGAGGGTGGGCTCAAGGGGCCGCTGGTGAAATTCCTGAAGCCTGAAGAAGTCGACAAGGTCAGGGAACTCGGCAAGATGGAGCCTGATGATGCGTTGTTCATAGTAGCCCACAACTCCCGCGCAAAAGCCTGCGAGATTCTCGGAACGTTACGCCTTGAACTGGGCAAGAAACGTCCTGAACTGTTCGATGACTCGCCGGATAACTGGAAGTTCCTGTGGGTAACGAAATTCCCGCTGTTCGAGTGGAGTCAGGAGGAGAAACGCTGGGAGGCCATGCACCACCCGTTCACGTCGCCTGCGCTGGACAATGATACTGCGTTCGACGAGGACCCCGAACACGCATTAGCCCGTGCGTATGACTGCGTGCTTAACGGCAACGAGGTAGGCGGCGGCTCAATCAGGATACATGACCCGGACATACAGGCGCGGCTGTTCAAGTGCTTGGGAATTACTCCCGAAGAGGCAAAGCGTAGGTTCGGGTTCTTCCTTGAGGCACTCTCATACGGGACTCCTCCTCATGGCGGACTTGCTCTCGGTGTTGACAGGCTGGTGATGCTGCTCTGCGGGGGGAACTCGATACGTGATGTTATGGCGTTCCCGAAGACCCAGAAGGCTCAGTGCTTGATGTCGGGTGCTCCTGACTCTGTGGAGCAGGAACGGCTTGACGAGCTGGCAATAAGCGTAGTGAAGGACGAATAACGATACTAACTCCCCTCTGTGATTGAAGGCAGGGGGGATTTTCTTTGTGGTATAATCTGCAAAATCCAAGTAATAAGGAGGTTGACAGGGTTGAAATTGCGTGCGTATAACGTTCGCAGTTCGCAGTTCGCAGTTCGCAGTTCGCAGTTCGCAGTAGCTTAGTCTGTCCATTTTTCCCATCACAATTGACCCGTAACGAAACCTTCAGGAGTAATTTATCATGAAGGCTGTGTTTAGCAGTGTCTCAATATTGATTCCTGCAATGGATGAGACATATTCGCTTTCACAGACGGTTGACGTTATCGCCGGGACCTGTAGTCCTGAAGACATAGCCGAAATCATAATAATCATCTCGCCAGAAAAGACTTCCCCTGAAACAGTCAGGACAGCTCAGGAACTTATCACGAAATATTCAGGCCTCATCAAAATATACATTCACGGGCAGACCTTGCCATTTGCAGGGGGGGCGGTGCGCAACGGGATAAAGCTCGCGCAGGGCTCTCATCTTGTAATGATGTCAGCAGACCTTGAGACAGACCCGGAACTGATTCACGAGTTCATAGCACAGTCAAAGAAGTACCCTGACAGGATAATCACTGCCTCACGCTGGAAGAAGGGCGGGAGCTTCAAAGGCTACAGCAGGATCAAGCTGCTCTGCAATTACGTGTTCGAGAAGGCCATAGCATGGTTCTATTTCTCCGGGCTAAGTGATATGACGTTCGGATACAGGCTATTTCCGACTGAGCTCATGAAGTCCATCAAGTGGGAGGAACTTAAGCATCCGTTCTTCCTTGAGACGGCACTAAAGCCCCTGAGATTAGGCGTGAAGTTCGTTGAGATTCCGGCGAAATGGGAGGCCCGTACTGAGGGGGTATCGCAGAACGGGTTTTTCGCGAACTTCATGTATTTCGGGACGGCTTGGCGTAACAGGTTCTTGAGGCCTGAAGATATTTTGCTGAACTATGGAGGGGAAAACAATGAACGCTAAACTTACTATGACGCAGAAACTTGCCTATATCCTGAGCCTTCTGGCAGTACTTGGGCTGTTTGCGGTAACGGGTTTCCAGTCATGGGGGTACGACGACGAGATATATAGTTTCAGGCTTGTGGAGAACTCAAACTCAATCTCAGAAGTCATAGCCAAAGCAAACAGTACAGACATTCACCCCGCAGGAATGTACATAATAAACTATGTGCTGCTAAAGATATTAGGGAACTGGCACCTCGTTAAAGCGGCAAGTGCACTCTTTGCGGCTTCGTTTATATGGTTTTTCTGGTACGTCATGACCCGGGACATGAAGAGCTTGTTTGCCCTGATATTCTCGTATATAGCTGTATGCCTCAATCCTACTTTGCTCTTATGGTGTACAAGCGTAAGGTGGTATACCTACTTTACTCCGCTGGTGTGCGTGATAGCGGTTTTACTTTACAAGGCTGAAGACACAAGACTAAACAGCACTTTATTCTGGGGAATATATTTTCTGACATGTGTGATCATGTTTCACCTCAACTACATATCAGCAATCATTATTCCAGTTTCGTTTATCTGCATGTTGTACAGGAGAAGAAACAGCCTTCAACGTGAATGGAAATGCATTACTCTTTACGCTCTTTTCTCTGTATGTCTTGTCGCATATCAGGCATATGTACTGCTTACGGTACATTACGCAAATTCCCACAAGGGATTCTTACCTCCTTTCAGGCTTAGTATTGGGGCGGGGCAAAATTTTCTTTGCGGGCAGGCAGTCGTACCAGTTTCTGCATACGGGATTATTCTGATAGCAGCAAACATCATCCTGTTCATTGTCTTCTTGAAGAACATCCTTAAAACATGCAGGAATTGTGATAATAATTTCCTTATACTCTCATATGTAGCCATGATGCTTATATTTCCGGGCAATTCCACATCATCAGGCGCAAGGAATTTTTCTGTTCTTTCACCTGAAATGGGTATATTCCTCTCGAATGTTTTTCAGGAGATAAGGCACAAAAGCATAAAGATATTTATCCTCCTTGCTTATGCCATAGGGACAGCGGGTGGGATATATAACGTACTGACACATACAGATACATCAAAGGCTACGTACAATATGCCGTATAAAGAGATCATTGATTACGCCGAAACACTTGACCCTGAAAGGCAGGCCATGTTCATAACAGATTTTTCCGACTTGGATTACCATGTAAAAAAGAAATATAACAATGTAACTTATGTAGGACGCGGTGCTTCCAAAAACTGGGACAAGCCGCTCAGCAGTTGGAGGGGCAGGATAATCGCCGTCAGGACTCATCAGGTTGCAGACAATTATGACAAGTATCTTCAGTATCTTTCACGTGTCGTAAACGGGGAGGCCGGTACTCTGATAAGCAGGCATGAGATCGGCAAAGACGGATTTGCCTGGTTCAAGCGGATAATCAACAAAGATTACCCTGATTATTATGCGCAGGTCTACTTCATAGACAACGGAGGCACTGAATGAGATTCCTTATACTCGGAGCAGGCCCGGCAGGCCTAACGTTCGCTAACTGCCTCAAGCGCAAGGGCATTCATGACTTCCTGCTGCTCGAAGCCGAACACGACCCCGGAGGACTCTGCCGCTCAATTCATGTTGACGGCTCGGCACTCGACATCGGCGGCGGGCATATCCTCGACGTTCGGAGGCCGGAAGTCGTGAGATTCCTGTTCGGGTTCATGCCGCGGGAGGAGTGGAACTACTTTGTTCGCGACACGACAATACACGTCAGCGGAAAATTCATATCCCACCCGTTCGAGGCCAACCTATGGCAGTTCGACACGTCAAGGCAGGTCGAATACCTTTCCTCAATCGCTAGGGCAGGATGCGTTACGGGACAGCCTGAGCCCGAAAAGTTCACCGACTGGATCACCTGGAAGCTCGGTGATAAGATCGCCAATGACTACATGATACCCTACAACACCAAGATGTTCGGTCATGAACTGCCCAATCTCGGAACTTACTGGCTCAACAAGCTCCCTGATGTCAGCTTTGAGGACACCCTCAGATCATGCCTTGACCATCAGGCTTACGCGAAACAGCCCGGTCATGCCGAGTTCTATTACCCCGTTGAGCATGGCTATGGCGAAATGTGGCGGAGAATGGCAGATGCTCTTGACGGCAGGATACTCTACGGGCAGCATGTTGACGCAATCGACTTTGACTCCCACACCGTAAGGACGGCAGAAGGCGGCGAATACCACGGAAGCATCATCATCAACACGATACCTTGGCGGGAGTTCAGGGAACTTCACGGGATGCCCGAAACCCTTAAGGACTCAATACCACGCCTCAAGCATACAAGCGTTCAGGTGAAATACATTCCCCATGACATGGACACAAAGGCACACTGGATATATTACCCGGATTTGAGCCTCAGCTATCACAGGATATTTCTGCGTCATAACGTACTTCTTGGGAGCAAAGGAGTATGGACAGAGACCAACGCAGACAGGATAGAGCCACCTGACGGGAATTTCTCCTACATGAACAAGTATGCTTATCCCCTCAACACGATAGGGAAGCCTGAAATCATGAGCTCACTTCTTGGGTGGTGCAGGGGAAAGGACGTTCACGGCTTGGGACGCTGGGGGGAACATGAACACTACAACTCTGATTTGACCGTAGAGCTGGCCATGAAGCTGGCTGATACACTGGCATAAAACAAGACCTCCCGCAATGGCACGTAACGGGAGGCCTCGTTCATTCATGCCCTCACTACGCGAGTTTAGCCCCGAACTCCTTGCAATCGTTCACTGCGTCATTATCAGGCTCAAGGTGTGCTTTCAACATGGCAACAACCTCCCCTCTGTGAAAATTTCAGGGGGGAATTTTTTTTGCTCTTCTTCCGTATTTGACGGGCTGGGTTATGTTTTATACAATCTCCATATTCCAACACAAGAAAAGAGGCATTATCACATGAAGAAAATCTTACTGTCCATTTTGGCCTGTCTCATAGTCCTGACGCTCCCAATGTCAGCAATGTCCGAGACCTATGACGTTACAGGCACCGGCAAGAACGGTGATGTTCACGTCTCAGTTACGATTGAGGCCGGGAAGATCACTGCTGTAACACTCGGCGAACACCAGGAAACCCCCGGCATCTATGAGCCTGCCGCCGCTAAAATCCCCGAAGCCATAATCACCAACCAGTCAGTGAATGTTGATGCTGTCTCAGGAGCTACCCTCACTTCTGACGCAATCAAGGAAGCTGTCGTGAAGGCTCTTGCACTTGCTGGCCTCAACCCTGACGACTACAGGAAGGCAGTCGCAAAAGCTGGTGATGGCGTTGTCCTTGAGGATTCGGCGAAGGTCGTAGTTGTTGGCGGAGGAGCTGCGGGAATGATGGCGGCAATAAAGCTCGCACGTAACGGCGTTGATGTCCTCGTCATCGAGAAGGGGGCAACTATCGGCGTGGCCAACGGCTGGAATTGCGGCGGACCTATGGCCTCGAACACGAGCGTCCAGAGAGCTGAGGGAGTAACTATCACTGATGAGATGCTCTTCAACGACCTCACCGAAGATGCATATCTGACCAGCGACAGCAGGCTGTTACGGCGGGTTATCGCACGTACTGGCGAGGCTGTGGAGCTCCAGATCAGCACGGGGCTCGTCATGTTCCTGCGTCCCGACAACTACGGGGCAGGCTACCGTTCACGTCATGGCTACAAGACCGCTAAGGCTGACCGTCCCGCATTCATCCGTGATGCGTACCTCAAGGCTGGCGGGCGGCTAATGTGCGAGACTGCAGGCGAGTCCCTCATCATGGACGGCGGTAATGTCGTCGGCATTAAGGCTCGTAAGTCAGACGGAAGCATCATCAACATCAAGGCTGAAGCTGTACTTCTTGCGACGGGCGGCTACTTGGGCAACAACAAGATAATTCGCGAACATTGGGGCGAAATTGACGTGAACCCATTGGGCAATACACTTTCGACAGGCGACGGCTTGAGGATGGCTCAGGAGGCCGGAGCTATGACTGAAGAAAGCAGCTTTGCGATGATCTCCAACGAGTTCGGAGGCTCGAACAAGAAAGGCGGCGGCTGGCAGCGTTCAAACGGTGCAATGACTATCGGAATCTATGGCGGCCTTCTTGTTGACTCAAACGGTGAAAGATTCTTCAACGAGTACTACATGGCCAATCAGCCCCTTTCTGTCGGAGGGGAGGCGGTACTTCGTGCAGGGAAGTTCTATGCCGTAGTGGATCAGGAATTTGTTGACGCTGTAAAAACTGTAGGGCTTTTCGAGTACTTGGGCAACCCTGAAAGCTGGTATGTCGGGACAATGACGGCTAAGGGTGTCATCCTCAAGACACTTCAGGAAGATTTGGACAAGGCAATATCTCAGGGCTGGGCGGTCAAGGCTGACACAATCGAGGAATGCGCGGCCTTCTTCAGTATGCCGGGGCTTGCCGAAACCGTGAAGAGGTACAACGCTTACTGTGAGGCCGGGAAAGATGAGGAATACTTCAAGAATCCCATCTTCCTTAAGCCAGTAACTAGGGCACCGTTCTACGTGGTCGAGTATGAGCCTTCAGCATGGGGAACTCTCGGAGGTGTCAGGACTGACTCATCATTGAGGGTTTTGCGCTCGGACTTGAAGCCGGTGAAGGGGCTCTATGCCGCAGGGGTTGATGCCGGATCGCTCTACTGTCAGCCGTATTATCAGGTTGAGGGAACTGCGGTAGGGTTGGCTTTCGGGTCAGGGATATATGCCGCTGATGTTATCATGTCCGACTTGGGACTTTAGGGCTTGGCTTTAACGTCTCCCTTGCTTTTGGGCAGGGGGGATTTTTTTTGTACTGAGACAGGCTGTTTGTTACTGGGATATAATTAACGTTCACTAAAAATTTATCGCAAAGGAAAATCACGAGACCATGAAACTAGAACTAGAACGCCAGGAATTCCTCAAGGCATGGCAGACCGCCGTGAAGTTCGCGAACACAAAGACCACTAAAGAATCCGTAAGCGGCGTAATGATACATGCCTCAGATGACGCGGTGATACTGGAGGCTACAGACCTCAAGACCTCGATACGCTGCAAGGCCAAAGGGGTGAACGTCATAGAGCCCGGTTCTGCCGTAGTTCCTGCCTCAGTGTTCGGCGAGATGCTCAAGAAGCTATCATCTGATGACCTCGTCCTTGAAGTCAGCTCATCGAGGGGGTTGCTCAATGCCGGGAGCAACAAGATGCGTTTCCCGGTTATAGCTGCTGATGAGTTCCCGAAGATTCCCGAAAGTTCAGGCGCGGAAAATATCTGTGAAGTCCCGGCAATGATACTCGGAAAAATTATCGCTGAAGGAAGTGCGGCGGCATCACAGCCCCAAGACTTCCCGAAGTATCTCGGAACTTGCCTGATACGTACGTCCGAAGGCTCTATCATGGCCGTATCTACTGACGGAAAAAGGCTCTCACTCTCAAAATCCCCGTGTGAGGCATTGAAGGATGAAGACATATTACTTCCAGCCCCTGCACTTAAGGAACTAGGCAAGACCCTGTCATCAAACTATGGCGAGAATGACACAGTGAAAATTCTTGCTGACGGCTCTACTGCATGGTTCGGGCTTGATGATGTCGAGTTCTCGATACGTCGGGTTGAGGCATCATTCCCGAAGTTTGAGCGTATCCTCAACGATGACGTGAAGACCTCATTGCGTGCAAGCGTGGGAGATCTCATCTCATCACTTGAACGTGTCGACATAATCGCAAAGTCCAACCCCGGCCACATTATGGCAATGTCGCTCAATCCTTCAGGCGAGATAAACATTACAGCCCGTGCCCCTGAGCTCGGAACAACAAGCGAGACGCTGCAGGCCAGCATTGAGGGCGAGAACATGCAGCTAGGCTTCAACGTGAGCTACTTCATGGACGGCTTGAAGGCACTCGGTGCAGGTGAGGCATCAATCGAGTTCAGCGACGTTGAGGGACAGGCAAGAATGAAACGCACTGAAGGCGACGACTTCCTCTATATGCTCATGCCCGCAAGGCTCAGCCAGATGGACGCAATGACTGACGAGGAGAATGCAGACTTCAACGCTGGACCCCAGGACATCCCGGAAACTGAACCCCAAGAACCACAGGAAGACAGCGGCAATACAGAGACAGATGCGCCGTTCTAGCCTTGAGGTTTGACTTCATCGCCATAAAGGACTTCAGGAACTTCACCGGCTCGGAGCTCAAAATAAACTGGACTCCGGGCATCAATCTTATTCTTGGCAGGAACGGCTCAGGAAAAACCAACCTCCTCGAATCCTTGAGCATACTCACAGGCTGGGGGGCATTCACGAAAACTTCAGGGGTAATCTCATGGTCGAGCCAAAATCACAGGTCTTCACTTTCCGGCCATGTCTCAGGTGAAGAGACTCACGAGGTCAGCGCGGAAATATCATCAAGAATCTCACTTAGGCTTGACGGAAAATCAGTATCCTTCACTGACTTGAGGCTGTCCATCCCATCGGTGATATTCCTCACGGGCAACCTGAACCTCATTGACGGCCCGCCATCATTCAGGAGGCTCTTCATCGACAGGCTATGCGCTCTTTTCGTCCCGCCGTATGCCCGGAGGCTCGCTGACTTCAAGTATGTCATGCGGACACGTTCGGCACTCCTGAGACAGGGAAAATCCCCCGCAAGGACTGACACCCCTTATTGCGGCTTGGGAGGCTGGATCATGGACACAAGAAGGCAGGTTCTCAGGGAGCTTGAGACCGTCATAACGCCCGGAAAATTCAGCATGGCATTCACCCCGGCACTTGGTGTTCCGGGAGCTGAGTACTTGAGGGAGGCTCTCGAACGCAACAGGAGCAGGGAACTCTACGCACAACACCCACTTGACGGCCCGAACTATGACGAGGTGGCAATCACTATAGACGCAAACGGACGGCCAGCATCTGAGGCTCTCAGCAGGGGGCAGAAACGGAGGCTCATCCTCTCACTCATCATAACGGCAGGAAGGCTCATTGCCCGGCGGCTGAAGCGTGAACCTGTATTGCTGCTTGATGACTTGACGGCTGAACTTGACGCTGAAGGAAGGGAGCGGGCTTTCAGGGAGCTTGACGGGACAAAGTGGCAGGTTTTCATCACAGCCCCTGAGAAGCCTTTTTCATCGAGAAAGAAATTCGGAGGTATAAATCTAAGTGTTCAATGATGAATATGACGTTATCGTAATCGGCGGCGGCCATGCTGGATGTGAGGCTGCCCTTTCATCTTCACGCATGGGCTGCAGAACCCTCATGCTCAACCTCAACGTCGACAACACCGCAATGATGCCCTGCAATCCATCTATAGGCGGCCCGGCAAAAGGCCACTTAGTCCGTGAAGTCAGTGCTTTGGGCGGCGAACAGGCTCGTGCTGCTGATGCGTCCACCCTCATGATCCGCTGGCTCAATACCTCGAAGGGCGCGGCAGTAAGGGCACTGAGGGCGCAGTGTGATCCGTGGCTCTACAGCACATACTACAGGAAGGCTCTGACACGTCAGGAAAATCTTGACGTTCACCAGGACGAGGCACTAGGTGTCGTCATCAACGGCGATAAAGTCTCAGGGGTAAGGACTCGGCACGGCTCTATGTACCACGCAAGGGCAGTTGTAGTTTGCGGAGGTGTCTACATGGCCGGAAGGGTCTTCATGGGAGATGTCTCGTTCAGTTCCGGGCCAATGGGTCAGACAAATTCCCAAAGCCTCCCGAAATCCTTGGGACACCTTGGCATTAAGACCGGCAAGATGAGAACTGACACAACCCCCCGCCTCAACATAAACACTATAGACTTTTCGGGAATGACCCCACAACTGTCGGAAGATGAGCCGTTATGCTTTGACCTCTGGGGAAATTCCAGAACGTACACGAATACGGGCTATGCCTGCTGGTTCTCACGGACTACTGAGGAGACCTACGGGATACTTGAGCGGAACATATCACGTTCACCACTTGTTACCGGGAGGGTTGAGGCTAGCGGCCCCCGTTATTGCCCGTCAATCGAGGACAAGTTTTTGCGTTTCCCCGAACACAGGACTCACCCGGTAGTTTTTGAGCCTGTCTCACTGAATACTGATGAGGTTTACGTCCAGAATTTTTCTACGAGCCTTCCCTATGACGTTCAAGTTGAGATGGTTCACTCACTGCCCGGCTGCAAGAACGCCAAAATCATAAAGCCCGGCTATGGTATCGAGTACACCTACATATTGCCCGGCCAGCTCAAGCACACACTGGAGAGCAAGAAAATTCCGGGGCTATTCTGCGCGGGTCAGGTCAACGGTACATCAGGCTACGAGGAGGCGGCGGCTCAGGGACTTCTTGCGGGCATAAACGCGGCCGTTTACGCGAAGGGTGAAGAGCCGGTAATACTTGGACGTGATGAGGGGTATTTAGGCGTTCTCGTCGACGACCTCACCACCAAGGACACCAGCGAACCATACAGGATGCTCACAGGACGTTGCGAGCATAGGCTGTTGATGAGATGGGACAACGTTCACCGCAGGCTTGTGCACTACGGGATAAGGACGGGGCTTGTTTCGGGCGAAAGGAGGGCATTCATTGAGGCGAGGCTTGAGCGTGAAGACAAGGAGATTAGCCGGCTGAACTCCACGAAAATATCACCGTCCCCTGAAGTTGAGGAGCTTTGCCGGAAATATGACGCTGAGATTTTGGCCGATACCATGACGCTCTCGGACTTCCTGAAACACAAGGGGGTAACCTACAGCCTAATAGCTGAGCTCTCACCTTCTGGGCTTGACCTGACGCGTGAGGAGGTTTCGCATGTTGAGACGGAACTGCGATACACCGGCTACATTGAGCGCGAGACAAGGAACGCCGAACGAATGAAGCACCTTGACGGGGCAAAGATACCCCCTGACTTCGACTATGACACTGTGAAGGGACTAAGGGCAGAGAGCCGGCAGAAGCTCAAAGAATACAGACCCGAATCGCTCGGTAATGCCCTTCGGATTTCGGGGGTTACTCCTGTTGACGTTCAGCTAATATCTGTCATCCTGTCGAGGAACGAACGAATGATGAAGGCCAATAATGACGACTGAGGACGAGAAGCTAAGCATCGACCTCCAAGCATGGTTTCCTGAAGCGGCAAGGAGGGTTGAGATTCTCGATGACATGAGTCGTTCATGGCCGACAATCGTAGGGCTAAATGTTGCGCGTTATTCCACTCCGACAGTATTTGGAGTGAATGGGCTCACTGTGGAGTTCTGGGACAATCAGGCAGGAAGGGAACTATCAAACATGAAGGGCAACGTAGTCCGTGCGCTGAAATTGCGTTACAACTACGAGACAGGAGATGATTTTACCCTGAAGGTTATTGACAGGAGGAATAAGAAGGGCTGACTTTCCTGCAGTAGACCGAAATCCATTCCTGACCGTGAAGCTCACTTCTGACATCATCAGAGACCTCAAGCCTCAGAATCTCAAGCGACGTAATGCCCTTAAGGAGGCGTGATATTCCCTCCCTGTCCATGAAGGTGAAGTAACGCCCCTCCTTGATGCCCGAAAATTCCCCGTGCTTGAACGACATGAAGAGTATTCCCCCGTCAACAAGGTAGCCCGGCAATCTCGCTATGACACGTTCAAGTTCCCCGGCCTCAAGGTGAAGCAGTGAGGCACAAGCCCAAATCCCGGCGAATTTCCCGGCTGGCTCATAGTCCCGGAAATCACAGCAGATGACTTCACGCCCCAAGTACTGCCCGGCAATCCTGCAGAGTTCCGGCGAACCATCAACGGCGACAACTTCCCGGCCATGCTCAAGGAAATATTTGCTGTCCCGTCCTGAACCACAGCCCAAATCCAGAATTGCCCCGTCATCAGGAAGCATCTTCAGGAACTCATCACATGCCCCGGACATGTCGGCGTTGACCGTGCTTTGTGCGTAAAGTTCTGCCCTTTCGTTGTAGTAGTCGAGCGTCGAATTATCCGCCATGCCTGACCTTCCAGATATAGCCCCCGAAATCGAGCGTCAAGGGCTGCCGAAACCTCATCATCTCGCCTGTCTCAGGGTGAGCGAACTCAAGCCGCCACGAATGAAGGTATACCCGCCCAAGCTGCTCGTCAGGAGGTGCGCCGTAAAGAGAGTCGCCGACAAGAGGACAGCCCAATGCTGACATGTGAACGCGTATTTGGTGTGTCCTGCCGGTGAAGAGCCTGCACTCAACGAGGGATATACCGTTCATGCTCCATAGTACCCTGTAGCCTGTCAGTGAGGGCTTGCCTGATTCTGAGATTATCATTCGCAGGGGGTTGTTCGGGTCTTTGTCGATTGGGCCGGATAAGATGCCTTCCCGTCTTTCGGGGCAGCCATGAGCGAGGGCAATATACTTCTTGGTTACGGTGCGTTCCTTGAACATGTTCTGCAACTTCACCATCATCTTTTCCGTCCTGGCCACAACCATTAGCCCCGAAGTCCCTCCGTCAAGCCGGTGAACTATTCCCGGCCTGAGCCAGCTATGTATCTCCTTGATCTCTGGGTAACGATACACGAGGCCATTCACGAGGGTATTGCGCCAGCTTCCGGGTGCCGGGTGGACTACGAGACCTGCAGGCTTGTTGACGACCACAATGTGAGGATCCTCATAGACGACCTCGAAATCAACCGGCTCAGCTCTGAGGTAGTTTATGTTTGGCGATTCGGGAATGTCGGCAATGAATTTCTGACCGGCTGTTACTTTCTTTGAGCCCTTAAGGTGAATATCTCCCTCACCCTTTATTTTCCCGGCCTTGAGGAGTTTTTGTATGGTTGTCCGTGTCGAGTCAAGCTGCTCTGTCAGGAATAAATCAAGGCGTTCATGGTCTTCTTCAGCGACAATCTCAACTATCATTGCCCGATGCCCCTCAATGCCGCCACGAAGTCCTCACGTCTCATCATGAAGTGCTCAACGTCATTCTTCAGCGCAATCATGGCCGCCCTCCTGCAGACCAGCGCAATATCTCCGCCAGTTAATCCCTCAGTCATTCCCGAAAGTTCCGGGATATTCACGTCATCAGCTAGGGGCTTTTTCCTGAGCAATATACCGAAAATTTCAGCGCGTGCCTTGATGTCCGGCAATGGGAGTTCAAGTTTGAGGTCGAATATTCCCGGTGCAAGCAGTGATTTGTCGATGAGGTCAATCCTGTTTGTCGCCGCAAGAACTGTAACGCCGTTAAGCTCCTCGATGCCCCGCATTTCAGCGAGGAACTGCCCGGTCAGCCGTGATTCTGTTGACGCGAAGGCCGAACCTGAACCCTCCCTGCGTTCCGGGAATAACGCCTCAATTCCGTCAAAGAAGATGATGGAGGGTGCTGCCTGTTTCGCCACGCGGAAGATGTCCTTCAATGCCCGTTCACTTTCACCGAGATAGCGCGACAATACATTTGCACTCTGTACGCTGATGAAGTTTATTCCGCTCTCATGTGCCAGTGCTTTGGCGAGAAGGGTTTTCCCCGTCCCTGAAGCACCGTGAAGCAATATCCCCCTCGTTGGCTGAATGTCGTAACGCCCGAAAATCTCAGGGTACTTCAGCGGCCATGTTACAGCCCTCATCAGTTCGTCCTTAACGTCCTCAAGCCCCCCAACGTCCTGCCACGTAACGTCAGGTATCTCCACGAATACTTCACGTGTTGCTGACGGCTCAGTCTCAAGCAGAGCGTTCATGAAGTGCCGCATTGAGACCTCAAGGGCTGAAACCCTCTCGTAGGGTATGTCCTGTTCCTGGAAGTTCACGAACGGCAGAATATCCCTGACGCATGACATGGCCGCCTCCTTTGCGAGAGCCTCAAGGTCAGCACCGACGAAACCGTGAGAGAGATCCGCAATCCTCTTCAGGTCAACGTCATGTGCTAGTGGCATTCCGCGCGTGTGTATCCTGAGTATCTCAAGCCTTCCGTTGCGGTCTGGTGTGGGTATTGAGATTTCGCGGTCAAAGCGTCCGGGTCTCCTTAGTGCCGGGTCTAACGAGTTGGGAATGTTCGTTGCACCGATGACGATTAACTGACCCCGTGATTTGAGGCCGTCCATCAGTGCCAATAACTGGGCGACTACCCTGCGTTCAACCTGTTTTTCGCCGCCCATGTCCTCACGCTTTGGGGCTATTGCGTCAATCTCGTCAATGAAGATTATTGAGGGTGCTCTGTCTTGAGCCTCCTCGAAGATTTTGCGGAGTCTTTCCTCACTTTCACCGTAGAACTTCCCGATGATTTCCGGGCCTGATATGTGGGTGAACCATGCATCCGTCTCATTGGCGACTGCACGGGCTATTACTGTCTTTCCTGTTCCTGGAGGACCATAGAGCAATACTCCGCGTGGGGGCTGGATGCCTAACTTCTCGAACACTTGGGGGAATCTCAGGGGCAGCTCTATCATCTCCCTGACCTTTCGGATCTGTGAGCTCAGGCCGCCGATGTCCTCATACGTAACTTTGTGGGCTGATTTGACCTCAAGGGGCTTCAGTATGTTGATGTATGTATCCTTGCCGACTATTACTATGCCTTCAGGTGTCGTTGCCGTAACGCTGAAGTCGCATACACGAGTCCCGAACAAGTTGACACGTACCCTGTCGCCGGTACTCACTGCCTGACCTGAGAGCATGGAGCGTATATATTCCCCGTCATTCTCGCGTCCTGTGAGCTTAACGTCCCCCAATGGCTGGAGGGTTGCACTTCCGGCGAAATGATGCGTTATGCTAGTCTCAAGGGTGATATTCTCGTCGAGCGATGCCCCGGCGTTCTCGCGTATGAGGCCGTCAATCTGGATTATTCCCCTGCCTGTCTCACGGTCTCCTGCACGTATTCGGGCTGGGGTTGTACTGCGTCCTTTGAGGCTGACGAGATCACCTTCGGACAGGTTCAGAGCCTCCATGTCGTCAGGGTGTATTCGTGCTAATCCCTTCATTGCGTCCCCTGAATAGGCCTCGCTGACTTTAAACACTTTCTGCATTATGGGTTATCCCTTCAATGTGTGGCATGTTATAATGAAAGCGTCCGGGGAAGCATCGGACATAGCAACTGGTCATCAGCCGAGGTCGCACCCTCAACCGACAACAAGTTGCAACAAATGGTCAAAGGCGCACTAGTTCTTTATTGAGCGGATCAGTTCCGTGATTGCCCTGATTACGTCGGCGAGGTACTTCAATACCAGCGCAACGGCTTTCAGGATTTCAACGAGACCTTTCACGGCTCTCACCCCACTTCAGGCGGGGAAGAAATTTTTTCAGCGACAACCCCCCGCCTCGAACTGCCGGGGGCTTCCCTAACCCGTGAGATACAGTATCACGGACTGCCCACTATTCTATCACAGGCATTAATGCACAAAAAAACCCTCCCCATTCACAGAGAGGGCAGGGAAAAAACACCGCTAATCCTTCTTCAGTATGTCCAGAACCATATCACGCAGTTCATCATCCTCAAGTGCAAGCTGGATGTTCGCACTAAGCCAGCCCTTCTGTGTACCGCAGTCAAACCTCCGTCCACGATACGCAACCCCCCAGACAGGCTCAGACTTCGCGAGCTCCCTTATTGCGTCCGTAAGCTGGTATTCTCCTCCTGCACCTGTCTGCTGGTTGTGGAGGAGCGGGAAAATCTCCGGCGAAAGAACGTAGCGTCCCATAATCGCATAACGTGAGGGGGCATCCGCAAGTTTAGGCTTCTCTACCATGTCGTTAATCCTGAACACTCCCGGCTCTATCTCCTCACCTGACGCAATACCGTAACGCGAAACGTCCCTATCCTCAACATGCTCAAGTGCGATCACGCTGCCGCCAAGTCTCTCGTGTACCTTGATGAGCTGTGAGAGCACAGGGTCATCGTCATTGATGAAAACGTCGTCAGGAAGGATTACCCCGAAATACTCACCCTTGCAGACTGGTTCGCCGCATAATACCGCATGGCCTAATCCCAAGGGCTCACGCTGACGGATGTACATGATTTCCGCCATTTCTGATATACGTATCATCTTGTAGTAGAGCTCAAGTTTTCCGCGCTTCCTTAGCATGTCCTCAAGCTCAAATGAACGGTCAAAATAATTCTCGATTGATCGTTTGGCCCGGCCCGTAATCATCACTATATCCTCACAGCCTGACGCAAGAGCCTCTTCAACACCGTATGAGATTATCGGGCGGTTCACCAGTGGCAGCATCTCCTTAGCGATCTCTTTCGTTACGGGCAAAAATCGGGTGCCTAGTCCTGCAACGGGAAAAAGGCATTTCTTCACGGTCATGATATTTCTTCTCCTCTCCTAGCAGTATTCTTCAAGCCGTGATGCAAGTATTCCTGATAATTCCTCAACCGTATTGCTTTCAGGGGCTTCAACTAGGATTCGCAATAGTGGTTCAGTTCCTGATGTCCTGATGAAAATTCTTCCGTTCGTGATTTTCCTCTGGTACTCCGCAGAAATCTCATCCACTGCCTTCATGTCGACAAGCTCACGAGGCCGCTTCAGTGTCAGGTTCGTGAGTTTCTGGGGATAACGCCCGAAACGGTCAACGAGGCTTGAAGTGTCCTCGCCCAAGTCGTGAATCGCGTTCAGGAAGAGCATTGCCGTGCACAGGCCATCACCTGTTGATGTGAACTCTGAGGCTATGATGTGTCCTGACTGTTCACCGCCCAACCCTGCACCTGATGCCCTCATCGTCTCAAGAACGTAGCGGTCTCCCACAGGACAGCGAAGGGTAGTTATGCCCTCGTCCGCAAGATGAGCCTCTAGTGCCATGTTGCTCATCACAGTAACTACTACCTTGTCGCTCCCGGAAATGTTCCTTTTCGCCAGCCAACGACCAAGCACCCAAAGGATTATGTCGCCGTCGATTATGCGCCCGTGATTGTCCGAGACTAATACCCTGTCAGCATCGCCGTCAAACGCAAAGCCCAGAGAAAGCCCGTTAGCCTTCACGTAGCCAGTGAGATTGTCCATGTGCATTACACCGCAGGACTTGTTGATGTTGAGGCCGTCATAGTCGCAAGCAATTATGTGTGTGTTGAGCCGCGAAAACCCCGTGTTCTCCACCATCACAGGGACGCTCAGAGCCGAAGCACCCCCTGCGCAGTCGAAAGCCACGCCGTCAACCACTGCATCAGGCTCAAGCAGTGAGGACACATGACGCGCATAATCCCTCACGAGTTCCGGGGCATCGTGTATCCTGCCGACATTGCCCGAAGTGTTATGCCCTTCCTGCTCCAGTAAGTCCTCAATCGCCAGCTCCTCATCATCTGAGAGCTTGCACCCGTCAGAACCAAGAAACTTTATGCCGTTGTACTCCGCCGGATTGTGGGACGCGCTGATTACCGCCCCGCCGTCTGCATTAAGTGCCTTGACCGCCCAGCTCACTCCTGGAGTCGGGATTACCCCCGCAAGGTAAACGTCAGCACCCTCCGAGCTCATCCCGGAATACAGAGCACCTTCAAGCATTCTGCCGCTTAGTCTCGTATCACTGCCTATGACGATTTTCCGGCCATGATTGAACCTGATGAATGACCTTCCGAGCTTCAATGCAAGTTCGGGGGTCATGTTGCCGGAATTTGCGAGGTCTCTTACCCCGTCAGTACCGAATAGTTTTCTTTCTCTGCCCAAAATTTAATCACTCCCTGTTTATGTGGATTATACAGCACTGCATAAGTTCATATCGTGATATTATGTTGGCAGTAAAATTTCAGAACAGGAGGAAAATTCGTACATCATGAGGAAATTTCTTGCAGCAACACTAATTCTTTCGGTGATGGCCTCATTGGCTTATGCTGAGCCGGTCAAGCATGGACAGTGCTACACTGCCGGGGAACTTACCGCGCTGAACAAGGAGGACGTAGCCGGAGGGAAGGGGACGCTTTACGGGGAATTTGCGTTCATCCGGGACAATGCACGCGATGAGGACGCAATCAAGGAGATCGGGTTCATGACGCTCAAGCCCGGAGCATATATCGGACTTCATTCACACAAGGACAATGAAGATGCCTACCTGATACTTTCGGGAACTGGGATATTCACGGACGGTGAAGGCAATGCGTGGGTAGTGAAGCCCGGCGACATGACCATAGCGCGCCCCGGACAGTCTCACGGTCTGGCCAACCTTTACGGTGAAGATCTGGTGTTCCTCGACATAATCGCCAAGAACGCCGCCGCTAACCTCGAAGCCATAACGTCAAGCCCAACGCCCCAGTTCTTCCCGGCCGAAAAACTCTTTGACCGAAACACCGAACATGCAGGAGGTACAGGAGACGGCATACTTTACGGGAAGTTTGCGTTCAGGCGCGAGCAGGCCACCGAAGACCAGGCCATAAAGGAGATCGGCCTAATGACGCTGAAGCCGGGAGACAGCATAGGACTTCACCGCCACGAAGCGAACGAGGACACGTACATAATCCTTTCGGGGCAGGGTCTCTTCACTGACGGGGAAGGGAACGAGTACATAGTAGGGCCTCAGTCGGTAACGATAGCGGTTGCCGGTGAGTCTCATGCCCTGAAGAATACAGGCACTGAGGATTTGGTGTTCATTGACCTTATTGCGCAGAACCACGCACTAGGAAGGTAACCTAATAATTTTCACGTCCCCTTGCCTGAAACATGGCCGGGGGATTTTCTTTTGTCCCGGAATTTCAGGGCGACACAAAAAAACTCCCCCCAATTAATGGAGGGAGCATTAAGTGGCTCACTTCATCTCAGGAAATCAAGGAGTGTCGGTTGTATGAGCCTCCCAATCATGGCAAGGTTGGCCTGATACATGTAGTCGGCAACCATGAGCTTAGAGATTGCCTCGGCTGGGTCAATCTTCATGATGTCGTCATACTGCTCTGTCATGATTGAGCTTTCAGTTACGAGGCGTTCATTGTTGTAGGTGTAGCGTGCCTGAAGAGCTCCGTTTTCGGCCATGGCTGAGAGAATATTATTGATGAAGCTGTCAATTCTGGGAAGCATCTTGTCGGATAGGTCGTCCCTGTTTCCTGCCTCGATTGCGGCTATTGCGTCGTTGATGACACCGAAGCCGTTCTGCCTCATTGTGTTAGCCCCGCTCCTGATTGTGGCGTTCTGGGCGTGGATCCCGGTGCTGTACATGTCGCCTGCGGTTATGCCTCTGGTTGACGCACTGCCCTCAAGGTTGTAGCCTCCGCGGTAATAGCTCCTGTCCGAAGTGTCAGTGCCGAGGAAGTCAGCCGTAATGTTGTCCGTGTAGGAAGCCTCGACAGTTCCTCCGCCTGAAGAGCTCAGCATTATCTTCTTGCTGCTCCCGTCAACTGTGGCAGTTATCCCCTTTCCCCCAAGCTCGCCATTAATGAGGCTGGCTATCTTGTTGGCTCTTTCGTTTTCGTCAGCAATGCTGTCGGCTCCCGTAAGGTCAACCGTATATGTCTCATCCCCGACAGTCAGGCTCAAAGGCTGAACTAGAAGAATATTTGTGTAGTCTATACTTCCTGTGCTTGATGCCTTGTCGCCGAAACGTGATTTTACGGAGTACCCTCTTGGCGACCAAAGCATTATCTCGCCGTCCTGGTTAATCTCGGCCTTAACGTCATAGTCCTGCATTCTTGCGTTGATGAACTCGACAACATCATCAGCCTTGATCTTGTTGTCCGTCGTAACGTCCCTCAATGCCGTAAGGTCTATCGTGTGTGTGTACCCTGCAACGGTGATGCTGAGCGTGTCAGCCGGGAATGTCTGGTTCTCTATGTCCCACTCGAAGGACATTATGCCGCTGCCAGTACCGTCCTCGTTCAAGCGTCCCTGAACTGCCGTGCTGAGCCCTAAAGCATCCTCGGCAATGTGCCCCTTAACGTCAAGGACATTCACAGCCGAGCCGTCAACCGATGAGAGAGAGATCAGGGGATAATCGCCAGTATTCCGGGTTGCGGTGTTGCCCATGTGCTGGTCGTAGTAGTTCACGTAGAGCCAGTCGCCCGCTTGTGTCCTGAGACGGTCGATAACGTCCTTCACCGTGTCGTTCGCGCTAACGTCAATCTCGACGCTGTGAGCCAAGTTCGAGAAGCGTATAGTTCCGTCCCTGAAAGTCTTTCCTGCTTTCGTGTATGCGCCTTCAACTATATTTCCGTCGCTGTCCAGAGTATCCCCAAACTTATCATTGTCCTTCACTGGTACTAATGTCTGCTGAAGGTTTGAGGTTACGCCGCCATGAATGCCCATCTGTGCCGCAAGACCGCCGGAATAATCGCTCCATTCAGGGTCAGTGAACGGCATATCCACAACAGTGAACGCCTCCCCTGAAAGGAAGTATATTGCGCATGAGCCGTCTATATCTTTCCCGTTTGCGTCGACGTGCTGGACAAAGCCCATAATGTCATGACCTTCAAGCTCGTTCACCTGGTCTGCTATCTCCTGCATGACAAGAGCCCTGTCTACAAAGCCGGTATTAGGGTCAACAACATCTGCCTTCCTTATGTTCACGTCATAATACATTCCGCAGTTCATCTGTACGCGCAGTGGTATTCCTACGTTGTCATCAACGCAAGGAGCTGAAGGGAAGTTCACGCATCTTGTGCCAGTACCTGCCTTGTCGTCAGTATATGCGTCAGTCCTCAAGGCTGTAGACAGTCCCAGCTTGTCAGCGTAATTGCTCCCGTTCATGTCGAGGAATAGAACCTGCTCGCCATTATAACCGCGAATAACGAGCCTCTGAGTCTTCTCCTCATTGTCGAGAGTTCCCCTGCCCCAGTCGTCTTTTACGTCCTCACTTAGGGTAACCTCAAGCCATCCTGCCCCGGCATTCTTGAGGCGTGAGGCTATCTCTTCAAGCGTGTATGTCCCTTCGTTGAGCTTTATGTCTGCGGTTTTCCCTCCGCTTGAGACCCTCCAGTGAAGCTGCTCGCCAGTTGCTACGGTGATTGTGTCATTAACTCCCAGTTCACGGCTCTTCATGGCCGTCTCCATTCCCAGAACGTCGAAAACGTCCATATGGCTGTGATCAAGAAGTCTGTTGCCACTTTTTGCCGTAATGGAGTCGCTCTTGTATTCGCCTGTAGTGCTGTCTATGGGGAGGTCGAAAATTTTTCGGGCGTTTCCTTCAGCGGTTATAGTCAGTGATGGGTAGTGAAGTGCCTCTTTTGCCTCGTCAACGTGCAACCTGTCTTCCGGGAGGTCGCCGGTTCTTTCAGCGGTTATGACTATGCTTTTACCGTCCGCCGAGGTCCGGGCAAATATCCCGTTGATGTCGTTGATTTTCTTTGCGATGCTCTCTATAGTGTCGGTGTTGGTGATGGTTACGGTTGTCTTTGTGTCGGGGTTGTTGCCGATCATGATGCTGAACGATGCTTCTTCACCTGCTGCGGGTTTCCAGTCTTCCGCGCTCATGTCAAGTGTGGTTATTTCGGCCTCCGTTGGCATGTAGTCGGTATCAGGCCAGCCGGTTATGCCTACCTTCTCGCCTGTGTTGCTCTTGAGGAAAAGCTGCTGCCTTCCTGTCTCGTAGTCCTTCTCGATATACGCCCTCACTAACATATCCGCGCCCTGCTCTTCAAGTGAGCTGTTCACTATGTCGGCCAAGTCCTGAAGGCTTATCCCCGTTACCTCATTGGGATCCCTGTAGCCGTTACTGTCGGAATAATTCACGTCGTCAGTGTTGGTCTTGTTGTAGTCTGAATCCTTCCAGTCCTCCGGGATAAAGACCGAGAGCGTACGTGTTCCTACTGTGATTTGCACTTTCTCCTCCCGGCCCGTCCACTCCCAGTCAAGCGGGACATAGTGTGAGCAGATGAAGTAGCTGTCCTCATTCTCCGGTACAATGTCGCTCCCTGTGAACGAGACATCACCCAGGAGGCTCTCACTGACTGCGTACTTTATGCGTTCGTCCGTGCCCTGGTACTGGATGCTCCCGTCCGGCATCTCAACGAACGGCTTGGTGCTCGTGTCAGTCCCGCCAAAAAGGTACTGTCCTGCTACCTTCGTGTTCAGATTGTCCATCATGATCTTCTTGTTGGCCTCAATCTGTGCCGTTATGTCCTCAAGCTGGTCGGAGCTCAATGCGCCATCACCTGCCTGAATGATGAGCGACCTTATGGCTTGGGCGGCATCCAGGACGTTGTTCAATGCGCTGTCAGCATAACGCAGCATAGTTATTCCGTTGGTTGTGTTGGCTTGGTATTTGTCGTTGGCATTCAGGGCGGACTGTACCGAAAGAGAGCGCGATACAGCCGAAGGGTTGTCGGAAAGTTTGTTATATTTGTTGCCTGTCGCTATTTGTTTCTGCAGTTCCTGAAGGTTCCTCTGGCTTTGTGAGAGCGAGTCCATCAGGCTGCCATACATTGTTGCTGTCGTTAAGCGGCTGTACATGGTTGATCTTTCTCCTCTGCGTAAAAAAAATCCCCTCCCGCTTCCTTCAGGAGGGTGTTCATTTCCCGGCGGGCTCTGGAAAAATTATCGGCCCACAAGCCCCATGCCGTTAATTATCGTGTTCAGCATCTCGTCCATCGTGGTGATGTATCTCGACATTGCCCCGAAAGCTCTGTTCAGTATGACCATGTCCATGAGCTCCTCATCGAGATTAACCCCCGAACAAGCCTGCCTCTGTGAGTCAATCTGATCTGACACTGTGGCCTCAGTCGTGTACATGAGCTTTGCGTGTCCTGCCTCAGTGCCTACCTGTGAGAGCATTGCGTCATATATCCCGCCAATGGACATAGTGCCGCCCTCAAGTATCTTTGCGAAATTCAGGGCAACCATTCGTGAGGCATTAGTTCCGTCGCCTGAACCTCCGCTGACTCCTGAGACTGCCTTGCCGTTCTCGTCCTTCTTGCCCATTGCCGCGCCTATAAGGGACGGGTCAAAGCTCACACGGTCGGTAACACTGAGCCTTGCCGCCGCATCTGACTGGTGGGACAACGGGTTGAAGAATGCTACCCCTGTTGTCGTTACGTCGCCGGAAACACCGTAGCCCGAATACTGGTAGGCGTTGAACGTTTTGACGAGGCCGTAAGCCATTTCATCAAGCTCTGATTTGAGGTTGGGTATCATCTCATCCCTAGCTTCCTCAAGTCCCTTAATCGAGCCGTCCCGTATGTGATGACGGACTGTTATCGTTGTCGTTCCTGAACTCTTGAGGTTGAGCCACATTCCGGGGTTTATCTCCGTGAGCTCTTCGGCCTTGTACCTGCTCCTTATGTCCCCGGACAATGAGGGTATTCGTCTGGCCATGTTTATCTTGTTGTCGGAAGATAGATAGCGTACACCGTTAAGGCTGAATGATGCATCTTTCGCTAGCCCTGACTCTGGAATGTAGGCTATCTCCCGGAAACTGGATATATATTTTCCGTCCTCATCCATTATGTCGGAAGTGATCTGCTGGTTCATCGTGAGGCCAAGCCTGCGGAGTACCTGCATGTTCCCGTCCTCTGAGCCCATCAGCGTAATCCTCTGGGCTTCACCGGCAACGTTGGCTGAAATCTCAAGGTAGCCGTTATCCACGCTGGCATGTACCCACTGTTCCGGCTCAGTCAGGCCGAACTCTTCCTGATATTTCTCGTTTATCTTGTTCCGTATCGTTATGAGGCTGTCGGAACTCTCTACGTCTATCGTAATCACCGGGTTTTCGTTGACCATTCCCATTGACTGGGCTAAATTTCCCTCAACGTCAGAGATCGAAAGAAGGTAGTTATCCCTCGACTCAATATAGAACTGTGTAATCACCCCTGATGATGATTTCCCAGTTGTAACCTTCATCCCTGAAAGTGCAGGGTTGTCCGAACTTCCGGCCTTCATGAAAGTTGAGGCCATGAAGTCAGTTAGGTCTTTCGCGGTGAGTGAGCTCCCTGCGGTCATGTTGGTGCCCAAGTCTGAGCTGAGAACCCACTTGCTCGTTGAGGCGTTCCATGTCGCCGAAAAATCTACCTGATCGCCTGAGACCCCGACCCTGAACGTGTGCTTTCGCGGTGAAGTATCATCGTCGCTGCTTATGGCCTTGAGTATGTCGCCCTCTTGAAGTCCCTTGCCGGAATTTGCGCTGAAGTTGTTTGAGGTTACACGTGTTCCCTGAGTGCCGACCTGAATCCTGAATGAGCCCGAAATATTCAGCGGGTCATCAATATTCACGGGGTCTGTCCTCATGTTCACGGCCAGAAGTTCACGCTTTGCCTCAGTGAGTGCGCCGAGCATTCCGCTGTAATCCGTGAGCTCCACTGGGGAATTGTCAGCATCAGCCGTGAAGATTATTGCGTTCCCGTCCTTTCGTGCGTCAACCCCAACGGTCAAATCGTCAGCCTTCGAGTTGATGAAGTCCACCAGGTCATCAACCGTGAGATTCCCGGTTATGGTTGTCGATAAAACGTTGCCGTCCGAGTCAGTTTCAGGCACTCCGTCCTTCTCGGCTCTCAGCTTCCAGCCTGTACCCTCCTTGTCGATCTTCACCGTGAGAACGCTGGGTTTGTTGTCTGTGTCAAGCACCCTGAACTGCAGCTTGTAGGGTATATCCGCGCTGTCGCTGTTGAGGATTACCCCGCCCTCAAATTCCGATGATCTCACCGCATAGGTCTCAAGGCAGTGGGCATTTCCGCCGCCTATAGTCCATTCAAGGCCGTTTGCTGTACGGTCTACAGTAAGCTGATACGTTCCTTCAGGTCCGGTAGCAAGTGCCTCTGTTACGTCAGGGTTCTCCACTATGTCAAACTCATTCTCCGCAACCTGAACATCATAGTACACCTGGTTATCCCATATGAACGCGTGAGCCTTGAGCTCTCTTACGTTATTGCCCTGAACTAGCACTTTCCCGTTCACTGACAGGAAGAACTCGCCGGTAATTCCGTCATGCTCCTTCGGCTCATTGTATGCTATATCCATCATCTTCGAGAGACGGTCTATTATCACATCACGCTGATCCCGCAAGTCGTTGGCGTTCTGGTTCAGTGCCTCAGCCTCGTAAATCTCCTTGTTGAGCGCGGCTATGTTGTGAAGCATACCGTTGGCCTCTTTAACCGACTGCTGTATCTCCATGTTGATGCTCTCGTTGTAGGTGTTGAAGCTGTCGATGAGGTTTCCCAGCATTGAGCCTAGGGAGTTTGCCGACGTAACCAGTGCCTGACGTGTCGCGACATCTTCCGGGGTCTGCTGGAGGGTCTGCATGTTCGTGAAGAACGTATCCATTGCCGAGCGTATCCCTGAAGAATTAGGCTCTGATATGTAGTTCTGTATGTTGTCGTAGAGATCGTTTATCTTTTCCCAGTAGCCTAGTGTCGCCTGGCTGTCCCGGAACTGGAAGTCAAGGAACTCGTCCCGTATCCTCTCGATGCTGGATATAGTCATTCCCTGACCGAGCTGGCCAACACCGGGAATATTCTCCGGCGTTACGGTCGTGAAGTTCACCCTTTGGCGGGAATAACCTTCGGTGTCCATGTTCGAGATATTGTGCCCGACCGTCTGCATCCCCAGCCTGAACGCGTTTAGTGCGGATTTCCCCATTTCGAGGCCGCCGAATGTACTGCTCATAGTATCCTACCCCCTGAAATTAGCCGAACCAGACTGCGAAATTATATCCCCGTTGAGCCTGCGGAACTCAGACAGGAGCATTGAAGTATACTGTTCGTGCTGGTCAATAAGGCCGGTCAATATCATCATTTCACTCTTTAAGACAAAAACGGACTGCGTCAATCTATCCACAGCCCCGTTGAACTCTTCTTTTTCGTCATCATCCATGACTGACGCGAGAGAACTTGCATTAGCCTCACACGAAAATTTTTTGGCGAGCCTGCAAGCTATGTCGTTGCGCAGCTTCTCCTGTGATTGAGCCTCAAACGAGAGATTACGCATCTCATCCATGAGGGCATTCACGGCCTCAGTGTCGCGCCTCCGCATTGCCTCCCTCTGCTCACGTACTGCATCAATCAGGTCATCAATGCAGTCTGCCTCGTCAAGGACTGCGTCAATCAGCTCCTCAACTTCCTTGCGCATGGCATGTTACTCTTCTGCAGCGTCAAGCATTCCGGCCATGTATAGGACACCGGCCAGCTTGTCCAGCGGGGGATTGTAAGTTCCCGACTCGATTTTTGCCTTGAAGTCAGCTACCACGTCTTCGCGGACATCGGGAATGTTCTTCATCTCAGCCGTTGCCTTAGCGAGCAGGGAACCGAATGAGCTTATGTTTGCGTTGTCGGTCTCCGTGAAAGATCCGCCGCTGTAAGACACACTGCGCCTTGATTTCTTGCCGTTCAGGGCTTCGGTGGTGTACTGCCCTGATATTCTGCCAATCATTTTTACGCTCCTCCTTCTTGAAAGATTAACTTGATGCCTTTGTCTCGTGTAATTTTTCGGTACTTTGCGGGATTATCTTTAACGCCGAAAAAGAAAAGCCCCCCGTTTCTCACGGAGAGCCTGAATTTTCGTGAACGTGAACGCGTTATCTCTTCCTGAAGAATGCGAGACCTGCGAGGAGTAGGACAAGTGCCGCTGCCCCGGAATTGCAGCCACCGCCAGAACTGCCGCCTGCTGCCGTGCCGCCATCTGTGCCAGTACCGCCATTAGTACCTGTCCTGCCGCCAGTATTATTTCCGCCGCCCGTAGTGCCGCCTGCACCGTCAATCGTTATGCTGGACATAATTGCGTTTACCTCTGTGGAGTCGAGAGTATCATACGAATATTGGTACGTAAGGTAGTATCCTGCCTTTATCCGGCTGTCGTAGTCCTTGCCCATGAAAATATACCGATAGGCCACAGCATCAACGAAAAACTCAAAGGAATAATACCCGTCATTTGTCTCATCATCTACCCTGCGGGAATTCCTATTACCATAAGCTGCAAGCATGTTGTTGCCAACTTGACGCAATGTTAAAGCACTGCCTTGGTCATTCTGGGCATATGCAAGGAATATCCAGAACCACCTGTCCGCATCAGACTTGTCTGTGAGTCTAACACAGGGGACTTCTGTGTTATCAGCGGTGTTTCTGGTGGTAGCCTTTACAGCTCTCCAGTTGTCGGGAACATCAACGCCTATAGCAACCTCTCCAAGCATACCTGCAAACTGCTGTGGTGTCGCAAACGCTGACGATGACACAAGCACCAGCGCAATAACAAGGGAAAACATGATTACACGCTTCATAGATTAGTTCCTCCTTAATTGTCTTGACCATTGCCCAAAATTTCAGGCAATACTTAACTGCTTCCTTGCGCGTGGAACTCTTCTATGATTTCGTTCTAGGGGGGGACTTCTTTATGGGGGTTATGCCCGGTCAGGCGAGAAGGCAGACAACAGGTTGACTTGACTTGACTTGACTTGACAATTTTAGTGCCGCCATAAATTTTTTCCTCCTTTATTTTATGGATTTATTTGCAAGTTATTATACTATAATTCCATGTTTATCAAATATACTTTTTGCCACTATTTTACGGGAAACAAAAGCTCCCCGTCTTGTTTGGAGAGCCTTTGCAATTTGTGATGGTTTTACTTCTTCCTGAAGAATGCGAGACCTGCGAGGAGTAGGACAAGTGCCATTGCCTAGGAGTTACAGCCGCCACTGCTGCCACCACCGCCGGAGTTGATGCGGATTGACGCGTAAACATCCCCGAAATCCGAAGCGTCTGTGTCATTCGTTACGGACATATAGCAGTAATAACTTGAGGTGAGCGCGCTGTTGGTCTGGTTGTCGAACACTATACCCGTCCATGTCAGGCCGTTGAAGTCGTAGGTGAACGTGTAGCGGTTGTTGTCCCTCGTGAAGTTCCGGCCACTGTACGTGTTGTATAGTGCCCTTGCATGTGTTTCTAGCGTTGAGCTGTCGGTTGCGTTCACACGTACATATATCTGCTCCTCATCCGCATACCTGTCATAGAGACGTACATCCCCTACATCTACTTCCTCAGCCCTCCAGTCAGAAGGGACATAGAGCGAGAAGTGGTGGAACGACTGTGTAGCCGCAAAGGCCGCACAAGACAAAAGAACGAGCGCAACTAACAGTGAAAAAATTGATACACGTTTCATTGGGTAAGTTCTTTCTTGATTTGTATTCAGTCTGTGGAAATTATAACATTTTCATTTTTGGGGTGATATATAATGATTTTATCCACAAAAATTAACAGGAGGGTATAACTTTCCATGAAGATGACATTCAGATGGTACGGAAGCAAAGCAGACCCTATCCCCCTGAAGTACATCAAGCAGATAGCCGGAGTAACGGGGCTCATGGGACTGCTCGACAAGCCCGCAGGTGTTCTCTGGACTGACGAGGAGATTTCCGCGCTCGTCAATGAAGTTCACGAGGCAGGACTTGAGCTTGAAGTAATCGAAAGCGTCAACGTTCACGAGGACATCAAGATGGGTCTTCCTTCACGGGACGAGTACATCACCAACTACATCGAGACCATCAAGAACTTAGCGCGTTATGGTGTGAAGGTCATCATCTACAACTTCATGCCTGTGTTCGACTGGCTCAGGACAGACCTTGCCCGCGAAATCCCGGAGGACGGCAGCAACTCGCTCTACTTTGACGAGAAGGAGCTCGGCGACATGGGGCCCCTCGAAATCGTCAGGAAGACAGCGGAAGACTCACAGGGTTTCACACTCCCCGGCTGGGAACCCGAAAGGCTCGCGCTCCTTGAGACAACGTTAAAGCAGTACGAGGGAATGACACCCGACGACCTCCGCAAAAACTACAAGTACTTCCTTGATGCCGTTATCCCTGTGTGTGAGTCAGTGGGTGTGAAGATGGCCTGCCACCCTGACGACCCTGCATGGCCGATTTTCGGGCTGCCACGAATTGCGCACTCACAGGAGGACTACGACAAGATAGTTGCCCTCCATGACTCACCGGCTAACACTGTCTGCCTCTGCACCGGCTCATTAGGCTCAAGCCCGGACAACGACATACCGGCAATAATCCGGCACTTCGGGAGCATGAACAGGATCGGGGCAATGCACATCAGGAACGTGAAGTATCTCGGTCATCACAAGTTCAGGGAGGCGGCGCATCTCTCATCAACCGGCGACCTTGACCTCTACGAGATAGTGAGGGCTGTATACGAGACATGCCCTGACGTTTACGTGAGGCCGGATCATGGGCGCATGATATGGGACGAGAAAGGAAGGCCGGGCTACGGGCTCTATGACCGTGCTCTTGGGGCTGAGTACCTGCTGGGTCTCTGGGAGGCAATCGACAAGGAACGCAAGAGAAGGGCGTAATGACTTCACGGCGGATTGTTGACGTTCTCCTGACGCTGGCACTGATGCTTCAGATGTCCTCACAGGTTACGGGGCAGGAGGCTCACGAGTACAACGGCATCATCATGTTCTGTGTATTCCTCGTCCATCAATGGCTGAACAGGCGGTGGTACGGGGCAATACTCAGTGGGAAATATACACTCTTTCGGGCAGTCTCGACGGCGGTAACTCTGACGCTGACAGCCACATTCATCACAACGGCATTCAGCGGAATCATAATGTCCGAGAATTTCCCTGCGCTGAACATTGAGGCATTAACGTCATTCGCACGACTTGCGCACCTTTCGTGTTCGTACCTGAGCTTTGTGCTTATGGGCGTTCACTTGGGCTTGCACTGGGGGATGATTGCGGGGCGGGTTAAAGCGTCATGGCCGGGAGTTCTTGCGGTAATAGCGGCGGGTTATGGGCTGTATGCATTCGTTAGTGTGAACAACATAGCCTCGTACATATTCCTGATTAACGAGTTCGCTTTTCTGGATTACGACAAGATGCCCGCTCTAGTCTTCCTAGAGAATGCCGCAATGATGACGTTCTGGACTTTCACCGGGTATCAGGTGAGCAAGGTCTTAACGGGGAAATTTGCCCGGCCATGTGCTGCCATGATATGCGCTGTTGCAGTGTTCGTGGTCTGCCGCCTTGTTCTCGGAGTGCCGGAGGTGTTCTAGCGTGAACTTGTCGGGAATAATCGTAGGCTTGTCTTCATTCGTCATAATCGGGATATTTCACCCTGTCGTGATAAAGTGTGAGTACTATTTTTCCGCGCGAATATGGCCGCTGTTCCTAGTAATGGGTGTTGCGTGCGTGATGGCCTCGTTCATGATTGGGAATGATGTACTTTCGGGGATTGTGGGAGTGTTAGGGTTCTGCTTTCTCTGGAGCATTCACGAGCTGAGACAGCAGGAAAAGAGAGTAGCCCGCGGATGGTTCCCTAAAAATCCCAAGAGAACAGACACGTGATATAATTGCGTAAATTTTTGAGGAAGGCGATGAACAAAATGGCAGAGAAACTTTGCCCTTCATGCAAGAAAGCCCTCAAGCTCAGGGAGTCTGGCTATCCTATGGGAAGCGCATTCCTGAAGGCAGACAGGGTTCACGTTGACATCTACGAGTGCCCTGAGTGCCACGGTATCAGGCTCTATGCGGCAGAGAGCGACAGCAACATGGTAACCTGCCCGAAGTGCGGGACGGTCCACAACGCGAAGGAAGCCTGCGCAGTATGTGCCCTCAATGCGGCACTTGACGCGGAAGGAAAGTAGAAGAGAAGACAAATCCCCCGGTTCAGCAGATGAGCAGGGGGAATTTTTTTGCGTTAATCCCTCACGAGTTGAGGAAGCTCACATAATCCCAGTCATCAATCACACGCCTTGCCGATAACTTTGACCTGAACCCAAACAAATGGGGAGCTCCTATTCCGTTTTCACCTGCGTTAGGAATATCCAGCTTTATTGCTGACTTGATGCCAGGAAGATCTCTATACGTGAGAAGGGCTTTATGTCTGAGTGGCAGCGCGTCAAACTCTCCGGCAATTTCCGGGCTTGAGCCTGTGCCATCTGTCATGATGAAGAACATGTTATCCCAGTGAATGCGTTTCTTGCGTTCCTCCCATTTTTCTTTTGCCTGCTGGAAATTCTTGTAGTGCATGAAGTGTATGTGTATCTCGTCCTCCCCCGTGCCAAGACTTCCTACAGGGTAAGATTTTTCGGGTATGAGACCCTCTGTGTCCGTGCACTCTGACACATCAAGGCTGAGGTAATGTTCAAGCCTTCTGCAGAACTTCACGAAATCCGGGGCAGTGAAGTACAAATTTACCGTCGGGGTGTCGAAACGCAATCCCAATTCATGAAGAAGATATGCACCTGTGCAGTCTTTGGCTATGAGAGTGAAATTCTTGTTCCTGAGTTTATGCCTGAGTGATAACTTGAAGGGGTAACGCTGAATAGTCCTATATAGCTTGGTTAATCTGCGGAATACAGCACCTGTAACACGGCGCAAGAAGCGACTGCTGACTGCTGACTGCTGACTGCTGACCGCTGACTGCTGACTGCTGACTGCTGACAATTATAGGCACACATTTTCGCTCGTGTCAACCTCCCTTATACATAATTATTCCCCGCCCAAGAACTCAGACGGGGATATTACTTCACTATCTTATGCCTTGATTGCCTCAGCACGTCCGGGATATACTGCAAGCGCGTTCTTGAGAATGTTTAGTGCCTTCTGGAGGTCTTCCTTCTTGAGGACATAGGCCATCCTCACCTCGTCCATTCCCAAGCCGGGCTGTGCGTAAAATCCCGATCCTGGTGCCGCCATTGTAGTTTCACCGTTGATGTCGAAATTCTCCAGCATCCAGATGATGAACTTCTCCGAGTCGTCAACAGGCAGCTTCACCATAGTGTAGAACGCTCCCTTCGGCTCATGGCACACCACGCCGTCAATCTCCTTCAAGCCCCTGTAGAGGACATCGCGGCGCATCTTGTACTCCTTGTTGACCTCCTGAAGGTAGCTCTTGGGAGTGCTGTAGAGTGCGGCGGCTCCTACCTGTTCGATTGCCGAGACGCTGAGACGACCCTGACAGAGCTTCATGACTTCCGCAAGAAATTCCTTGTTCTTGATGGCAATGCAGCCGATTCTTATTCCGCACGCACTGAAACGCTTAGACACCGAGTCGACCATTATGACCCTGTCCCTTGCGTCCTCAACCTCGCCGAAACTCATGAAGTCCCCGGCCTCGTAGATGAACTCCCTGTAGACCTCGTCGGCAATGATGAATATATCGTGCTTCTTCGCCAGCCTGCAGAGCATGTGAATCTCGTCAGGAGTGTAGCTTACTCCCGTCGGGTTGCAGGGGTGTGAGATCCAGAATGCCCGCGTCTTGCTGTTGATGAGGCTCTCTATGACGTTCTCCGGCGGAAGGTGAAACCCTGTATCTGCCGTTGTGGGAATCGGTGTGAGCTTCGCCAGTGCCAGCTTCGCGAAAGTGTTGTAGTTGGCGTAAAACGGTTCAGGCACAAGAATCTCATCGCCAGGGTCGCAAAGTATCATCACCGCAAACTGCAGGGCCTCGCTTCCCCCGCAGGTGATGTATATATCATCGGGCTCATACGGGACTCCCATTGCCTTGTAGTAGCCTGAGACTGCCTCGCGGAGTTCCTTGATGCCTTGTGAGGGCTGGTAGGCTATCGTGCTTGGGTGGAAGTTCCTGATGGCCTCGAAATACTCGTTGGGCGTTACTATGTCGGGCTGTCCTATGTTGAGGTGGTATACCTTCTTGCCTTTTGCCTTTGCCGCGTCAGCATAGGGTATCAGCCTCCTTATTGGCGAGATCTTGAGTGCCTTTATCCTGTCCGAAAGATGCATGTTGAATCACTCCTACTTCTTCGCGCTTCCCTGTGAGGCTACTGCTGCCTGTGCCTTAGCGATTGCCTCAGCGTCCCCCAAATACCTGTGGGATATTGGCTTTAGGTTCTCGTCAAGCTCATAGACCAGCGGAACACCTGTCGGGATGTTGAGTTCAAGAATGTCCTTCTCCGAGATGTTGTCGAGGTATTTCACGAGGGCGCGCAATGAGTTTCCGTGTGCCGCAATGATGATCTTCTTCCCTGACTTTATGGCGGGTGCTATGGTCTCGTTCCAGTAGGGGACAACACGGGCTACAGTGTCAGCTAGGCACTCAGTCAATGGCAGCTCAGAATCGCTCAGGCCGGTATATCTGGGGTCATGGCCGGGGTAACGCTCGTCGTCTTTCGTGAGTACGGGCGGCTGAATGTCGTAGCTCCTGCGCCAGATCTTGACCTGTGCATCACCGTACTTTGCGGCAGTGTCGGCCTTGTTGAGTCCCTGAAGTGCCCCGTAGTGCCTCTCGTTGAGCTTCCAGGAGTGCTGTATCGGTATCCACATCCTGTCCATTTCTTCGAGGACGAGCCAGAGCGTCTTGATTGCCCTCTTGAGCACCGAGGTGAATGCATAGTCGAACGCGAACCCTTCTGCCTTGAGGAGCTTTCCTGCCGAGCGAGCTTCCTCGACTCCCTTGTCCGAAAGGGGTACGTCCGTCCAGCCTGTGAACCTGTTTTCCTTGTTCCATGCTGATTCGCCATGACGTATTAAGACTATCTCATACATGAATAATTTTCCTCCCTTGCTGAATTTCCGTAAGATTATCAGAAAATTTCTTTTTTTCAAATCCCCACAGTATCCTCATGTGATATTATTGACATTCACAAGTAGGCAATGAATTTATGAGCCGCAAAAATATTTCAGAAGGAGATTGACATCAAAATGATGGCTGTGTACAATCGCACATCGCACATCGCACATCGCACATCGCACATCGCACATCGCCCTAATTATTCCCATCTAGCAGACAACTCAAGACATAGCTCGGAGGCCGGGCTATGAGGATAGTTCATATTCAGCCCGGAGCTTTCTATGACGGTTGGACGTACCAAGAGAACCTCCTCACGAAATGGCAGCGCAAAAATTGCCATGACGTTACGGTGATAACCACAAGATGGTCGGTTGACGCACAGGGGAGTATTGGGCTTGTCCCTGAAGACAGATACGACTACATCAACGAGGACGGCGTGAGGCTGATACGTCTTCCGCTTAACGGCAAGGACAGGTATACTCTCGGCTATGATGACCTTTACGGGGCAATAGACAGGCTCAACCCTGAGATACTTTTCATTCACGGCCTCAACCACAACACAAGCGCGATAACTGAATACCTCAAGCTGCACAAGAACGTAACGGCATATGCAGACAACCATAACGATTTCTCCAACAGCGGCAGAAAATGGAGCATCAAGTTCCAGATAAACCGCATTCTCGGCAGGACTTCAAGGGAATCAAGGGCACTAATACCCTACGTCAAGAAATTCTACGGTGTTCTTCCGGCAAGGGTAGATTATTTGCAATACGTCTACAAGATTCCGGCGGAGAAATGCGAGCTCCTACTTATGGGAGCAGATGATGACCTTGTGGCCGAAGCAAGAGCTCCCGAAGTCAGGAAGTCAGTCCGTGAGAAGTACGGAATAGCTCCTGATGATTTCCTCGTCATGACCGGCGGGAAAATAGACATCGCCAAAGCACAGACACTCTTCCTCATGGAGGCAGTGAGGAACATCCACACCATTAACCAGCGCATAAGGCTGATAGTTTTCGGGCCGGTCGTTGAGGAATTACGGGAAAGGTTCAACGCCTTGGTTGACGGGGAAATAGTCCAGTACGTGAAATATGTCGAGGGCAGGGAAACCTACAAGTACTTTGCGGCCTCAGACCTTGTAGTTTTTCCGGGCAGGCACTCGGTGTTTTGGGAGCAGGTTACGGGTCTGGGTGTCCCCATGTTCTGCAAGGAATGGGACGGGACTAAACATGTTGACTTGGGAGGCAATGTTCGTTTTCTCAGGCACAACAGCACCGCCGAGATTCAGCGCGAGATTACGAGGCTCATGGACAACCCCGGAGAATACCAGGCCATGAAGGAGACAGCAGAACGTGAGGGAATGCGTGTGTTCTCGTACAGTAGGATAGCGAGGCAGAGCATCGAGGAAGAACAGGAATAACCAGTAACATTTTTCATCAAGAGTGTGTTATTATTTCCTCCGTTAAGAGCGGGCCCGCTTGAAATTCTCACAACGGAGGAATTTTCTTTACCATGAAGCGTTTACTCACAGTAGCATTCATTCTCACGCTCTGCATTACACCGTCATTCTCACACGAGCTCACCATCAAGGCCAAAGACTCAGCCATGAAGGAAGGCACTCCCTTTCACGTTACGGTACAGTCAGCCCACAAGTTCATAGTCCCCGAAGAGGTCGAGATACTTTCACGCGTAAAGGCAGGCATCATTGAGGGAGGCAAGTTCATTCCCTCCGAGCTGAAGGCCAATGATGCAGAGCTATGCATTGACTTCACCGTTACCCCGAAGGATCTATCGGGTTCAGTGATTCTTGCGGCCATGAAGGACGGCGAGTCATGGTGCGTAACCAACGAGGGCGGGAAATCCGGGGCACGCAGGGAGCTTGAAGCTCAGGGTCTCAAGGTCATATCAGCGAACAAGTACGACAAATACGCAAAGGCAATCTTCAACGCCTCACATGACGACAAGAATTTTGCCCAGGTCTTAGGCCACCCCCTCGAAATCATCCCAATCACCAACCCTGCAGACGCTAAGCCCGGCGAATACTTCCACGTTCGCATACTCCTCAACGGACAGCCTTATACCGGGCCTGTGTGGGCAAGCTATGACGGTTTCGCCCCCGAATATGAGAACACCTACGCATATTACACCGAAGCCGAGAACGGAGAAGCTCACGTGAAGATCACTGCCCCCGGCTGGTGGGGAATACGCGCATCACAGGGAGGATTGCCCGGCGTTGAGGGCGAATATGACGCTCTGAACCTGCGGGCATTCCTTCTCTTCACCGTCTCGGAATGAGGAAGGCAACCATCATCGGGCTGGCTCTGGTGGCTGGCCTGATGCTTTCTTGCGGCGCGGCTGATGCTCACGGCACGGGCTGGAGGCAGTCGGGAATGAAGGCAGTTGCTCTTGAGTTCATGTACTCGACCGGCGAGATGATGAGCTACAGGGAGGCTAAAGTCTACTCACCTGAAGATGACAGGTTCGCGGCTCAAACAGGAAGGACCGACGGGAAGGGCAGGTTTGCGTTCGTCCCTGATGTTCCGGGAACGTGGCGGGTTGTAGTACGTGATGAGGAAGGCCACCAGTGCACAGCAGAACTCGACATTACCCCGGAATTTCTCGGAGGCAGTGAGGGAGCTTTACCCGTGAGTGAGGCGGGAGGCAGTGATATTTTCGTGAGGGCGTTGCTGGGAGTCAGCATAATCTTCAACATTGCGTTGCTCGTTCACAGGAGGAGGCACTAATGCACATAAGCGAGGGGATATTATCCGGGAGCGTTCTTGTTGCGGGCTGGGCAGGGAGCATTGCAGGAATATCTTACGGCCTGAAGAAGACTGAGCCTGACAAAATCGTCAGGACAGCATTAATCTCTTCGGCATTCTTTCTTGCCTCACTCGTGAACGTCAGGTTTGGCCCGTCATCCACTCACCTGACACTGATTGCTCCTATGGGCCTGATACTTGGGCAGGCAGTATTCCCGGCGGTATTCGTGGCGTTGCTGTTGCAGGCATTGCTCTTCCACTTCGGGGGGCTTGCTGTCTTGGGGGCTAACACGTTCGCGATGGCATTTCCGGCACTCATGACACACATCATGTTCGGCAGGGCAGTGCGTGAAGGTACGGGGAAGTTCCGCGTTATGGTGTTCTCGTTCATGGCCGGAGCACTTGCTGTGATTATGGGTGCGTTGATTGCCGGGGCATTACTGGGACTGACTGACAGGAATTTTCTCGGTGCTGTGAAGCTCCTTGTGATTGCGCACATTCCCCTTGCAGTCATTGAGGGGGCAGTAACCTTGTTCCTTGTCTCATGGCTGAAACGGGTAATGCCGGAGTTCCTCTCATGACTACAGACGCTTATACCCTCGAATTTCCCCGTGAGAATGTCCCGGCCTCAACTTCACGTAGTCCTGCCGTAGTGATGCTATGTTCTGTGAGCTATGCCCTTGCTGTCTCAGTGAGTGATTCACTGCCTGCCCTAGTGCTTGCCTCAGTCCTGCCGTTAATGCTTGTCGTGTCTGGGAAGTTCACACACTCACACCTCCTGAAACTCAACGCCCTTAATGCCGTAATGACTCTCACTCTTGCCCTGACATGGCCGGAATTTCGCGGCGGCCTCATCATGGGAATGTTGATCGCCCTCCGTATGAACATGATATACGTAGCGTTCTCGTCTTTTGTTCTGCCTCTTGGGACTTCAGGTGTATATTCTGCCCTTGTGTCGCTTGGCATTCCCGAAAAATTGCGAGTCCTCATACTCCTGACATTGAGGGGAATACACATAATGCACGGGAGATTTTCGGCGGCGTTGGTCTCAGTGAGACTGAGGGCACCGGGGCTCAGGGGGCTGGCGAAGCTCCGGGTGTTCGCGTATATTACGGCCTCAGTGCTGATACAGAGCTCGGAACGTTCGGAAAACATGGTGCGTTCGGTGAAGTGCAGGGGAGGCTTCAGGGGGTTCATGCAGTCAGAGAGTGTGGGGCTCAGTTCAAGAGATGCGGCCATGATTGCGGGGTTCATGTTCTATGTTGCGGGTGTGATGGTGCTGAACTATGCTTGAGGTTGACGGCCTGCGCTACAGATACCCGGACGGCCATGAGGCACTTAGTGGCGTAAGTCTCTCGGTGAATGACGGGGAGAAAGTCGCCTTAGCCGGTGCGAACGGGTCAGGGAAGTCGACATTGCTGCTCCAAATTGCCGGGGCTCTTGAAGTTCAGGAGGGGCGAATATCTTTCAGGGGTCGTGAAGGCTCTGAAGTCTTGCGGCAAAATACCGGCCTGACGTTCCAGAATGCAGATGACGAGCTGCTCATGCCCTCAGTCCTTGAGGATGTAGCGTTCTCACTCGTTGCAGGGGGAATGAAGCCATCACGTGCCCATGAACGCGCAATGAGTGTACTTGCCTCGCTGGGAGTCTCACACCTTGCTGGCCGTCCTCCTCACAGGCTCTCAGGCGGCGAAAAGCGCATTGTCTCTTTCGCGGGAATACTGGCCTCAGACCCTGAGCTCTTGGCACTCGACGAACCAACTGCAGGGCTTGACCCACGAGCACGGAGGCGGGTAATCGACTTCCTTCGTGGGACGGACAAGGCCGTAATCCTCGCGACGCATGACCTGGACATGGCACTTGATGTGTGCTCAAGGGCGGTAATTCTTCATGACGGGGCTGTTGCGTGTGAGGGTGAACTGCCTAGACTCTTCACTGACCGGGAAATGCTCGAACGTAACGGCCTCGAACTCCCACTCAAATATCAGCGTTAAAGCCTCAGTATCTTCATGAATGGTTTCACGATATATCTTGCTGCCCTGCGTATCAGCCACTCCCCTGCATAGCGGACGAACGTAAAGCCCGGCATTATCCTGAACGCAAAGAAATGCGGGTTGATGGGTGTATCATGCTTGACCCTGCTTAGTATTGAGGAAAGCTCTTCTTTTGTCCGTGAAAGTAAATACGGGAAACAGTAGCTTGGAATTGTACTGCCATGTTGTTTTGTCTTGAACGGAAGGATTGTTAGGGTTGGGTTGTCTTTTACGAGTTCATGTTGTGCCTTGTCTATCTCGCATTCAGAAGGCCAAAGGTAATACCCCCCCCCCCTATGTGTAATTACGCTTATGTCATAGTACTTGTTCTTGTCTGAGTGTGAAGCATTATAGTACACAAATGGAGCTTTTTCCTCAGCAACCTGATCCACTATCGAGAACTGCCCCGAAATCGAGAAAAACCTCTCAGCACCCATCAGGCCAGCAAACAGTACCGCCGCATAACCTCCTGCAGAGCTGCCGCATGTCGTAACCTCAAAGCCCGAAGTTATCTCCCGTAAAAGTCCTGCTACCTTGTCCACACTGTTATAGCTGGGATTGATGCCGTTCACGTACCATTGCTTGTAGACATCCCGGACGAGTATAACCAGCTCGTAGTGCTGCCTTATGAGCCTGTCAGATGAGATATTCTCCCATTCGTAGCGGTTCTGACGGATTACCTTTTCGGTGAACTCTTCTTTTGTGTTCGGGAAGTAAAGACCGTTGCCGGAGAAAAATATTATTGCCCTTCCAGTTTTGCTGCCTGTGGGAATTACCTTGTAGTTGTCCCTGCAATATTCATTCCAGACAAGACCGCTCCCGTCCCATGGAAAATAAACCATAAGTTTAATGTAGCTCCCTTCCTTGCATGTTAAAATCCATCGGAGAATTGAGGTGAGTTTAATGCAGATTACAGGGAAATACAACACAGCAATATGTTACGCAAAGACTATAGAGCCTGAAGCAGTCGAGCAGATCCGCCGGATGTGCGATTACCCGTTCACTGAGGGCTCAAGGATTCGGGTAATGCCTGACGTTCACGCCGGGGCAGGCTGTACGATCGGAATGACGATGACAGTAACCGATAAGGCCGTGCCCAATATAGTCGGGGTTGATATTGGCTGCGGAATGTACACGGTGAACTTGGGGCAGGGTGAGATTGACTTTGCGGCGTTCGATGAGGCGGCCCACTACGTACCTTCGGGCTTCAACGTCTGGGACAAACGGCAGCATCACTTCGACCTTACCGGGCTTTACTGCTACCCAAGCCTCAACAATCCCCATAGGATTGAGCGAAGTCTTGGCACTCTCGGAGGAGGAAACCACTTCATCGAGATAGACAGGACTGAAGACGGCACGAACTATCTTGTTGTACATTCAGGCAGCAGGAGCTTGGGCAGGCAGGTGGCAACGTACTATCAGGAGCTGGCAATAATCCTTGAGGGCTGGAGGGGCGAATACCTGAGAAGGCGGGACGAGATAATCAGGACATACAAGGAGCAGGGAAGGCAGAGAGAGATACAGTCAGCACTTGAGGCACTGAAGCACGAGGAGAAGCAGGGGACAATCCCGGAGGACCTGTGCCATCTTTACGGCGAGCACCTCGACAAGTACATTCATGATGTGGGGATATGCCAGGAATTTGCCCGCAGGAACAGGGAGAAGATAGCTGAGGTATTGCTCTCACGTACCGGCCTGACTGGAGGGGATTCGTTCCACACAACCCACAACTACATAGACACGGGCGAGATGATTTTACGGAAGGGAGCTATTGCCGCACATGAGGGTGAACGCGTCCTGATACCCATAAACATGCGGGACGGCTCAGTTCTTGCGACTGGTCGGGGAAATCCTGAGTGGAACTATTCGGCTCCCCATGGTGCAGGGCGTATATTGTCGCGTAAGTCGGCGAAGGATACACTCAGCATGTCAGAATATCAGGAGGCCATGAAGGGAATCTACACGACCTCCATAAACGAGAGCACACTTGACGAAGCACCTATGGCCTATAAGCCGCTTGAGGATATTATTGACGTTATCGCTGAGACGGTGGACATAGTCAGCATCATGAAGCCTGTGTACAACTTCAAGGCATCTTAGAGTGATTCATGCGGCTATGCTAGAATGTTCATGTACGAAATCAACAGAAAGGACTTAACACAATCCATCATGGCCGCTACACTTAACCAGACTAGACCATCATTTTGCCGGAAGGTGTTCCGTAAAATAAGGTCAGAGCTCAGCATCATAGCCGTAAAACTCAGGGTAAATCTCCTTTGGCCGGTGTATTCAGCATTGCCGGGCTGGAAGGGCACAACCGATAAGGATTACAGAAGGCAGCTCATAGTTTCACTTACGACATTTCCCCCAAGAATCAGGACAGTACATATCACGATAAGATCCCTCCTCATGCAGGACATGAAGCCTAACAAGATTATTCTCTGGCTTGCTGAGGACGAGTTCCCCGGAAAAAACAAAGACCTTCCTGCCGAATTGCTCTCACTCAGGAAATACGGTCTCGAAATAAATTACTGTGAGAACATACGCTCATACAAAAAGCTAATCCCGACATTGAGGCTTTACCCCGAAGCTGAAATAGTTACGGCTGACGATGACATATATTATAGGCATAACTGGCTGTCCTCGCTTTATGCCGAGCACGTCAGGCATCCAGAAGACATTTGCGCACACAGGATAACGAAGTTCTACATTGACGATTCAGGCAGCTTCAGGATAGTAGGGGGAGGGTATGAAGTTTACCCGCGGCCTTCATTCCTGCACAAGTTCACTGGAGTAGGCGGAGTAATATACCCTTTAGGATGCTTTCACGAGGATATTCTGAGGTCAGAGATATTCACCGAGATATGCACAACGAATGATGATGTATGGTTCTGGCTTATGGCTGTACTCACTGGCAGGAGAATACGTGTTACGGAAAAGAACCGCACTCATCTTGCGCTCGCTTATGTCGGAGAAACGCAGAAAGGCCCTTCATTATGCCACGTAAACGATAAGGGGGAAAAATTATTCTGGAAGGACTTTCACAGGATGCTTGAGCGTTACCCGCAGCTTGACAAAATCCTCCGTGATGAGTATGAACTGATGACAGGAACAAAGGCCTGAAAGTCTGAACTCTCCTCTCAGGCCTCCGCTTCATTTCTGGCTGTAACGTGAAAGGAACTGCCTCGTACGTTCCTCTCTGGGGTTGTTGAAGACATCGCGGGGGTTTCCCTGTTCGCAGATTATCCCGCCGTCCATGAAGATCACCTTGTCCGCAACATCACGCGCAAATTCCATCTCGTGGGTTACGATTATCATTGTCGTGTTTTGTTCCGAGAGCTTGCGTATCACCTTCAGCACCTCGCCCGTAAGCTCAGGGTCAAGCGCACTAGTAGGCTCGTCAAAGCACAGAATATCCGGGTGAAGGATTAACGCCCTCGCAATTGCCACACGTTGCTGCTGTCCTCCTGAGAGCTGGTGAGGGTAGTTGTTCATCCTGTCATAAAGACCAATGTCCGCAAAAATCCCGGCGGCTTCCTCCCTCAGTGCCTCCCTGTCGAAATTGTGCACATGTTCTTCTTTGGCGTGGAGCTCCGGGGCAAGCATTACGTTCTGGAGTGCCGTATACTGCGGGAAAAGGTTGAACGACTGGAACACCAGCCCAAAGTGCAGCCTCTTCCGCCGTATCTGGGACTCGTTCAGCGTTGAGGGGTCAGAGCAGTCAAGCAACACTTCACCGTTCACCGTAATGCTCCCGGCATCAGGACGCTCAAGGAAATTCAGGCACCGCAGCAATGTAGTCTTCCCGCTCCCGGATGAGCCTATCACTGAGAGAGATTCTCCCTTTTCGAGCGTGAAGTCTATACCCTTGAGGACTTCGGTGCGGTCAAACGTCTTGCGTATGTTCCTCACTTCAAGTATTGGCATTGATTCATTCCTCCCCTACCTGAAATAGTCGAGCTTTCTCTCAAGCCCGGCAAGAAGAACCGTTACTATTCCGTTGAACACGAGATAGTAGAACGCCGTGAAGAACAGCGGCCATATTGCCCCTGATATTCCATGCGACCCCTTCATGAACGCCTGACCTGCCCAGATGATTTCCTGAAGGGCTATGATTCTCGCAAGTGCTGTGTCCTTCACGAGGGTTATTATTTCGTTCGAGATTGGGGGAACTATCCGCTTTATCATCTGCAACAGCGTAACATGCCGGAAAATCTGCCCCTTCGTCATCCCTAACACTAAGCCCGCTTCATACTGCCCGACCGGGACGCTCTGAATGCCTCCCCTGTATATCTCCGAGAAGTAGCAAGCATAGTTGATGATGAATGCGATTGATGCCGCAAGAAACCTTCCCTGTTCGCCGCCGCCCCAGATGGGATTGTGGAGCACAAGGCCGGGGAAGTAATACACTATGAGGAGCTGTATCATTAGGGGAGTTCCGCGGATTATCCAGATGATGAACTGTGTAGCAACACTGACTGCCTTAATCTTCGAGAGTGAGCCGAACGCTATGATTAGTCCGAGAGGGAAAGCCCCCAGTAGTGTTACGGCAAAGAGCTTCAGGGTCTGGAGAAACCCGACGTTCAATGCGCCGATTACTACCGGGAGCTGTTCAAGTATCGTGTCCATTGCTGGGCTGTTACCTGATTAGTGCCGCCTGTATTCCGTAGGTCTCTGCGATTTTCTGGATGCTCCCGTCAGCGTAGCCAGCCTCAAAGAACGCATTGAGCATGAACGCAAGGTCTGAGTCCTTCCTGAAACCTACTCCGTATTCCTCGCTGTTGAGGCTCACTGTGTAGGTCAGTGCCTCGTAGCCAGTTCCGGGGCCAACCATTGCCGCCGCCATTAGGGAGTCGATTATCGCCGCGTCTGCCGTCCCTGATGCCACCTCCATGAGTGCCGTAGCCTGATCCTGAACCTCCGTAACCTTGAAGCCGTGAGCTGTGGCCTGTTCGTTGCCCGCACTGCCATGTTCTACCGCAAAGTTCAGTCCCTTGATGGCCTCGATGCTGTCATACCTCGCGGCATTGGCTGAAGGTACTACCACTATCTGCGCGTTGTTGCAGTAGGGGTTTGAGCACCTCATGGCCTCGACGACTTCGGGGGTTAGGGTCATTCCGTTCCACACGCAGTCTATGTTCTTCCCGTTGAGCTCAAGTATCTTGTTGTTCCACTCTATCTCCTGGAACTCAACCTTTACGCCCAGGCTCTCAGCGAATGCCCTCGCAAGGTCTGCGTCAAAGCCTATCCACTCGCCTTTGTCGTTCTTGTAGTCCATAGGCTTGAAGTCAGTTATCCCGACAACAAGAACGCCCTTTGCCTTCACGTACTCTGAATCAGTCTCGGCATATGCACACGAGCATACGGCCATGAGAAGAACGAGAACCGCCAGTAATAATTTTTTCATAGGGAAATCACATCTCCTGAGAGAAATTTTCTCCAGCGTCTAAATTTGCTGAAGTGTGAAAATTTTACGTTATCCGCTTGAACTTGGCAACTCAAAGCACTTCTGCACCCCTGAAAATCACAAAGCCCCTCGGTGAACGCCATATATCTTTTACGCGCTTGCTCTGCATTACAGCCGACGAGTAGAAATATATCGGTGCCACAGGAAGGTCATTCATCAGGATACGTTCAGCATCATGCATGTAGTTTATGCGCCTGACCCTGTCCATCTCATGGGCTGACTTCCTCATGGCCTCGTCAAATTCCGGGTTGCTGTAGCCTGTGTTGTTCTGTGCCGAGCCAGTGATGCAGAGCTCAAGGATGCTCCCGGCGTCAAAGAAGTCCATTATCCACGCATCACGGGCAATGTCATAGTCCTTCCTGTTCCTCGTCTCAATGAACACCTTCCACTCCTCATTGAGCAGCTCAACCTCAACCCCAAGAGCACGCTTCCACATTCCTTGCAGTGCTTCAGCCATCGCCTTATTGCCTGAGTTCGAGTTGTACTTGTAGGAGACTTTCGGGAAACCTTCACCGTTAGGGTATCCTGCCTCAGCAAGAAGCCTCCTCGCCTCCTCAACGTCCGCACGCTCCGGGAGGAATGAGCCGCCTTCCGTCCTGAAGTCCTGAGAGTCAGTAGTTCCGGGCACAAGGTCGCAAACGAAACCCCCTGCTGGTCTCTGACCTGACATCGTGATTTTCTCGGTGATTATCCTTCGGTCAATGGCAAGAGTGAATGCCCTCCTCACCCTCACGTCATCGAATGGTTTTCGCGTAACGTTGAAGTCGCAGAAGCCCGTACCAAGTGCAGGAAGTGATACAGCCTCGCCGCGTTTGAGGAGCATCTGCACCATCTGTGAGGGTATCGTTCCCATGTAGTCGATACGTCCAGCCCTGAAGGCAGCAAGTGCAGTGTTCTCGTCATTGATGAAGACAAAACGTAACCTGTCGACTTTGACGTTCTCAGCGTCCCAGTATTCGGGGTTCTTCACGAGGACGATCTCGCCGCCCTCGCCATGTTTCCAGCTTTCGAGTTTGAACGCGCCGTTTGAGATTAACGTTTCAGGTTTGGCCGCCCATGACCGGGGATTTTCGGAGATAACGTCATTCCTTGCAGGCTGGAACACAGGGAACGAAAGGTAATCCAGCATCAAGGGGTTCACGTATTCGAGCTCAATGATGAAGGTCTTTGCGTCAGGTGCTGACAGTCCCACGTCTTCAGGTTTTGCCTTGCCGTTGTAGAATGCCTCGCCGTTCCTGATGAAGAATGCATAATACGCATAAGGTGAGCCGGTCTCAGGGTCAAGGACACGCAGGAATCCATCCCTGAACTGTGAGGCTGTTATGGGCTGACCGTCTGACCACTTCAGGCCGTCCCGGAGGTGGAACGTCCACGTCATTCCGTCGGCTGAAACGTCCCAGCTCTCGGCACAGGCAGGCTCCGGGGCATCGGTTGAGCTCACGCGGAGGAGACCGTCAAAGATATTCACGATAACGTTCGCGCCGTCTGACGCGTTGTTCAGTGCGGGGTCAATCGTGCGGGGGTCAGCTCCCAAGTTATACACGATTTCCTTCGGGGCTGAATGGGACACTGAAACCATGAGCGACACTAACAATACTGCAATAACTATTTTGCGCATGAAGATTATTCCTCCTTTTGAGTTTACACAAACGGGCAGGCGCAATAATGGCCGTTCCCTTTGTCTTCGAGTTCGGGCGTTAGGTGTGAGCATTCGGGCTTGGCTTCCGGGCATCTAGTCCTGAAGTTGCAACCTGAAGGCGGGTTAAGCGCACTGGGTACTTCACCTTTGAGGGCAACCAGCTTCCTCATGTCTGACTTATCCGGGTCAGGTATCGGGACAGCCGACAAGAGCGACACAGTATAGGGATGCATAGGGCGGGAATATAGCTCATCACTCCCTGAAAGCTCTACTATCCTTCCGAGATACATCACTGCAACCCTCGTGCTTATGTGCCTGATCATCGACAGGTCATGTGCTATGAACAGGTAGGAGAGACCTAGAGACTTCTGGAGGTCTTCGAGCATGTTGACGATCTGAGCCTGTATTGAGACATCGAGGGCTGAAACGGGCTCATCACAGACAATCATCTCAGGTTCAACGGCCAAAGCGCGCGCAATCCCTATCCTCTGCCTCTGCCCCCCGCTGAACTCATGAGGATAACGCCCAGCCTGCTCCGAGTTCAGTCCAACAAGACGCAGGAGATGACTGACCCGGTCGGTGTGTTCGTCTTTCGGGAGGCCGTGAATGATCATAGGCTCGCGGATAATGTCGCCCGCCGTCATTCGTGGGTTGAGCGACGCATAAGGATCCTGGAAGATCATCTGCATCCTCTTCCTGAATGGCAGCATATCTCGCGAACTCTTGCGGGTAATGTCCTGACCGTCAAAGATTATTCGCCCCCCGTCAGGTTCGTAGAGGCGTATTATCGTGCGTCCTGTTGTGGTTTTTCCGCAGCCTGACTCACCGACAAGCCCCAGCGTCTCGCCTTTAGCCAGCTTGAAGCTCACCCCGTCAACCGAATGTACAATGCCTGCGGGAGTGTCAAAGTACTTCTTCAGCCCCGTAACCTCAAGAATCATCCCTTCACCCCCAGCCAGCAGGAATATTTGTGCGTCCCTGAGAGCGTGAACGTCTCCGGCCTGTGTCCGAGGCATATCCTCATGGCCTGCGGGCATCTCCTCACGTAGGGGCAGCCTTTGGGAGGGCTCAGCAAGTCCGGGGGTTGTCCGTCAATCGGGGTTAATCTCTCGCGTGGACGTTCGGGGTTGGGCAGTGAACGAAGCAAGCCCTTAGTGTAGGGGTGGGCAGTGCTGTAGAATATCTCGCGTCTCGTTCCTTCCTCCATTATGCGGCCTCCGTACATGATGAGTATTCTGTCAGCCTCTCCCGCAAGCACCCCCAAGTCATGAGTGATCAGTATCATCGACATACCAGAAGCCTCCCGTAACTCTCTCATCATCGCCAGGATCTGAGCCTGAACCGTAACATCAAGGGCAGTAGTGGGCTCGTCGGCAATCAGGAGCTCAGGGTTGCAGATTACCGCCATTGCCGTCATGATTCGCTGCCTCTGTCCTCCGCTGAACTCGTGGGGGTAATGCCCCAGCCTCTCAGCCGCCGGGACAATACCGACACGTTCGAGCATCTCTACACAGCGTGAGCGTGTATCGCCCTGCCACTTGTGCCGCCTCAAGACCTCGCCGAGCTGCCAGCCTACACTAAGGACGGGGTTAAGGCTCGTCATTGGGTCCTGGAAGATCATGGAGATGCTTTTACCCCGGAGCTCCTTGATGGTTGATGAGGTTACTTCATGACCCCTGAAGGTGATTCTTCCCGCCGTAACTTTCCCGGCACTCCCTGAAAGCCCCATCACTGAGAGCATGGCCGCACTTTTCCCGCTCCCTGATTCCCCGGCAATCCCCAAGACCTCGCCGCGCCTGACACTGAAGGTTACTCCGTCTACTGCCCGGACTTCCCCCTTTGTCGTGAAGTATGAGGCGTGAAGGCCGTCAACACTCAATATCTCGTCATTCATGGTAATCACTTCCTCAGTTTCGGGTCTAGAGCATCTCTCAGGCCATCGCCCAAGAAGTTGAAGGCCAGTATAGTGATTGAGATTGCCCCGGCTGGAAAGAACAACTGCCACGGATATACCGCAAGCGACCCCACAGCGTCAGAGCTCAGGACTCCCCAGCTCGCCATAGGTGCACTCACACCTAGGCCCACGAACGACAGGAACGCCTCAGTGAAGATTGCCCCCGGTATCGAGAAGGTCAGCGTTACGAGGACTGAACCCATTGCGTTGGGTATGAGGTGGCGGAAAAGTATCCTCGGCGGTGATGCTCCTGTTACTTTCGCGGCAAGGATGAACTCCTCATTCTTGAGCCTCATCACTTCAGCACGTACTATCCTCGCCATAGGTGCCCAGTAAGATATTCCCAAGGTGATGAATATGCTCTTGAGGCCGGGGCCAACCACAACCATGATCAGGATTACGTAGATCATTACCGGGACGCTGTAGATGACATCAACGACACGCATCATTATGTTATCAGTCCTTCCGCCGGAAAATCCCGAAACCCCACCGTAAATTACCCCGATGAAGAGGCTGATGAAGCTCGCAAGAAACCCAACCGAAAGCGAAATCCTCGCACCATAAAGCACCCTCACGAAAATATCACGTCCGAACATGTCAGTACCGAACCAGTGAGCCAGGCTGGGAGGCTCATTGCTCACCATGAAGTCCTGAGCGTCATACTCATACGCTGAGAGCACAGGTCCGAAAACCGCAAGCACTATCACCGCCACAATCACCGCAAGCCCGAACATTGCCAGACGGTCATGCATAAGCCTTCCTGTTACGTCCTGCCAGTAGGTCAATGATGGCCTTAACGTTTCGGCGGTCTCTTTGTCTTCGGGGTTAAGGGGGAGGAACAGTTCAGGGTCATACATCATCCATCACCTCAGCTTTATCCTTGGGTCAACGAACGCAAGGCATATGTCGGCTATCAGGTTGAAGCTCACCAGAAGCGCGCTGTAGAATATCGTAACCCCCATTATCGTGGTGTAGTCCCTGTTGGTTATGCTCGTAACGAAGAACGTACCCAGTCCCGGAACACCAAATACCTGCTCGACAACAAAGCTCCCTGTGAGTATCCCGGCAGTCAGGGGCCCCAGGTACGTTATGACCGGGATTAGGGCATTCTTGAGGGCGTGAATGTATATCACCGAGACATCACGAAGTCCTTTAGCGTATGCCGTGCGGATATAGTCCTGCCCAAGAACCTCAAGCATACCCGAACGTACAAGCCTCGATATGAACGCCGCAGGATAGAGCGCGAGAGTTATTGCCGGGAGAATTGCAGTTGATGACCCCTCCCAGAAGCCTACTGTAACCCAGCCCAGCCGCCACGCAAAGACATACACCAGCAGTGCCGCAATGACGAACCCCGGAACAGTTACGCCGAGTGTCGCAAGTATCATCATGATTTTGTCCTGCCACCTTCCGCGGTTGAGTGCCGAGATTATTCCTGCAGGTATACCGGCAAAAAGAGCAAGCACCAACGCCGCACCTCCCACTGTGAACGAGACAGGGAAGCTCGAAGCTATGAGCTCGTTGACCGTCATTCCCTCGTACCTGTAGGAAGGCCCAAGGTCAAGACGAAGGACGTTCAACAAATACCTGAAGTACTGGACGTGAAGGGGGTCATTGAGTCCGTAACGGTCATTCATTTTTTCGAGGACGAAAGAAGGTATTGCTTTCTCATCAGTGAAGGGGCCTCCGGGAATTGCACGCATCATGAAGAAGGTTAATGTGATTACAATGAAGAGGGTTAGGAGACATGATATTACTCTCCTGAAAATGTATCTGCTTATGTGAACCACCCCCTGAAGAATAGTGAGAAAATTTTATCATCATGCCAAGACACAGGGACATAAAAATTTTCACTAACTGCTATAATTATTCCATTCCATAAAATTCAAAGGAGGAGTTTTGCCTTGAAGCTGAAACTCACAGTAATAGTCATGCTCATGTGCGCAGTGTTCGCAGGGGCTGCCCTTTCTGCTGAGCCTGCAAAGTTCCACATCGGCGTTATGACCGGGACAGTCTCGCAGTCAGAGGACGACCTCAGAGGCGCGGAACTCATGATCGCTAAATACGGCGACACCAAAGACGGCGGAATGATCACACACATAACTTACCCCGACAACTTCCCTTCAGAGCAGGAGACCACAATAAGCCAGATAGTCGGCCTTGCTGATGACCCGCTCATGAAGGTCATCGTAGTGAACCAGGCAGTGCCCGGGACGGCTGAGGCATTCAGGCGCGTGCGTGAGAGAAGGAGCGACATTCTCCTTCTTGCGGGTGAACCCCACGAAGACCCCGGCGTAATCAGTGAGGCTGCTGACATTGCGACGCACACCGACCACATAGGCAGAGGCTACACTATCCCGCTCGGTGCCAAGAAGATGGGCGCAAAGACGTTCGTTCATATCTCGTTCCCCCGTCATATGAGCTACGAGACGTTAGGACTCCGCCGCGCAATCATGGAGGAAGCCTGCAATGACCTCGGCATAAAGTTTGTGTTCGAGACAGCACCAGACCCTACAAGTGATGTCGGAATGGCCGGAGCTCAGCAGTACATACTGGAGAACATGCCCGAATGGATCAGGAAATACGGCAAGGATGCGGCGTTCTTCTGCACGAATGACGGACATACTGAGCCCTTGCTCCGTCAGGTTGCGGCACTCGGAGGCTACTTCGTTGAGGCAGACCTTCCCTCGCCGTTGATGGGTTATCCCGGTGCGCTGGGTATTGACCTCTCGAATGAACAGGGAGACTGGCCCGCAATCCTCAAGAAGGTTGAGGATGCAGTAGTGAAGGCAGGAGGCGGCGGACGCATGGGAACATGGGCGTATTCATGGGGCTACACGACCACTGCGGCACTCGTTGAGTACGGGAAACGCTACGTTGAGGGGACGTTCACGAACAAGCTCGGAACTGCCCAGTCACTCAGGGAGATGAGGATGGCCTATGACGAGTTCTGCCCCGGTGCCCATTGGGGGGCAAGCTACTTCACCGATGCCGTTACTGGCGTGAAGAACACACACTTTGTCCTTCTGAGGCAGGATACCTACGTTCTTGGCGGCGACTATCTCGGACTTGCTGACGTTGAGATTCCCGAAAAGTATTTCCATATACGCATGACCCCTTCAGCACAGTAAAAGATAGTCCAACTCAACCAGTCATGTAATTTTCGTGGGGAGTGCGCAGATTTCTTGACGCATTCCCTTTTTCTTTTGACATTAAGAGGTGATTTGTTTGTCGGACAATAACAACAACGCTCCATTGTTACGTCTTGAGCACATAGGCAAGGAATTTTACGGCAACCGTGTACTGTCAGACATCTCATTTGACATCAGAGCCGGGGAAATTATCGGCCTCGTTGGTGAGAACGGCGCGGGGAAATCTACCCTCCTCAATATACTCTTTGGGATGCCGGTAATCTCATCGACAGGCGGCCATGAAGGAGTCATGTTCATTGACGGGCGGAAGGTGAACTTCACATCACCAAACCAGGCACTGGCTCACGGCATCGGCATGGTTCATCAGGAGTTCTCACTTATCCCCGGCTTCACTGCAACAGAGAATATCCTCCTCAACCGCGAGGTCCTCAACGGCTCTACAATGAGCTACGTCTTCAGCGACAGGGTTTCGACGCTCGACCGTCAGGCCATGAACGAACGCGCAAGGGCAGCGATTAACACACTGGGTGTGAACATAAGCCCCTACATGACAGTAAGCGAGATGCCTGTGGGCTACAAGCAGTTCATAGAGATAGCCCGCGAGATTGACCGCAAGAATACACGCCTTCTCTTCCTCGATGAACCAACAGCAGTATTAACCGAGACTGAGGCCGAAATTCTGTTGATTGCCCTGAATAAGTTAGCGAGGTCAGGAATTGCTATCGTCTTCATCTCCCACAGGCTGAGCGAGGTCAAGGAACTCTGCAGCAGGGTAATAATCCTCCGTGATGGGAGGCTCATAACTGACCAGAAGGCAGAGGAACTCACTACGAGGCAGATAGCTTCCCTCATGGTTGGGCGCGAGAGTGAGAGGCGCGAAGTCCCGCAGGAAATCCCAGAGGCACCCGTAGAGCCTGACAACGTGAACTATACCCTCAGCCCTTCCCCAAAGAAAAAGAAGAAGAAGATCAAGCCTGCCCTCAAAGTGGATCACTTGTGGGTAGACATGCCCGGTGAAACGGTGCGTGATGTATCGTTCGAGGTGAAGAAGGGTGAAATTTTCGGCATCGGTGGACTTGCAGGACATGGCAAGCTCGGAATCCCCAACGGCATTATGGGGCTCTATCCTGCCGGTGGAAGTGTGAGGCTCTCAGGTCGCAAGCTCACACTCAACAAGCCACGTGCCGCACTTGGGCGGAAGATGGCATTCGTCAGTGAGGACAGGCGCGGGGTAGGATTGCTCTTAGATGAGCCGCTCGACTGGAACATAACCTTCACGGCCATGCAGACACAGGGAAGGTTCCTCATTGGTATTCCGTATATCTTCCAGATTAGGAACGAGCACGCAATGAGGAAAGAGGCAAAGAAGTTCATCGACCAGCTGGAAATCAGGTGCACAGGTCCTCACCAGAAAGCCGGGGAATTATCCGGGGGCAACCAGCAGAAGGTGTGCCTCGCTAAGGCATTCGTTCTTCGCCCTGATGTCCTCCTCATCTGTGAGCCGACAAGGGGAATTGACGTAGGGGCTAAGACTCTCGTCCTCGACACTCTCAGGAACTACAACAAGGAGAACGGCACGACCATAATCATCACGAGCTCAGAGCTTGAGGAGCTTCGTTCAGTCTGTGATCGTGTGGCAATTGTTGACGAGGGGAGAATAGCGGGGATATTGCCGGCTTCAAGCCCTGCTGAGGAGTTCGGTATGCTCATGATGGGCGAGAAAATGCGTGTTGCTCTTGCAGCTACTGAGTAGGAGGCTGAAAGATGATAGGAAGATTTATACAGAATGCAGGGTGGCCAAGAATCATTATTGCGCTTTTCCTGCTTGGTTTGTTTATTGCTGCTCCGTTCGTCGGGGTGAGGGTGGACACGTCATTATCGAATACACTCGTACGCTTCGGAATGAACGGGGTTATGGTTCTTGCGATGATTCCGATGGTACAGGCAGGGTGCGGGCTGAATTTCGGGCTGCCACTGGGGATTATTGCGGGCTTGCTCGGTGCTACCCTCTCGATTGAGTGGAACGTCGAGATTTTGGCGCGTCTTGCTGAGCTTGGAGCACAGTACAAAATTTCGTGGCTCAATGAGGCATTCCTCACGTCATGGCGCGAGCCTATAGGGTTTGCTTCAGCCGTGGTTATCGCTGTCCCTATTGCGGCGGTCTTGGGCTGGTTCTATGGCAAGCTCCTTAACCGCGTCAAGGGTGATGAGATGATGATAGCTACATACGTGGGCTTCTCGTCTGTCTCGTTCATGTGCATTGCGTGGCTCTTGCTACCCTACAAGCACCCCACTATGGTTTGGGGATATGCCGGGCACGGATTGCGCACAACAATAAGCGTTGAGGGTTACTGGCTTCACGTTCTGAGTGATGCTCTGGCTCTCGACATCAACACGGAGAACATACACCTCTACATTCCGACTGGGATGCTGATATTCTTTGCGGTTATGGCGTTCCTCGTGTGGGTCTTCATGAGGACAAAGACAGGCACGGCCATGACTGCGGTGGGCTCAAACCCTGACTTTGCGCGGGCTTCGGGCGTGAACGTTGACCGTATGCGCACAATAAGCGTAATGCTCTCGACCGTACTGGGGGCAATCGGTATCATCGTCTATGAGCAGAGCTTCGGGTTCATTCAGCTCTACATGGGGCCGTTCTACATGGCACTTCCTGCGGTTGCGTCAATCCTTCTTGGGGGGGCTAGCGTCAACAAGGCAGGCATCCTCAACGTCATAGTGGGGACGTTCCTCTTTCAGGGCATCCTCACAATGACACCGAGCGTGATTAACAGCTACTTGCAGACTGACATGTCGGAAGTCATAAGGCTGATAGTGAGCAACGGAATGATACTCTATGCCCTCACAAGAAAGGTGCGTGCCGGAAGATGATCCGCAAATTATTCGACATAATCGCCGGTAATGCAGTCCCGGCAGTCTTCATCATAATATCAGCGTTCGCAATCCCGCTTTCAGGATACTCAGCAAGCTACCTCATCCAGGAGTTATTGACGCGCATCGGGCGTAACTCGTTCCTGATACTCTCGCTACTGATCCCCATCATGGCCGGAATGGGTCTGAACTTCGGAATGGTACTCGGAGCAATGGCTGGGCAGATTGGACTTCTCTTCATCTGCGACTGGGGAATAGTGGGAATACCCGGAATGCTTCTTGCCTGCCTCATAGGTACACCGATTGCCATAGTGCTTGGGATATTCTGCGGTGCTGTCATGAACAGGGCAAAGGGGCGTGAAATGGTAACGTCCTACATTCTCGGCTTCTTCATCAACGGAGTGTACCAGATGACGGTGCTCTACCTCATGGGCTGGATCATCCCCATCACTAACCCTGCATTGCTTCTCTCACGTGGCTATGGTGTCCGCAACGCCGTGAGCCTTCTGGGAATACGCGGCATCCTCGACAACTTAATCCCCGCCATAATCACCGGGACACAGGGAGCAGGTCAGTTCTTCAGCGTTCAGGGCGGTAATGCGTTCGTGATGATACAGCTTCCATTCCTTGAGGGCTCGATACGTATTCCTCTGGCTACGCTGATTGTGATTGCGTTGTTCTGCGTCTTTATCGTGTGGTTCAGGAAGACCAAGCTCGGACAGGACATGCGGGCAATCGGTCAGAACCAGGCAGTAGCTGACAGTGCAGGAATACCCGTAAACAGGACGAGGATTATTGCCATCGTAATATCTACGGTGCTTGCGTGCTACGGTCAGATAATCTACCTCCAGAACATGGGCACCCTCAACACCTACAACAGCCACGACCAGGCCGGAATGTTCTCGATAGCCGCGCTCCTGATTGGTGGTGCAAGCGTCTCACGTGCAAGCATCGCTAATGTCTTTGTCGGGGTAATACTCTTTCACCTGATGTTCATTGTTGCCCCAATGGCCGGGAAAAATCTTATCGGTGAGGCACAAATCGGGGAATATTTCCGTGTCTTCGTGTCCTACGGGATAATAGCGATTGCCCTTGTCCTTCACGCGTGGAAACGTAACCGTGAACGTGAGGCTGCCCGCAGGAGCTTACGCGGGAACAAAGGGGGCGAGTAACCATGCAGGAAGTCATGAATGAATACATCGTGCTCTTGACGCAGTACCTCACACAGTGGGGAATAAGTCCCGGACTTGCCGGGGTAATCTTGGCGGTAGTAGTGTGGCTCTTGCTGTATCTCGGCAGGGGCTTGGGGGTCTTCAGGTTCCTCATGAGGTGGTATCAGAGGCTGTTGCTTCTTGCGGGGCTGGTGGCACTGGGCTTCTGGCTGTTCTACATTGGGAGGGAGCATCAGGTGTTCCTCGACAACAAGCCCATGAACGACTACAGGGCACTCGAACAGGTCAACGTGAGCATAAACGGCGGCGAGTCAGTCGAGATCATGGCACGTGAGAGGAGCGTCAAGAAGACTGTCGGGCCTGAATTTGAGCTGAAGGCAGAAATTTTTGACGAGGACGGCGAAATAGTGGACACAATCACGAGGACTATAACGCCAAAATGCAGCAAGGACATAATGATTAACCTACCGATGCTTGCGGGGGGTGCTGAGGATTTCGTCCTGCCTGCTCCAAGATAGGCATCAAGTGAACTTCACGGAAGGTTGCGGAGAAATTCCCGGCCTTCCGTTTTCACCCTCATAGCCTCCCTGTGCTTACACGTGCGAGTTTTTCCCCACCAATCACCGAAAATTGTTCCTCCAGCAAATCGATGAAGTCCCTGCAATGATGGTTCAGGTATCTTTGACGGCTGTATATCACGCAGATATTCAGGAGCACCGGCCTTCCCCGGAAGTAAAGCGGAAATATATTCACGTCATCATTCATCTGGTAGTGCCAGCGTGCAAGGTTCATGTGTGAGGTGAAACACCCGGCTAATGCGGCATTGCACAGGGGAGCCATTATTGTGGTGTAGCCAGCCTTGAGGTAGGTCTTGGGCTCGTAACCTGCATCGTCAAAGCACCGCGCAATCCTTCGTCCCATCCGTCCAAGTGGCGAGACAATCAGGAACGGAAGACGTGAGAAATCCCCAAGCTCTGCACCCTGAAACGCCTTCTCCCTCAGATCATACATGTCTTCACCGTAATACTTATGCAGTAACTTATCCGACACGCAGAAATATACCGGGTCCTCACATGATGCCTTGATGTTCACTCTTAATCTGTGAGCGTCAGTGTCAACCGTAACGGCAAAATCTACCTGGTTCTTCTGCACGAGAAGTTCAGATTCGTCGCTTGTCCTGTCGATGAGGTCAATCGTAACGTTAGGGTACTTCGCCGAAAATTTTTCCAGGACATCAGGAAGGTAGTAGTTGAAGCGCGGGGAACTGGCACTAATCACAATTTCCCCTGTGTCGCTCTGGAGGGTGTCAGTCAGTACAGCCTTGAGGTTGAGCTCTTCCTGATGGACTTTCTGCGCGAACTGCAGCACTTCCTTCCCTGCACTCGTGAGCTGTAACGTCGGGTAACGGTAGAAGAGCTTTGCCCCATAATACGCCTCAAGCCGGGCAATGTGGTTGCTCAATGTCTGCTGGCTTATGTGAAGTCTTCCTGCCGTCCTCGTAATGTGCAAGTCCCTCGCTGTCTCCGCAAAGTAATACAGGCTCTCTAGTTCCATGCTTTCACCTCACAAGAAATTTTTGCGGCTATTACAACACGGCCTTGTGAAAATGACAAGCATTTACGATTTTATGTTGTGGATACATGAATGATATAATCTCCTTAATTTCACAATCCACAAAATTTTTGCACAATATATTTCACACTCGGAAGGGAGAAAACTCTTATGGGATTTTCACTCGGTTTTATTGGTTTCGGGGAAGCAGCCTACAACATGGGCAAAGGTCTCCGCAATGAAGGCCTCGAAGACATCAAAGCCTATGACGTAGTGATGGACAAGGAAGGCCCAATGCGTGATACAGTCCTGAAACGCTGTGAGGACGCAAAGATCAAGGCCGTATTCTCCACGAAGGAACTCGTTGAAGGCAGCGACATCGTAGTCATCGCCGTACCCGCAAGGTTCACTGCCTCGACTGCTGACGGACTGAAGCCATTTGCGCGCGCAGGACAGCTCTTCGCGGACGTTACGACAGCACTCCCGCCCATCAAGGAAGCTCAGGCAGAAGCATTCGCCAAACTCGGAGCTGAGTACATAGACTCGGCAATGCTCGGCTCACTCATGGCACTCGGCCACAAAGTACCCATCCTAGCATCAGGCAAGGGCTGCAAGAAATGGCACGACCTCATGACCCCGTTCAACATGAAGATCACCCTCGTAAACCCTGACGACCCCGACAACACTAAGGCAGGAGAAGCCTCAAAGATCAAGCTAGTTCGTTCGGTGTTCATGAAGGGGATTGAGGGACTCATCGTTGAGACTCTGCTTTTTGCCCGGAAGTGCGGGGTTGAGGACTATATACTCTCGTCAATCTCGAACTCAATGAACCGCGACAAGTTCGAGGATATTGCTTTGCGCATGGCCGGAGCTGACCTCATTCACTCGGAGCGCAGGAGCTTTGAGGTTGGCGAGTCAATGGAGCTCATGAAGGAAGTAGGAGTAGAGCCCCTCATGGCAATGGGAACAAAGGAACGCCTTGCACGTACGGCGGCACTCGGTCTCAACCAGGAATTACACGGTGAAGTGCCCAGAGAGTTCGGGAAAATATATTCACTCTGGGAAGAAAAGAAATACAGTTAAGGAGGAATTATCATCATGAGGAAAATTCTCGCAGTTATCGCAATCGCACTAATGGTTCTCGCCCTTGCAGGGTCATCACTCGCCGCAGACTGGCCCGCAAAAACGGTAAACGTCATTCTCCCCTACGGTGCGGGAGGAGACACAGACACATACTGCCGCCAGCTCTTCCAGCGTGTGAGCAAGATCACAGGTCAGACTTTCGTGGTCATCAACGAGCAGGGAGGCTCCGGGATTGTCGCGGCAATGGACGTAATGAACAAGCCCAACGACGGCTATACCCTCCTCTTCAACCACACGGGCGCATCACTCGTACAGGAAGCTACGGGAATGGTCGATTTCAGCTACACGACAAACTTCGAGAACTGCTGCACGGTTGCCATTGACGAGACATATTCACTTGTCGCGATTTCGCCCGAAGGTGAGTACAAGCAGTACAGCAAGGGCTGGAAGACTCTCGCTGAGATGCTCGACTACGCAAAGGCCAACCCCGGAAAAGTCAGGTACTCGACAGTTTTCGGCTCAACAACTGAATACGTCGGGACAATGCTGGAGAATCAGGCGGGCGTTCAGTTCGACAACATCAACGTAGGGACATCAGGCGGCGAAAGAATGGCGGCCATGCTGGGCGGTCAGGTAGATATTCTTGCGGCGAACTACATGCAGGTGAAGGACTACATCGAGAAGGGCGACCTGGTCTGCCTCGCGGTAATGTCGAAGCAGAGAGTCCCGGGCATCGACTATCCTACGTTCGCTGAGCTGGGCTACGACAAGGTAGTAACGGCCAAGAAGTACGAGATCAAGTTCCCGAAAGGCACAGACAAGGCAATCGTCAGCAGGCTCGCGGAAATATGCAGGCAGATAGTCCTTGAAGACCCGACATATGCGGAAGTCCTGAAGGTATACTTTGCCCAGCCTCTCTACAGGGATGCGGAACAGATGAACGCCGAAGACCCTGCGGAAGTGAAAGAGCTTGAGGCAGGACTAGCGTTAGACTAACGGAAGATGAAGAGATTTCCGCCTGTGATTTTAGGATTGCGGGCGGATTTTCATTACAGGGAGGGAAAATGTTTCATGACTAACAAGATGCGGGATATTTTGTGCTCAATCATAGTTATTGCCTTCGGGGCGGCTATGATCTACTACGTGAAGGATGTCCGCAGGGTTATACGTTCTGACGTGGGCTCGGCGTTTGTCCCAACGCTAATCGGCTGGTGCATCGTCATAACCGGCGGCTGCAAGCTCCTCTACTCACTCTTCACCGGCCTCAAGGAAGAGAGCAGGAAGATAGTCTTTGACCAGGACATGCTCGGAGGAATCGGGACGGTTGTACTGATGGTGCTGTACATGCTTGCGTTCCAGCCCGTTGGGTTTGTTGTGGCAAGCGCGGCATATCTCTTCCTCCAGATGCTCCTGTTCAGCGAGAAGAGCAACAGGAAGATACTGCTTTTTGCGGCGGTCGCTGTGTTGCTGCCACTTGCGGTTGATGCGCTTTTCGTGTTCGTGATTAAGATGCCCCTTCCTGTGGGTGTATTCGGTTTCGAGGGATAAGGAGGCGTTCAGGCAATGATAGCATCAGCACTAGCTAACGTGTTCAACCCCGTCTGCCTGTTCCTGATATGGGCAGGTACGGTAATCGGAATAATCTTCGGCTCAGTTCCCGGGCTCTCGGCGACAATGGCAGTAGTCCTCTTCCTCCCGATGACGTTCAGCCTTGAGGCAACAAGGGGTATTGCTCTTCTTGTCGGGCTGTACATGGGGGGAATTTCCGGCGGCCTGATCTCGGCAATACTCCTCAAGATTCCCGGCACTCCCTCGTCAATCTCAACGGTGTTTGACGGCGGCCCAATGGCGGAGAAAGGCGAGGCAGGCAGGGCTTTAGGCGTTGGCATTCTCTACTCGTTCATAGGCTCAATACTGGGTATCCTAGCGTTAATGTTCATCAGCCCCCTTCTGGCGAAAGTATGCTTGCTTTTCGGGCCCGCTGAATACTTCTCGGTTGCTGTCTTCTCACTCACGATAATAGCGGCACTCTCAGGCAAGGACATGCTCAACGGACTTATAGCGGGGCTTACCGGGCTTGCTCTGTCGATGGTGGGAATGGCACCGATAGACACGAAAGTACGCTACACCTTCGGGAACTACCAGCTCCTTAACGGCTTTGACATTACGGTTCTACTTATCGGGGTATTCGCCGTAACTGACATAATACTTGCGGGCTTCGGACGGAGGACGCTGGCTCAGAGGCTCGAACAGAAGAAGTACCAGCTCAAGGGCTACGGAATCTCAATGGTTGAGTTCATACAGCAGATACCGAACGCGATAATCTCGTCCATAATCGGAATCATCATCGGGATATTGCCGGGGATTGGCGGCTCAACGGCAGGGCTTCTTGCGTACACAGCGGAGAAGTCGCGCTCAAAGTATCCTGAGAAGTTCGGGACAGGCATCATTGACGGCGTAATAGCATCCGAGACCTCGAACAACGCGGTAATAGGCGGCTCACTTGTTCCGTTGCTCTGCATGGGCATTCCGGGCAATACTGTTGCGGCAGTGTTCTTGGGCGGCCTTCTGGTTCACGGCATCAACCCCGGACCGTTGATTTTCGACAAGAGCGGGGTCTACGTCTACGGGATATACTTTGCGTTAATCGTTGCGAGCGTCTTCATGCTTATCTTCGAGCGTGCGGGACTTCGTATATTCGCCAAGCTCCTGGACATTCCCAAGCATATACTGCTGCCCATCATCATGATAATGTGCTGTGTCGGTGCGTATTCGAGCAACAGCAGGGTTTTTGACGTTCAGTGCGTGTTGTTCTTTGCATTGCTGGGGCTTATGTTCAAGTGCTTCAGGATACCATCAACGCCGCTGATAATCGGGTTCATACTGGGCTCAATGTTCGAGGAAAATCTGAGGATGGCACTTCAGGCATCACATGGGGACTGGATGATCTTCATCAACCGGCCAATTTCGTGCGGTTTCCTGATTGTTGCTGTGGTCTTCTGCACGTACACGGTAATAAGCAACCTTAAGGCCAAGAAGAAGGCTGAACTTGAGGGCAAGGAGTTCCACGAGCCTGAAGAGGGAGAGCTATAGAGTTTCAGGCAAGCCATGCATGACCCTGCGGAGAGATTCGCGGGGTTATGTTTTATTGGGAAGTGTGCGTAAAAATGGCAACGTGGCTTTTGACGTGGAATCCCGAAAAATGGGATAAATGGTTCACTTACGATGAAGATTGCGAGGAGGCATCAGAGACTCACCCGATTGCTTTCACATGGTCGTGTGCCAACAAAAATGCAAAGGCAGGCGATGAGTTTTACTTGATGAAGCAGGGCAAACTTCCCCGCGGGATTATCGCTCATGGAACTATAACTGCTGGAGGCCTGGACTATGAGCACTGGGACGAGGAAAAGGCAGGAAAGACTATCAACCACATAGATGGCAAATGTGATGCTCTGCTGAATTACAAGATACAGGCAATCCTTGATGTATCAGTTCTTGATGACAGGTGCAAGGGGCAATGCTGGCATCCTCAGTCTTCAGGAATACGGATAAAGGACGAGGTACTTTCCACACTTCGTGAGCTTTGGGCGGAAGTAACAATGAGTTACCCCAGCAATCCCGAAGAGAGCGTCTACCTTGAAGGTGAATCAGGAGGGGCAGTCGAGGGCACAAAGAAATCCGTTTACGCAACGACATATGAACGGGACTCAAAAGTCAGGCGCGCTTTCCTGAAAGATAAACATCTCAAGTGTGAAGTCTGCGGGTTTGATTTTGAGGAGGCTTACGGAAAATTAGGCGCGGGGTATATTGAAGTCCATCACAAAAAGCCAGTTTCAGAAGGTGTGCGGATGACCGACTTGAACAATGACCTTGCAATGCTCTGCTTCAATTGCCACAGGATGATTCATAGAGGGAAAGACCACATGATTACGGTTGAAGAGCTGAAAGGTATTCTAGACTCAAACCGATAAAGGAGGAATAACCATGTATCAGATACTCATCAAGGGCGGAACAGTCATTGACCCAGCAAACAGCATTCATGAAGTTCTTAACGTTGCAGTGAATGACGGGAAAATCTCTGCAGTCAGTGAGTGCATTGACTCTGACGCAGTGAATGAGGTTGACGCATCGGGCTGTCTCGTAGTCCCCGGGCTCATCGACCATCACGCCCACGTCTGGCCACTCGCGAAAGTCGGACTCCCTGCTGAGGCTGTATGCTTCAGTTCGGGTGTTACTACAGTGGTTGACGCAGGCAGCACCGGCGCAATGACCTTCAGGCAGCACAAGGACTTCATCCGCAAGAGCAAGCTCACGGTGAAGGCATACATCAACGTGTGTTCAACCGGGCTCGACTCATTGCCGGCAAAAATGGAGGACGTTGACCCGGCTCACTATGACGAGGGCGCAATACGTGAGCTCTTCGAGGAGGAAGGGGCTGACCTCTTGGGCCTCAAGCTCAGGACGAGCAGGGAAGTAGTGAGGGAAATGGGCTACGAACCGTTGAGGCAGACAGTGAGGCTCGCGGACAAGCTGGGGCTGTCGGTTATGGTACACTGCACGAACCCTCCCGGCGAAATGTCGGAGCTCCTAGGCTGTCTCAGGCAGGGGGACGTGATCACCCACATGTACATGAACAAGGGCAGCACTATTCTCGACAAGTCCGGCCATGTGGGGCAGCCTGCACTTGAGGCACGAAAACGCGGCGTTGTGTTCGAGGCATCAGACGCACGGGCTCATTTCTCGTTTGAGGTCAGCGAACGGGCAATACGTGAGGGATTTTACCCCGACATCCTAGCTACTGACCTGACGAAACTCAGCATGTACCTGAGACCTACAGCCTTCAGCATGGCCAACCAGCTCGCGAAATACTCAATGCTCGGAATCCCTGAAGATGAGCTGTTCACTCTCTGCACAGTCAACCCCGCAAGACACATGAAGATTGATGACGTTGCAGGCAGCCTCACAGAAGGACACCCGGCAGACATTGCTGTGTTCAGGAGGGAGGAATTTACGCCGCAGTTCGGGGACAGGCCATATTCCGACGAGACAGGAAGCCTCAGATACGGAAGGTACATTTACCGCCCGGTTATGACCGTCAAGAACGGGGAAGTAGTGTTCAGGGATATTATGTTCTAGTTTTTGCGTGGCAGGTCTTGGTGGTCATGGCCTGCCTCATTTTATGGTTATAGTTACACCGGATTTCCTGAGAAGTCCCGTGAGTTCCTCCTGTGATTTCACCTTGAGCCTTCCCAGCCTCGTATATTCCCACGTGTTGGACCCGTAGAATATCACTATCTGGTTTCCCGAATACAGAACAATATCACATGATGTTGTAGTGATCCTTTCGTCATTTCGCGGCAGTGTCATCCCAAGAGAGCCAACCTGTTCAAACCCTCCGTAGCTGTGGAGTTCCGCCATAACAGGCACGTAATCTTTGAGGGCTTTCACGCTCTCGTTGTCTTCCCATTCGACAGGGACATTAACGCCGTCAATAGTGATATTCATTCTCCCTCCCGAAATCTCAGAGCTCCCTGAAATTCCTGCAAGTGCAACCGTCATCATGGCCGCAGCAACAACCTTCATCATCTTCAAGTCCATCACCTCAAGGCAATAATAAAGCCCCCTGCCGCAATCAGCAAGAGGCTCAAAGTTTCAGGCGTTGTTCTGGTTAAGCGTCGTATACCTCGTCGAAAACCTCAAAGCCCTTCTCGTCAAGCGTCTTCTGAACCCACTCACGGTTGATTACACCTTTGCGTGTCTTCTCCAGCTTGATGATGTCAGCGGCCTGGAAGTTCTTTGCGTCTTCGAGAATTTTCGGGGCATCCTTTCGCGGGATAACGATAATTCCATCCGGGTCAGCAAGGATAATGTCGCCGGGGTTTACGCTGATACCACCGCATGAGATGGGCACGTTCACTTCGCCAGGGCCTTCCTTGTAGGGGCCGCCTGGTGTTGTGCCGGTGCAGTATACGGGGAAATCCCACTTGCCGATCTCGTCAATGTCGCGTATCGGGCCGTCAATCACTATTCCGGCAACCTTCTTCTGCAGGTAGAGGTAGGCCATCATGATTTCGCCCATGAGTGCACGGGTTGAGTCCTCCTCATTCGACACGACAAGCACATCGCCTTCGGTGCAGTAGTTCAGCGCGGCATGAAGTGCGAGGTTGTCGCCAGCCCTGCACTTTACGGTGAACGCCGGGCCTGCCATCATCTGGGCTTTGGGGCTGCTCACGAGGTGAATGCGGGGGTTCATGGCCGAACTCCTGCCCATGACGTCGGCGGTGTTGGAGGCTGGAATGTTCTTGAACTCCTCGATTAACGCGGGATCAGGTAGGTTGCGCTTAAGGTATATCCTTTTTCCGACTGACATAATATATTCAGCTCCTGTTTGTGATTTATTTTGTGGATGAGCGTATATTACACTAGGGGTTTCACTAACACAAACAGCTATAATTTTACTTTCGGACAAAAAAATATTGTTACTGCATGGCCAGCGCAATAATCACAGCACCTACAGCATGGACTAGCCAGAACCTCAAGGTTACAGCCGTCTCATCGAGTCCCAATTTCTGGAAGTGATGATGAAGTGGAGCCATGAGAAATATTTTCCTGTTGAGTTTCCTTATCGTGAAGATCTGTATTGCCGAACTCAGCATCTCTATGATGAAGATGAACCCCGCCGGAATTATCGCCAGCGTCCTGCCGTTCATGACGCACAACGCCGCAAGTGCCCCGCCCAGGAAGTGGGAGCCAGTATCACCCATGAAGGTCTTAGCCGGTCTGAGGTTGAAGAACATGAACCCCCCGGCCATGAAGAAGAGCTCCGTGATGATTTTTGCGTTCAGCCCCTCAATGGGTATCAGTATGAGCATCACTCCCAGAGAGATGAGGAAGCTCCCTCCCGCCAAGCCGTCGAGTCCGTCAGTAATGTTCACGGCGTTGATTGTCCCGGCAGTCATGAGGAACGCCAGAGGCACAGCAAGCCACCCTCCGGCATCCCAGATCCCAGGCCAGAGTCCCAGTTTCCCCCGGAAGAGTACGGCCATCACCCACAACCCACAGAGCAACAACTGCACCTTCAGCTTGGCCATGCTCCTGAAGCCCTCGCTTGTGTGAGTCCTGAACTTCAGCCAGTCATCAATGAAGCCTATTAGTCCGCTCAAAACCGGGAGAGACCAGAAGATTACCGCGTCAAGTGAGAAGTCCCAGGCAAGCCCAAGAACTCCCAAGCACAAAAAAACTACTCCCCCCATTGAAGGAGTAGCTGCCTTTATCTCGTTGTCTATGTTCACGCCGTACCATTTCTGTATTTGCGTAAGGTGTATATGTCGCTGGTACTTTATCCAGAAATATTGCAGCGTTATGCTCAGGGTGAAGAATGTTATTGCCGTGATGAGAATCATTCCGCAAATTCCTTCACTATGTTGCTGAGGCCAATACTGTTAGAGCCTTTTACGAGCATTCCCTGCCAGCTCTCAGCCTGCGTTATCCTGCGGAGGTCATCGAGAGCCTCCCGCCAGTCCTGCGTGAAGACATAGCCCTTCCCCTCACCGAGTGCCTCAAGCCACATACTGCCCACAAGAATAACGTGGTCAATGTCCTCAAGCAATGGCTCAAGTTCAGCGTGATACATGGCCGAGTTTTCGCCGAGCTCCCTCATTTCGCCGAGGACTGCGATTTTCCCGGAGCACTTAACCCGTGTGAACGTCTCAAGTGATGCCGTCATTGATGCAGGGTTTGCGTTGTATGCATCGTCAACGAGGAACTTATGCCCGCCGTCAAGGATGATCACCCTTCCGCGTCCGGGCAATGCCTGAAAGTCCCTGAGAGAGTCTGAGCATTCCTGAAGGCTGATGTTGAGTTCATGTCCGACAGCAGACGCAATAGCAAGGGGAAGTGCGTTGTGTTTTCCCCAGATGTTTGCGGTGAAGCGTGCGATTTCTTGTGTTGGCCTGTGTGCAAGGACGAATGACAATGCAGGTAGTGTGTACTCTGAAGTGTCATGACTAATCACAAAATCAGCGTCCTTATTCTCGCCGACTCCCATTGACCTGACGTAGTACCTGAACGCCTCGGATAAATATTCGTTGTCGTTGTTGAATATGATTTTACGGAGCAATTCAGAGTGAGTGATTTCCAGTTTCTCCTGAAGGACTCCCTCAACACTCCCGAAACCCTCAAGGTGAACAGGAGCTACAGCCGTAAGTATTGCGATTGACGGGGGGAAATATTCAGTGAGCTCCTTGATTTCGCCGGGCTTGTTCGCGCCAAACTCAAGAATGAGTATCTCCGTCTCCTTCGGCATGGCCATAATCGTTGACGTACAGCCTATGAGTGTGTTGAAGCTGCGTTCGGGTGCGTGAATCCTGAAGTGCGGGGCTAATACTTTCTGGAGTGCCGCGCGTGTCGTTGTCTTGCCAACGCTGCCGGTTATGGCGATTATGTCAGTGAGGTTGTGAGCCTTCAGTTTTCGTGATGCTGTTGCGGCTAAATCACGTTCGGGGTCGTCAAGCTCAATCACCGGGACATTGAGGCCTCCGGGGTTTTTGCCCTTCCTGACGATGATTAGGGATGCTCCGTTCTGTATTGCCTGGGGGATGTAGTTATGCCCGTCAGTCTTCTCGCCCTCAAGAGCGACGAATGCCCCGCCCGGTACAACGTCCCTGCTGTCAGTCGCAAGGTGTGAAGGGAACTCAACCCCTGCCAGCTCATCAGGTACAGCGTCAAATAACTCTTTCAGTGTCATGTTCATTAGTGGGAGTCCCTCCATGACTTCACGGCCTCTGCATCGTTGAAGGGTATCTTCTGCCCCTTTATGGTGATGAACTTTTCGGGCCCTTTACCCGTAATCACGAGAATATCCCCTGACTTGAGGCCGTCCAGCCCGGTCTTCACTGCTTCAGGTCTGTCAGTGATTATCCTGTAGGGTATCGTTGCACCTCCTGCGATTGCTTCAGCGATTGCCTGGGGCTCTTCATCGCGGGCATTGTCAGACGTAATGATGATCTCGTCGGCGAACTCTGAGGCTGCTTTTCCGAGTTCCGGCCTGTTCTGCTGATACCTTCCTCCACCATGACCGAACATTGAGATTATTCTGCGTTCACTCCCTGAGAGCCTGCGTATCACACTGAGCACGCTCCTCAACGCTGAAGGGGTATGAGCGAAGTCCACGAAGACACACGCACCGTTAGGCAGGTCGATACGTTCGAGACGGCCGGGAACCTGCGGGACATTGGCGATCCCCCTCACGATAGCATCATCATCAACGCGTCCCCTCATGGCCGTAACTGCACATAACGTGTTCATGATGTTGAAGTCCCCTACGAGCGGGCTGTGGAGTGTGAGAGTGCTGAAGCCTTCAGTGGAGATTTCGAGGTCTGTACCGTTCAGGCTGGTATGTGAGGAGGTTACGCGGGAGGCCGCCCCGTCATTGAGTCCGAAGCCCCGGAGGTTGCCGGGAAATTCAGCGAGCAGTCTTCTGCCGTAAGGATCATCATGATTTGCCGCCCCCATGAAGCCGGGCTTGGTGTAGTTCGTGAAGAGCAGCTTTTTGGCCGCAAAGTAGTTCTCCATGTCCTTGTGGAAGTCGAGATGCTCAGGGTACAAGTTCGTGAAGACCGGGACATCATAGAGTGCGCCCTTGAGCCTGCCCAAGAACAAGCCGTGTGATGAGGTCTCCATTACGCACGCACCGCAACCGTTCCTGACCATTGAGTGAAGCTGCCTCTGTATCTCTGAACTTTCGGGGGTCGTCCTGTCAGCATCCTTCTCGTTCACGCCGTCGCTCTCGATGATTGTTCCGAGTAGCCCTACACGCATTCCGGCGGCCTGAAGTATCGAGCGGGTAATGTAGGTTGTGGTGGTCTTGCCGTTCGTGCCAGTTACCCCTACCATGAGGAGCCTGCTTGATGGGTTGCCGTAGACCAGTGAGGCGACTTCACCGAGATAATCACGGACACGTTCAACGATAATTTGCGGGAGGTCTGAGCTCACTTCATGCTCACAGAGAAGAGCACAAGCCCCTTTGGTTTCGGCCATGCTCACGAAATTGTGGCCGTCTGAGTTCTCGCCGGTGATGCAGGCAAAGAGAGTGCCGGGTGTAACTTCTCTGCTGTCTGAGATGACTTCGGAGATCTGCACAAAAAAATCATCCTGAGACTTCACACGGACATTGACATTTTTGCCTTTTGCCCGTACAAAGCTCAGGACATCACTAAAACTGACGCTCAAGATTACTAGCCTTCTTTCAGGTTAAATTTTCACCAGCATTATATATTCATCGTCATTTTCGGAAAACACTTCAAATCCCAGCTTAGTATACATTTTCACTGCAGGGTTCTTTTTCTGGACTGACAAGGAAGCCCGTTTGTAGCTCGAACGTCTGAGGCAGTTAATTCTGGTTTGTTGATTATGGATTTGTCGGGCGGAATTTCTCCCTCTGGTATGAATATGGCATCGTAAAGAAAATCACTCAGCAGGCATAACTCTTCAGGTCTTATTCTCCGTATCATGAATAATATTCGAGCTCGGCCATTTCCTCAACTATAGCCTTGAACACAGGAGCAGCCACCTCGCCGCCGTAATACCTTCCGTTAGCTGGTTCACCTATGGCAATAAGCATGATGTACTTCGGATCCTCATACGGCCAGAAACCGATGAATGACCCTACATATTTTCCGGGCTGATAGCCGCCTTTCCCCGCAACCTGAGCCGTCCCGGTCTTCCCTGCAACGTTCGTGATTGAGGTTGCCGCCTTCTTGCCTGTTCCTTCGGTGATGACACTCCTCATTGCCTGACGCACCCACGCCGTAGTTTCGGGGGTCATGACCTCGCGCATAACTTTGGGTTCTCCCTTGTAGACGAGCTCGCCTAGTGAGTTCACTGCCTCCTTGACGATGTAGGGGCTCATCAATCTGCCGCCATTGACGACCGCAGACATTGCCGTAATGAGCTGAAGGGGTGTAACAGCAAGTCCCTGACCTATGGCGATATTTGCCGGAGTAATTCCCCGCCAGTTCTCAGGGTAGGGTAGAATGCCCCTCGATACTCCCGGAAGTTCAATGTCAAGTTCCTGACCGAAACCTAAAGCTCTAAGGCTCTCGTAGGTTGTTGTGTTGCTTGCACGGATTCCTATTTGTGCCATCCCTACATTTGACGACTTTATGAGGAGCTGGGCAGTGCTGACACTTCCTAGGGCTATTCTTGCGTCAGACTCCCTGATGAATCCGTCAGCTACCTTCAGTTTTGCCGGGCAGAAGAAAGTTTCATCCTTCCTCACTATTCCCCTGTCCAGAGCAACGGCCATGTATATAGGCTTGAACGTTGAGCCGGGTTCATATGTCCTGCTAATTGCTCCGTTCGAGAGGGCTTCCATTGTGAGGCTCTTCCTGTTTGTCGGGTCATATGTCGGGTAGCTTGCCATTGCTAGGACTTCGCCGGTGTTCGGGTTCATGCAGATACACACTGCCCACTTCGCGCGTTCCTGTTCGGCTGTCCTGAAGAGGTGCTTCTCCACAACGTACTGTATACGGCTGTCGAGTGTGAGGGTTATGATTGGCGTTACTGTTCTACGTTCGGGCTCCTGCTCCATGATTGAGGCGGCCTGTGAGCCCTGCCGTCTGACCACGATTTTTTGCCCCGGAGGATTGTAGAGCGTGTTATCCCATGCCTGCTCTATACCTGCCTGCCCCTTGTTCTCGTTGTCGCAGAAACCAAGAATGTGGGACATCAAACGCTGGTTGGTGTACTTCCTGTAGGGCTCGTCAATCTCACGGACTGCCCTGACTTTCTTCATGAGCTCACGGAACTTCAGGGCCTCAGCTTCAGGGACTTTATGGTTTATCCACATGAACCGGGACTTTGTGCCCATCAAGGACGTAATTTTTGCGAACACGTCAGGAGATACTACCTGAGCTATTGCCTCCAAGTCTTGGGATTTTATCATTGAGGGGTCAATTGCGAATGATGGGATTGTTTCGGAAATTACGAGGGCGTTTCCTTTAGCGTCCTGAATTATTCCACGTGTCGACTTGAGGGGTACTCTCCTCCAGTATTGACGCTGTGATTGCTGGACTATCCGGGGTTCGGGGTAACAATGCCGGGCAACTAACGTGCAGCCTATGACGACAAAGAACAGTACGAACAAAATCCAAGGGTTGCCAGCCCTTGCTAGACGGTTGGGGGACATTCAGGGAGTGCCTTCCTACCTTCCGAAGAGCCAAGCTAAACTTGAACGCCAGCCCTGATTTTCAGAGGACGATGAATTTCGGGAGGCTGCAAGATTTCCTGACTTCATTCGTATCGGGAGGGTCTCGGCCTTCATGACCTTCTGCATTCCGAGGCTTTCCTTGCAGTATGAATATATTCTGATTGGGGCGACTAGTGCAGAGAGCTCCTGCCTGAGCAAGACTTCTTCATCCGAGTATTTCTGTATGGACTGGTTCACCGACTCAAGGTAATATGCCAAGCGTGCGGCGTGAAACCTGAGAATCCCAAGACCTATTACGAGGCTTATGACGATGCCCAAGCCTAACATGAATTTCAAGGTTATCTTTATCCTGTCCGCATTGTCTTTCCGCATTTCTTACGCCCCCGGTTTCCTTTCTGTGAGATTTTGGTTCATGGATTTTTTTAGTGTGGAAATAATATCATACTTTGCTAAAAATACCTAGTCCCTGCTAGTAAAAAATGCCCTTAATTTTGCGCTCCTTGCCTTGTAGTTCCGTTCGGTCTCTTCTGGTGATGGGGTCATAGGATGCCTCGTTAGTACCTTGCCAATTCCTTCACCCTGCCATTCCCTGAACGCTCGCTTTATGAGCCTGTCCTCAAGCGAATGGTACGACACAAACAAAATCACTGCCTCCCTCATGGCCGAAACCTCACGCAATGACTTCAGGAGTGCCTCAAGTTCTCCCGTCTCATTGTTGACGTATATCCTCAGTGCCTGAAAGACCCTCCTTGCCGGGTGAGTACCCATCTTCCGCTGTACCGGCTGGGGCAGCGTCTCACGTATCAGGTCAACCAGCTCTGATGTCCTCGTGATGGGAGGGTGCCGCTTAATGGCTGAGGCTATCTTCCGGGCGTAACGTTCCTCGCCGTAGAGCCTGAATATTTCCGTGAGGGTCTCAGCGTCCGAGTTGTTCAGGATTTCGGCGGCAGTAGGGCAGGAATCATCATCGGGGTTCATCCGCATGTCAAGCGGTCCGTCAGCGTTGAACGAGAAGCCACGTTCAGGAAGAGCTAGCTGCATGTTCGACACTCCCAGATCGAAGACGTAAGCATCATAGCCATCAATGCCGGGAATTTCCGAGAGCCTCCCGAAATTCTGGAGCATGGCCGTGAATCTTGAGCCGTAGACCTTGAGCCTCTCACGGGAAAATTTCACTGCCTCGTTGTCGCGGTCAATGCCCAAGACCTCAGAGCCGGGAAATGCCTCAAGGATCGCCTCAGAATATCCGCCAAGTCCTAGAGTGCCGTCAAGAATTTTTGCGTGCGGGTAATTGGACAGGAGGGACAAAACTTCACTCAACATTACAGGTTCATGATGGAGCAAGACAATCACCTTTTTGTGAATATGATAACACTGCGATAAAATTACCACGTTTCCATAAAAAATTAACCTCAAAAAAAATACAAGGGGTGAAAATTTTCGTTATGCCTGAAAAAAATATACCCGACGCAATACAGAGCATACTCGACAAAAATAAAGGCTTCATGAAACTGAAAGACCTTCCTGCATTGATGAGCCTCGACATGAAAAGACAGCTTGGCCTCAAAAGGAACTCCTCAGCTTCAGCCGTAATGAAGAAACTTGAGGGCATCCTTCAGGACAGGTTCATATTCCGCCGGAAAGGAACTATATCCTACATACTCACTCCATGCCTTCCGTCCGACCTGGTTCTCTCATCACTGCCTGACGACAAGCCCATCAGCCCCAAGATACTCGCCAAGTCCCTGCCGTTCAACGCAACCGACTTCACGGAGATCCTGAATGACCTAGTGAGCTCAGGCCGGGCAAAAATCATCCTCAACGACAAACTGGAGGCCCGGGTAATCGCCTCAAGTGGTGAGCCTGCCACGTCATCCCCGGAAATTCAGGAAGTACCTTCAGGTGAGTACACACGGGAGAAATTCCGTGAAGCCTTCAGGAACAGCGACAAGGGAAGGACTTTCGTACGTATATTCAGGCTCAGGAGGTTTTTGGGTTGGCCGCGTGAGGTGTTCGACGACATGCTAAGGAGACTCCGCGACGAGGAGGCAATACAGATGCACGCCGCTGATGCCACAGTCCTTAAGCCTGACGAGTTCAACGATGGCTTTATGGACGAGACTAATACCATGATGGGGACGGTAACCTGGAATGAATGAGAACAGTTCGCCGCTACAGATGCTCCGGGAAAACAACCCGTTCATGTCGCTCAATTCACCCTTTCCGTGGGACAACAACAACCCCGACATCTCCCAGCTCAACCGTGAGGCTTCTGAGGAGATAGAGCAGCTCATCAGGCACAAGCGAAGAACTCCGGCAGAGCCACTTGCAGGGCTGATACTTGGAGGGCCGGGCTCAGGGAAAACTCACATGCTCATGAGAATTCTGCGGAGGATGAGGAACAACGCACAGCCTGCGGTTTTCGTGGCAGTAAGGGCCTTCAGAGACCCCGAAAGCGTAATGCAGCACATCCTCTCAGAGATATTCATCAACCTCAAGCTCTCACACAGCAACGGACGTTCACAGTTCGACATTCTAGCCAGCGAGGTAATGAGCTCCTACAACGAACGAAGAAGAACTGACGGTTTCGACAGCATCGAGAAGATTGACACACGTACCTATCTACTCCGGGACATACCCAACATTGACCACAACTTCCTGAAGTGCGTAATGCTCTATCTCTCCAGCAATGACGAGGCAGTGAAGGCTGACGTTCTGGAATGGCTCTGCAATGGTCTCGGTGAAGATGATGCTGCGAGGCTTGGACTTCCTCCGAAAGATCTATACTCGATGACTGAGGCACGGCGTGAGAGCATTGCTGAGAAGACGCTAATATCACTCGGTCTTATTCTGGCCTATGCAAGGATGCCGATGATCGTATGTTTCGACCAGCTCGACGCAATGAAGGAAAAATCCCTGATAGAGGCATGGGGCGGGGTAATCAGCCTCCTCATGAATGACCTTTCCGGGGTTCTGCCGCTGTGTTTCCTCAAGGCTGAGACATGGGAGGACATATTCAGGCCCGCGCTTGATACCTCTGTGATTGAGCGGGTGGAGCACAACAAGATGATCATGAAGGAATGTTCAGCACAGCAAGCCCGGCAGTTAGTGCACGAAAAAATCGCCGCAGTCTTCCCGGACGACACGGAGAATATATACCAGTGGCTAATCTCCCGAATGTCTGACGTTCTCAGAGCCGGGCTCTCTCCAAGAAAGGTCATAGAGCTCGCAAGCAACGCAATAACCGGGGACAAGCCCATTGATGAGGTGATACACGCCGCCTATAATGAGGAGCTCGAAAGGGTGAAGGCTTCCCCGAACAGCTGGCCGCCAAATTCCGAGTACCTCAAGCTGGCACTTGAAGGATGGCTCTCATCACAGGAAGGCTTCAAGCTCATCAAGTCCCCCGGAAAATACATCAAGGTTCAGGCAGTTCATGGCGACAAGAAATTTGCATTCATCATCATAATACCCAGAATACACAGCACAGGAATAGCCGGCCTCAATGAAGGCATCAAGTTTTTGCGGGAATATCCGGGGAGCTTCTGCTGTTATGTCCTTGAGGAGAAATCCCACAAGAAGACTTGGCGGAAGTTTGCCGAGAAACTTGAGGAGTTCGAGCGTTCTGGAGGGTTCACAGCAAGGCTCACCAAGGACAGCCGGATAACATGGTACGCACTCGCCGCACTCATCAACAGGATAGACAACGGGGACGTGAGCATATATTCAGCGTCAGGGTCAAAGCCCCGGCCTGCCTCGCGAAATGACATTCCCGGCTTCGTCAGGACACTAAGGCTCATAGACGCAAAGGACTTCACCCTGCCTGCCGCCTCGATAAAATATTCACCGCCCGACAAAAAGTCAGAGCCCTCCGTGTACTACAATGATGAGTTGTTTTCCGGGACTCTCAGGAACATACTCACAGCCTCGCCCATGAAGATTTTAGCGGTGGACAAGGCCGCCGAGCTCCTCTCACAGCGTGGCATAAAGGTCGGACGCAATGAGGTTCTTTCGTTCTTGAGGAACAACGCCGGGACATTCAGGACGTTCAGCTCAAAGAACGACATACTGATAACCCTTGCGGAAAATTGAGACATGGCCGGGGAATTTTACACGAGGGTTAGCGATGTTGCTTTGTGCCAGAGATGCCCGGCACTTTTGGCGTACATGCTCCACAAGGGGGAAAAATCAGCCTGGAGGGTCGGCATTCGTGGCAATGGCCATGCATACGGCTCAATGTTCCACAAGAATATAGCGCGTGTATTCTTTGAGGCAGCTTCGGACAGGGGCAACCCTCTTCATTTCCGTATAGCGTCCTCGATACCTGGAGGCTCTGAGTCATTGGGTGCTCTTGTCCGTGAACGTATATTCCTGCCGTTCATGGAAGAGAGTTCAGGGAGGCTTGAGACTGGTCAGGTCATGGCTATGGCGCGGGGTGTTGATGTCTGGGTCCGGGCAATGTCGGACTTCTTCGCGGGCATCCCCTCACTGATGCGGTGGCCTGAAGGGAACATGCATACCGTCTTCATTCCGCCGGAACAGAAACTTCAGGGGAGCTACGGGCTTCCTGACGGTGGAAGGCTCATAGTTACCGGGTGCTATGACGCGCTCATGTTCAACCCTGACAGGGCAGAGGCCAGAATTTTCGAGTTCAAGGGTTACATGAAGAGCGATATAGCTGTGCCGTTGTCTCAGAGCTTGGTTTACTCGTGGCTGATCTGGAAGAACACGGGAGTAATTCCGTCCGTTGAGATAATATACCTTGACAGCGCGGGAAGAGAGCCCGACATTTTCGCACCTGAGACCGTCAAGGCAATGATACGTTCGGGGCTTCCTGGGCTGTTCAGTTCGGCCTACGGGGTAATATCACGGGGAAGGTTCCCGGAAATTCTCCGTGATGAGAAATTATGTTCAGCCTGCAAGTTCAGGATGACCTGCAGGGATGACTGGGGGAATAACTGAATGACGAAAAGGCCGGGGCTCTCCCTGCTCAATGTGATGGTGTTCATGCTATTTGCGGTTATGATTACGGCTCAGGCGTTCTTTTTCGTGAAGTCCTCGGCTGATTCTGTCGCTGATGAGCGCGTTGTGATGGGTTACAGGCTTCTTCTTGATGAGCTCGTCGAGGAGGCAAGGGATGCTTTGAGTCGGAACGGTGATAGAGCTATCTCACATGACAATACGCGTTTATTTACGGTGAACTACCGGTGGTTCTATGACTTAACGAAGGCAAGGTACAAGGACGGTGCTGCGTGGAGAGACTGGGAGCCTTACAACCTAGCCGAATGGTTGGGAATGTCTTTCGATGTCAGTATACACGACCTTGATTACTCTTTTGATGTTACGTTCAACAGGGCTGTATGGATAAACAGAAAGTACAACGAGGACAGAATTAACGAGAAAATTTTTGCGGCCATGCCCCCGGAAAAGGAAGAAATTTTAGACAGCGATGACACCCCTGTACTTGACAGCGGCGGCAACCCGACATACAGGGTAACAGACCGCTACTATCTCATCAGGGCATGGGTAAACCTCCCGAAATATGAATTTCTGGACAGAAAGCTCATGTATCAGGTCCTTGTCAGGAGGAGCGAGGATGACCCGGTTACCAGCTCCCATGATGTCAGGGTGCTCTCATTCCAGGAGGTGTGGTACTAGATGGCATTCGGAGCAGGGAAAAAGATAATCCAGCGAAATTATGCCGGCCTTGCTATTCACGATGACTTCATTTATTTCGTTGAGACCGACGAAAACGGGGAGGCAGTCAGGAATGCAACGGTTGCCCTTCCTGAAGGCTGTGTAGTGAACGGAGCGGTGAAGGACTTTGCCATGCTTGAGGAAGGCTTCAAGAACCTCCACAAGAAAACCGGCAAGATTGGCCAGCCAGTAACGATAGGACTCCCTTATGGCGACACAGTGATACGCCGGCCTATATCGTTCCCCAGAATGAGCATCGAGGACATCAGGAGCACCCTGGATCTTAACTTTGAGGAATATTTCAGCTCAAGGACTGACACGATATTTGACGCAGTAATCATAAAGACCCCTTTAGACGCAAACGACAAGGATAAAGTATCGGTTCTTGCGGCCACAGCCAAAGAGTCGCTGGTCAACAAGATACTGGACATTGCGAAGAAGTCGGGCATTCCGGCGGGAGCAATTGAGCCCGTGAACTTCGCCATGCTCCGGGCAGCACCTGAACTCAAGGAAGGACTGTGCATATTCGCCGACAACCACAACATCATAGCCACGTGGGAAGGCTTCGGGATATTCTACAGGACAGTGAACAAGCTGAGCAACTTTCAGGACATCCTGAACACCGCCCAGTTCCTTCGGACGCAGTACAGGCACGCCGAGCTTAACAGGATAGTAATAGCCGGTCTTGACTTCCAGATAAGCGCAGATTCTGGAATGGACGTTGTGAGTATAGCTGACCCGTATTATTCTGCGATTGGTCTTGCACGCAGGGAGTCGCCGGAGGAAGGTCTTGACCTCAGACCCGCCGAATATGTGGAGCTTGAACGCCGGAGGTACTCGTTCAACCCCAACAGGCTGATACTTTGGGGGCTTCTTGCAGGCTTCCTCATGACCTCGATCGGGACAATAACCTACGCATCAATCACGTTGTTTCACCTGAACGGCCAAATCGAGGAAATGCAGGACAACGTGAGCTCACTTACCATTCACAGGCAGGCACTCGAACGAAGGAACTCGGAGCTTGAGGCTTCAAGGCGTAAGACAGAGAAGATACTTGACTTCCTGAAGACCGACATACCAGCCCTTGAGATCCTGAATGCCCTTGAGGTGAACCAGGCGGATGGGATAAAGTACGACAACGCCGATTTTGTTCTTGGACCGTTGGGCGGGGTTAATGTCATGGTTGACGGGAAGGCTGACAACAATACAGCATTGCTCTCAATGACGACAGGGCTTAAGGAGAGCGGTATATTCGACAGCGTAATGCTCCCTATATCTCAGAGGGATCAGCTCAACAGGATAGTGTTCAAACTTGTCTTGAGGGTCAAGGACATTCTGACACTTGGAGGAGGTGTAACAGGACATGGAAAATAGAAGAGGCTTCACGGTTGTAGAGGTGCTTGTGTGTTTGGTGGTTATGGCAATCATGGCCGCCGCAATGACAATAGCCCCCGGCACCACAAAGCAGACTGCCGAGCGTGAGGCTCAGAGGGTCATGATGTGGCTCTACCGTCAGATTGACCGGGCCGACCGGCTTCACACGTATTTTGCCATTACCCCGGATGTTGACCATATACTTATACTCTGGAAGGGGGACGCAACAACACAGGATAGATCATTCACACCAACAGCGGGGTGCTCTTACTCCAAGAATTTCGGGAGCATCACCTACAATTCCCAGATAAAGCGATTCATTAACGGAGGGCATATATCAGTCCATGCGTCAGATGGTGGGGTGTACTACGTCATCATAGCCCCACAAGAAGGAAGGATAAGAATATCTGACACACAGCCTTAATGGCAGGGCAAATCCTGTATAATAGGCGGAAAAACTCAACAGGAAGTGTCCAACTTGCAGAAAAATTCACGTCCGCCAATCCCAAGGCAAAAACGCAAAAAACGAAACGGAAGGTTCATTCTCCGCGCAATAATATTCCTGCTCCTCCTTTCAGTTCTTGGGGGGGCATGTTACTCGTCTTACCGCTACAAAGTTCCGGCGCAATTATGGGAGAGCCTCATACCCATCCCCGAAGGCGAGAAGGTCAGCGTAGTAATCGAACAAGGAATGACTGCCTCACAGGCCGCGAGGGCATTCGAGGTTCACGGTGCACTTGAGCGCGGGACACCCTCAGAGCTTGCCCGCTGGATGGTGAAGTTTGGGCTTGACCGAAAAATCCGCGCAGGTCATTATAGCGTTGTACCGTCTGACCCGTGGAACATTGCCCGCCAGCTCAGAACACTCAAACCGGCACTCCTCAAGGCTCAGGTTTTGCCGGGGCTCGACATTTTCGCACTGATTGACTCCCTCGAAAGCCAGGACAGGAAAGTAAACCGTGAAGCTGTCTCTAACGCTCTCATGAAGAACGCCAACTACCCCCCGAAGCTCCTAGAGATCCTCAAGGTACTTCCCGAAGACGAATATACCCGTGCGGCCTTCCTCATGCCTGAAACGTATATGCTCGTCGACCGGACGGCTGATGAGATCGTGAACGTCTCATCAACTGCATGGTGGAATCATTGGGGCGAGTTCATCACCGGGCACAAGCTGACATCACGGGACGTTCAGGAGGCATCTATTGTGGCCTCGATGGTTGAGCGTGAAGTTCTCCATGATGACGAGTGCCGGAGGGTTGCAGGCGTAATACATAACAGGCTGAGGAGGAACATGCTCCTTCAGATTGATGCGACTGTGGTATATGCATGGCGGCTAAAGGGCAGGAAACTAACCCGCGTTCTCTACAAGGACCTTGAAGTCGACTCACCATACAACACGTACAAGTACCCCGGTCTTCCGCCAAGACCTATATGCGTTCCAGGAGTCGAGGCATGGGGTGCGGCACTTGACCCGGAGTTCAACGACTACCTATATTACGTCGCAGGAAGGGACGGCTACCATCACTTTGGGAAGACACTAAAGGAACATCAGGCCAACATAAGGCAGGTACGTTCTGAGAGATGAGGAGGCTGACGATACATTGAGCCGGAGAAATAACGACAACAAAGGAAGCTGGTCGGAACTATTCCTTTTCGTGATGATAATACTTTGCGTTTACCTCATCCTTGCGCTTTTCGACAGCCCGTTAACCGGGGAAGGTGGCCGTGAATGGGGCAGGTATCTTCGGACTTCATGGGGCGGCGCGTCAATAGTACCGATGCTGTTCGTGCTCTACGTTTCGGCGGCAAAGCTCCTCAAGCTGAGAATACCTAGAGTGCCCCGCCAAGTTCTTGGGACGCTGCAGCTGTACATATCGTTTTCGTTCCTTCTGGGACTTCTCAGGGAGACGGGCTGGCAGTCAGAAAGGACGCTGTTCATTCCCGGAAATTTCGGCACTGGTCTGGCAAAATTCTTCATCCTCAACATTGGGACATTCATGACGTTGTTGCTGGTTGTAGGATCGTTCATCCTGTCATTGTACCTTTTCGGCTCCAGGATTCTCAGAATCTCCCTCCCGGCAATCCCGAAACTGCGCTTCAAGTTCTCCCGGAAATCCTCAAGGAGGCGCGAACGTGATACCCTCCCGAACCGTGAAGACCCTGAAGGCTCAGTGTTCACGAATGACATTCCCGCCCCCATACTGAAGCCTGCTCCACGTGAAGAATATTATGATGACTTCATGGCCGACACAGGAGATGACACGCTGCCACAGCCTCAGCGTGCGAAGAAGGATACCCCGTTCACGTTCAGGCTGCCGACACTGAAGCCTGCTCCTGAAATTTCACAGCCCCAAGTACTGAGCAATGCCGTTGAGATAATTGACAACGCCCTAGCCATGATAGACTCCGGGGAACTCAAAGCCCCCCCGTCAAGGAAACCTTCAAGCTCCCCGCTTAAGTCCCGGAAGTCTCGCAGGCCACTTCCTGCCGTAACTTTCCCGGAAGAGATCCAGAACCTCCCCGGTGATGACACAGGAGATGACGCGGCATATGACGAGCCTGTATTTCCGCCGCCCGCTGAACTTTTCGGGCCCAAGATGAAGCCTGAACCCGACAAGGACATACTCAAGAACTCCGAGAAGCAGGCCAAGACGATAACATCAACCCTCAAGAATTTCGGGGTTAATGCCACAGTCTCACACATCATAACGGGCGCATCAGTCATTCAGTACCAGCTTGAGCTTGCCCCCGGTACGAAGGTCAACAAAATAGCCGGGCTCTCTGAAGATCTCTCTATGTCGCTTGCCGTAATGTCAGTCAGGATTGAGGCACCCATTCTAGGCACTCACTATGTGGGAATAGAAGTACCATGCAGTGAGCGCAAGACAGTATCACTCCGCAGCATAATCGACAGCGAGGAATACAGGGACAGCACTGCAAGGCTGCCTCTTCCTTTGGGTGCGAGGATAAACGGGAAGGTTTCAGTTATGGGACTTGAGGAGATGCCCCACATCCTCATAGCCGGGAGCAAGGGGTCAGGCCGTAGCATGTTCGTGAACTCGTGCATCATAAGCATGTGCTCACGAAGAAGACCCGAAGAATTGAGGCTGATACTGATTGACCCCCGGCACGTTGAGTTTTCGGTGTATGACGGAATGCCCCACCTAATGGCCCGGCCCGTCTCTGAACCTGAAGGTGCGTTGAAGGCTCTTCAGTGGGCTTATGGTGAGATGGAGCGGAGAACCTCAGCATTTGCCGCCGCAAGGGTACGTAATCTTGCCTCGTTCAACAGGAAACAGCAGAAGAAGAACCGCCTCCCTGAGATAGTGATAGTCATCAATGAGCTTTCGGATCTTGTCTACAGTTCAGGCGGAGAGATTGAGGGAATAATCATGAGGCTTGCGCAGAAATCCGGGGCATCAGGAATCTACATGATGCTTTCGGCACAACGTCCCTCACCTGACGTTTTCACGACGATGATAAAGTCAAACATCCCGGCAAGGGCTGCATTCATGCTTGGAGCTGAGGCCGAGTCCAAAAACATAATCGGGAGCTCTGACGCTGTGAGACTGACGGGCAAGGGTGATATGCTCTTCAGGAACACAGGAAGCCCCCAGCCTCTGAGACTTCAGGCACCCTACATCAGCGAGGAAAGAATAGCCGAGTTCACTGACTACATGATGAGCAACCTGGACCCTCCCGAAATTATAGAGTTCTGAGAAATTTTTTGTCCTCCTGTTGAGCGCAGGGGGATATTTTTTTGCCGTGCTACAATACTTCATCAAGCCAGCAAAATTTTTTCAGGGGTGAAGAAAAATCCGACATGATGAAGAACATTAAGCGCGTCCACCTTATGGGGATAGGCGGTGCAGGAATGAGTGCACTCGCAAAACTCCTCAGCTCCCGCGGCCTCGAAGTCTCAGGCTGCGACCTCAAGCCCCCTCACTATGACTTGGGCAGTATACCCTTCAAGCTCTCACACTCACCGGAACACATAGACACGCTGAAACCTGAAGCCTTGATCCTCAGCAGTGCAGTCAGCCGAGACAACCCCGAAGTGATCCGCGCAAAGGAGAAGGGCATCAAGATACTCTCACGGGCTCAGGCACTAAGCTACATGTTCAACGTTTCATCAGGAATTGGGATTGCCGGAGCTCACGGGAAGACGACTACCTCATCAATGACCGGGCTGATTTTCCTTAAGGCCGGGCTTAATCCTACCGTCTATATTGGGGCGAACGTCCCGGATATTGGGAGCAATGCCGTATCAGGTTCGGGAAAATATTTCGTCGCTGAACTTGACGAGTCAGACGGAACATTTGAGCTCTTCCACCCTGAGACATCAATAATCACTAATGCAGACTGGGATCACGTAGACCACTACCCAACACGCGATGATGTCATCAAGGCGTTCACGAGGTTTGCGGACGGCCGCAAGGAAGGCGGGGCGTTAATCCTCTGTGCTGAGGACGAGGGGGCTTCACGTGTCTATGACCTCTGCGGGAAATCGCGGGGCTCAATTCTGCGTTACGGCTGGGGGAAATCCTGGGACTGGGGAGCCTATGACCTCACGAAGACTCACGGCGGCGGAATATCCTGCACGGTCTCACACTCCGGCCATGAGCTCGGAAGGCTTGAGCTCTCAGTGTCGGGTGAACACAACATACTGAACTCACTTGCGGCGATTGCGGCGGCAGACTTGGCGGGAATAGACTTCACCACGAGCGCGGAAATCTTGAGGGGCTTTCACGGCTCGGAACGACGTATGCAGGTCAAGGGCATCACAGGCAGCAACATTCTCGTGATGGACGACTACGCTCATCATCCTTCAGAGATACGGGCAACCCTAAGCGCAGTCAGTGGGATTTACCCGGAACGGAGGCTTGTGGTTTTGTACCAGCCTCACAGGTTCACACGCACTGCAATGTTCGCCGGGGATATAGCGCGAGCCTTGGGCATGGCCGGGAAAGCATACATTCTCCCAGTTTACTCGGCGGGGGAAAAGGAACGCCCTCACAGTTCATCTGAGGAGGTAATACGTCTCAGCAATGGCAAGATTCAGGCAGTCAGCTTTGACGATGCCCTCGATGTCCTGAAGGCTGAGCTCAAGGATGGTGATCTATTGCTCACTATGGGGGCAGGGGATGTTTACAGCGTGGGCGAAAAGTTTTTGACGGTGAATTAAAATCTTTAGGGTATAATTACGAAAAAATAATCAGGAATTTATGAATGCGTGATGCTGTTGAACAAATTACATTCCTCTTTGCCTGACACAAACATAAAAGAAAACTGGCCGCTATCCTCCCTGACAACATTAGGGACTGGAGGGACTGCGGAATTTTTCGTGTCCCCCTCATCACCTGAAGAGCTCTGCGAAATCCTTCAAGCCTTCAAGGGTTGCCCCGTTCATGTACTTGGAGGAGGAAGCAACGTACTCATTCCCGACGGATTAACCCCCGGCCTCGTAATCTCAACCCGAAAAATGAACTCCATATCCTGGCTCGGCATAAGAACCGCAGAAATCGGAGCAGGCTACAGCTTGCCGGTGCTCTTGAAGGAAGTCTGCAGTCATGGCTTGGGAGGGCTCGAATTTGCGGCGGGCATTCCCGGAACATTGGGCGGTGCTGTCTGTGGCAACGCAGGAGCCGGGGGGCTTGGTGTCTGTGAGCTCGTTGACTCGGTGAAGGCCGTTGACCCTTCCGGCAGTGTCAGGACGCTCGGCAGGGACGAGTTCAGCTACGGCTACAGAAGGTGCTCACTCTCAGGAATGGGGCTGGTTATCGTGTCGGTCATAATGACGTTCCGGGACGCACGCCACGGGGATGAGGAGGAATATTCACGTTTCATGCTGAAGAGGGAGAACCAGCCGCTGAATGCCCGGAGCGCAGGGTGCACGTTCAAGAACCCGGAAGGATATTCAGCCGGGAAGTTGCTGGATGAATGCGGGTGCAAAGGTCTTTCAGTGGGCGGTGCAGTTGTCTCGGACAAGCACGCTAACTTCATCCTGAATACTGGGAACGCCTCAAGCTCTGACGTTCTGGAGCTCGCAAGGTTGTGCGCCCAAAAAGTCCATGAGCTCGCCGGGGTTGTCCTTGAGCCGGAAATCAGGACACTTCAGCCGTGCTTCTTCCTGTCGTGATTTGCTGTGCGTCTCCGTCCGTCAAGAATATTTCTTCTTTCGTTAGTTGCGGGAGGACTTATGTACATGTCGGAATACAGGTACTGGTTCACGCTGAAAGGCTACAGGGTAATCTCACAGTCTCAGGCACTTGAACGGAGGCTTTGGGATATTTTCCCGCAAAGATGCCTGACGTTCTGGCCGTATCTACTTTCAGACAGGACAGGGATAAAGGATTTCTTGGAGCGAGATATTCCCGTAACAGTTGATACAAAGATGGATGGACTGGGACACTTCACGACAAGGATCGACTGGCTCACAGCCTGGGTAAAAGTCGAGTGGCGCGGGCATCTCTGGTGCATCTCCAACGACGGCAAGATGTGGCTCTACGAACGCGGAAGGAAGAACGACGACAGCACCGGGCGTTTGGTCTGGAAGATACCCGACGAAGGGAACGCTCAGGATGGAGCTACTCTTCAGACACCAATGACCGGGGTATTCAGGTCGCCAATAGATACCGGGGTAATAGCCTCGTTCCTTGATGAGTTCCGTGGGTATGAATGGTTCAGCGAGGCCAGCGAAATCACATGGGAACGCCGCGCAGGAATGGATCTTTTCATTCTGAGGGTACTTCACGGGACGCAGAGGATAGAGATTTACATTCAGCGCGAGAAATATTCAGGGCAGGATGTCGGTGCACAAATTGATATTTTGTTCGCAAGGTTAATCAACGAGGGCGGTAATCATGTCATTGATGCTACATATGAGGGAAAAATTTTACTGCGTAACTTATAATCTATTTTCCGGCCATGAGCTGGAGCAAAATTGCAGAAACTGAAGAAGGGAACGTAAAGACAAATGCCGGGAAAATCTGACAACCTCCTAGTGGGGCTTAGTATGGGAACTACGAAAATTACGATGATAGTTGCCGAAAAAGATCCGCGCTATCCTGATTCCGTTCATGTCATAGGATTCGGGAATGCACCTTCACGCGGCATCTCAAAGGGAATAATCGTAAGCCTTCAGGATGCCCGGCAGTCTGTAGAGAAAGCCTTCAAGGAAGCCCAGAGCATCACGGGAATATCAGCGAAGAGGCTCAGCAATGTGATAGTAGCCTTCAACGCAATGGACGTACAGAGCGAGTCAACTCACGGGATGGTTACGCTTGGAGGCCATGAGTCGAAATCCGTGGAGGAGGGCGATCTTGACCGGGTGATAGACAGGGCACGGGCAAACTCAGTTCTTGCCACCGCCGAGAGAAACAACATGTATTCCCTCCACATGATACCGACCAGCTACGAGCTCGACAACCGCCCGATAGATGAGCCGCTCAACATGAACGGAAGCCATCTGGACATCTGGATGCAGACTGTAGCAGTTCCGATGACCTACGTCCAGAACGTCGTGAATTGTGTCCAGACAGCCGGGCTTGACGTCAGGGGTCTGGTGCTTAAGCCTCTTGCGTCATCACTTGGGGCGGTCTACGAGGACGCAATGCGGGCAGGATGCATCTCCATCTGCATAGGAGGCGGCACGACAGGAATAGTTCTCTACAGGAACGGGCGGGCTTTCCGTGTCATGAGCATACCCATAGGCGGCGACCACATAAGGAGCGACCTTGCTACTGTCCTTCATATGTCGCTTGGTGAGGCCGAACACCTCAAGAAGAGAATCTTCAACGCCACAGACGAAGAGCTGCAGATGGAGGGAATAGATGCGGATCTTGCCTACCAGGTCATCACTGCGAGAATCGAGGAGCTATTCAACGAGTATATTCGCGATGCCTTGGCCGAATGCACACCCCAGCATTTTCCGAGTGGCATAATACTTTCGGGAGGGGTCAGCGAAACACCGGGGATTGACCTGATGCTTGAGGACATACTGCAGATGCAGGTCAAGAAAGTACAGAGGCCGGTCTACTCGATGCCTCCGGGGCTGGACAATGCATCATATGTCAGTGCGGCAGGAATACTCAGGTACTACGTCATGACCGAGAGAGACCCCTATACGTTCATGGAGTCCGACCAAGTATTGCCGGGACTGTCCGAGCGTTCGGAGCAGAGGGGACGGCAGGAGCAGAAGCGTCAGGAACGACGAAGCCGGGACAATGACGACAGCGTCCCGGAGTATGAGGATGAGGGCTACGAGGACTACAGGGGTAACGAGAATACCTACTACAGGGATGACGGGGTTGATGATGGCTATGAAGACGAAGAGGACGGCTCAAGGCGCGAAAATTTGGGTGAGTTCATGCGCAGCCTTGCCTCGAAGTTCAAGAAGTTGTTCTAGCCCGCTTGTCATGCCATGAAAAATAAAATACAATTCGGACGAGGAGGCAAAGATTAAATGAACGACAACTTATTCAAGCTCACTAATAACAATGTCCGCCAGAATGAAAAGATAGTAGTATTCGGTGTAGGCGGAGGAGGAGGTAACGCCCTCAACCACATAATAGAGTCCAACGTTCAGGGAGTTGACTTTGTGGCCGCCAATACTGACGCAAGGGCACTAGATCAGAACATGGCCCCCAACAAGATAATACTCGGCGAGACACTCACGCGGGGACTTGGTGCAGGAGCTAACCCCCAAGTAGGCACCAACGCCGCGAAAGAGAGCATTGACCGCATCAAGGAATATATTACCGGGGCTGATATGCTCTTCATCACCGCAGGGATGGGTGGAGGAACAGGAACAGGAGCCGCTCCAGTTATTGCCGAGACAGCCAGAGATATGGGAGTTCTTGTTGTCGGTGTCGTAACCAAGCCTTTCGGTTTCGAGATGGGCAAGAGGATGCGGACAGCCGAGGAAGGAATAGAGCACCTCAAGAAGAATGTTGATGCCCTCCTTGTTGTCGAGAATGACAAGCTCCTCCAGATGGACAACGGTATGAAGATGAAGATAGTCGATGCCTACAAGAAGGTTGATGAAGTCTTGAGGCAGGCAGTCCAAGGAGTTACTGACCTGATCACGAAGTCAGGTTTTGTGAACTTGGACTTTGCGGACATCAAGGCCATTCTCACAGGAGCAGGGACGGCAATAATGGGAATGGGTGAGGGCGAGGGCGAAGATAGGGCACTAAAAGCCGCACAGAACGCAATCACTTCACCGTTAATGACGTTCCCTATGAGCGGGGCAAAAGGTATCCTCCTCAACGTAACAACAGGGACTGAAATACTTTTAGGGGAAATGTCCGATGCCGCACAGATAATCGAGAAGACCGCTGACCCTGAAGCCCAAGTAATCTGGGGGCACGTCATAGATGAGACGCTTGGCGAGAAAGTTCACGTTACGCTGATAGCCACGTTCCCAGAGGACGCAATGATACAGACCTCACGGGGAAGGCAGGTTGCACGCGACGACACCCCGAAGGCTCAGGATCTCTCAGTTGCCGCCGCTCAGCCCGTCATGAGGCAGGGAGGTCAGCAGGTGATACAGCCTGTTCAGCCTCAGCAGCAGGTGATACAGACCCCGCAGTCAGCACGAAGGACGCTCTACGATCTCTACTCCCAGAAGCGAAGGTTACAGCAGGAAGGTTTCGAGGAAGCCCGCCTTCAGACCCCGAACGCAAACGAACGGGACGCATTCCCCGGACTTCAGCGGAAACTATACGACCAGCCTTCATTCTACAGGAAGAACCGCAGGGACTAGAAGGCTATGGGACGGCGAAGAGTAAGGCAGGGCATCAGGAAGCGCGGAATACTCCCATCATTCGGGGATCTCGTTCTCCCGATAGTTGGGATTGCCGCCGTAGGACTGCTGATTTTGGCGGGAAGGCAGTTCTTCATCAACGGCATGAAGAAATCTCCGGGCATGACATCAACAAGGGCATATGCTGATTCACCTGCAATGATTGCGGAACGTGAGAGGTCTCAGGAACTCACGCAGGAAACTCATGATGACGTGGCCGAAGTCATGGCATCGTCTCAGGACAGCACGTTGCTTGCCGTCGCTGGAAATCCTGAAGCCCCGGCAGTCTCTGAGGTCATGGCCGCAGAGCACCAACCCCCGGCAGTCGTTGCATCACCTTCACCAGCTACTCCCCCGGCAAAGAAGCCAGCTCCCTCAAAGGCAGTAACCCTTCCGCCAGAAAAGCAATGGAGGGTACAGACTGGAGCATACACCTCAAAGGCAGGAGCACAGGAGGCCGTGAAGAAGATCAACCGTGCGGGGTTCAAGGCAAGGGTCTACCAGAATCCGGCATCAAAGCACTTCAAGGTCTGGGTGCAGGGCGGGGCAAGCAAGTATCAGGCTGAGCTTGTCGTTGAGGCAATGAAGAAGCTGGGCTACAAGTCAGCGTTCTCATTCCCTCCGATGAAACAGAAATAACCACAACCTGAAACAAGACATCACGGGCAGGACACGAAGATACCTGCTCTATTTTTTTGGCATAAAAATATCATGAAAGACTTTGACACTCTCGAAAATATACTTTATTCACATTCCGACAACAGAATAATTCCCGGCCTCGAAAGAATTTCACGACTCCTTGAACGCTTGGGCAACCCTCAAAATTCCTTCAGGTCAGTCCACATTGTAGGCACTAACGGAAAAGGCTCAACGGGATCATTCATCTCGTCAGTCCTGAACGCGTCAGGCTACAAAACTGGTTTCTACTCCAGCCCGCACCTTGAGAGCCCCGGTGAAAGATTACTTGTTGACGGCCATGAATTGCCTCCTGAAGAATGGGTTGACGCTGTGAATGAGGCGGTGAAGTGCACAGCTCCCGGTGAGGACTTGCCATCATACTTTGAGCTTCTGACGGCTGGTGCATTCCTTCTTGCGCGGAACTCAGGAATTGAGGCCGGAGTAATTGAGGCAGGTCTTGGCGGAAAACTCGACGCAACCAACACGATGGACAACACGGCGTGTTCGGTCATTGCGTCGGTCTCGATTGACCACACGGAATATTTGGGGCCGACGCTTGAGGGGATTGCCGGGGAAAAATTCGCGGTCGTCCGGGCTGGAGTTCCTGCGTGCTTCTCAGGGGTTCATGCCGATCTTGTGGGTATGTTCATGGACGTATGCCGGGAGAAGGGAGCAATTCCGTTTGTGGTTACTGAGCAGGCAAGGACAGAGAACGTTCACGTAACACCTGAAGGAAATTCGTTCGACTTCTACGCACCTAGTCTTGAGCTCAAGAATTTGCGGACTGGTCTTATTGGCGGCTATCAGGTGAGGAATGCGGCACTTTCACTTTCGGCGTTGTCATTGATGCGTGAGTCATTCCCGAAAATCACTGAGGCATCAATCCGTGAAGGTATGCTCAAAGCCAGATGGCCCGGCCGTCTTGAGGTTGTCTCACGAGAGCCGCTGATCATTCTTGACGGGGGACACAACTACGACGGGGTGAACAAACTCTGCCGGAGTATTCGGGATTTGTGGCCTGGACGGAATTTTGCCGTCGTCTATGCGGCCATGAGGGACAAGGATTATTCCGGCTGCCTCGAACTCATGAGCGGGATACTTAGGCCGTCGTTGTACGTTACGCGCGTTCCGGGAATGTCCAGGAGTGCCGAGACTGAAGAGCTGCTGCATGGTGCGGAAGGTCTCACGTGGCGGGGCAAGCCTCAAGGTTTCGCCAGTCCTGACGAGGCAGTGAGCAGGGCACTCAATGACGGGAATGATGCGGTGCTGATCTGTGGGAGCTTGTACCTTATCGGGTGGGTGAAACGGAATTGCAGGCTCTAAGTATCGGCGGCATCCCGGCAGTAATCTACGGGGGAAATTCCGGGAGTGTCTATGTGTACGTTCACGGAATGATGGGACGCAAGGAGGACGCAGAGCCATTCGCACAGGTTGCGGCACGTAAGGGCTTTCAGGTCTTGAGCTTTGACCTTCCTGGACATGGAGAGCGTGAGAGGAATATTACCCCCGACCCGTTCAACACACTTCCTGAGCTTCAGGCAGTACATGAGTTCGCACGTTCACGGTGGGATGATGTCTCGCTCTATGCCGTCAGTCTTGGGGCATGGTTCAGCCTCCTTCACTTTCAGGTTGAGCCGCCGCAGAATGCCCTCCTCGTTTCGCCGGTCGTCAACATGAAGGCACTGATTGAGCACATGATGAGGAATGCAGGAGTTACCCCCGAAATTCTCAGAGATAGGAGGAACATACCAGAGGCTAATCTTTCGTGGGAGTATTACCGCTTTTCATGTGAGCACGAAATATCAAGCTGGTCTTGCAGGACGGAGATACTTTACCCCGAACATGACAACATTACCCCCCGCCGTGAGATTGAGGAGTTCGCTGGGAATTTCGGGTGCGGGCTGACTGTCCTGCTTGGAGCTGGGCACTGGATACATGAGCCGGATGATGTGAGGTTCCTGCGGGAATGGGAGGAAGGCTGCATTATGCTATAATCGTGCGGAAAAATTCAGTAAAATATAGGAGGCATGACATGAAAATGGCCGCTACAATCAAGCCACAAGCCACAAGCCACAAGCCACAAGGCTAACTCTGTCCAGAAATTACCTTACGAGATAACCCGCATAACTATCAATGGCCAGACCCTCGAATATGAGGACGAAATAAAATCCATAATCTACAAGAACATAAAACCAATCACCGAATCAGAGGCTCGCTCACTCATTCACAAGACCAAAGAACTATTTGACCGTGCAGGGATAAAGTTCTCGCTTTCATTCGGCTCACTTCTCGGTGCAATCAGGGACAAGGGACTAATCAAAGGCGACGAGGACATAGATATATTCGTGATGGATGAGGAAAAGCTCCGCAGTAATCTCATCTCCCTTCAAGAAGACGGCCTCAAAGTATGCAGGATATGTCCCGGCCTTCTGTACTCGTTCAGGATTAACCCAACGTGCTACATTGACGTGTATATACTCCGCGAACTAATGGGGCTGCCCCGGTTCTTGTGGGGTTGGTACTGTGTCTCACTCGCCGGAAACGAAACACCCCGGAAATTCTTCACGGGCTTTCAGGAAATTGAGTTCTTGGGCGAAAAGGTCATGTGCCCGGAAAATCCTGAGAGACTCCTTGAGTTCTGGTACGGCCCGGACTGGAGAATACCCGTAAGAGGCCACAGCTTTATTTACCGGGTGAAGTCTGCCCATTACTACCACAAAATAATGAGCATGCCACCAATCAGGATGATGAAGAACACAGCAAAGTTTATCTTAAGCCGGAGTTACAGGCAGAAAATCCTTCAGCGGAAAAAAGAAACAGGCAGCTTCTTCAACAGATAAGAGCTTTAGAGTTTGTTTGCACCTTCACGTGATAAAATTCTGGGAATATCACACAGGAGGTGCAATTATGCCTGAACTCACAGACACTCTCGACACAATAAGAACCCTCATAAACGCAAAGAACATCAGGGAGCTCCGCAACCTCACAGAAGACATGAACGATGCTGACATTGCCGACACACTCGAACAGCTCGAACCCGAAGAACGCGTAATACTCTTCCGTGCATTGAGCCGCGACATGGCCGCAGAAGTTTTCGCCCACCTCATCCCCGACACAAAGGAAGCCCTGGTCTCACAGCTCACTGCTCCAGAACTTGGCCGCATTGTCGATGAGTTGTTCCTTGATGATGCCGCTGACCTCGTCGAGGAATTACCCCCCGATGTCGTCAAGCGAATACTTGAGAGCGCAAGCCCCGAAACTCGCAAGGGCATCAACCAGCTCCTCCAGTATCAGGAAGACTCAGCAGGCAGCATAATGACCACCGAATATATTTCCCTTAAGCCTGATATGAACGTTGAGGAGTCATTCAGGCACATTAGGGAGGTAGGGACGGACAAGGAGACTCTCTACACCTGCTACGTTACTGACCCCAAAGGCGTGCTTATAGGCGTTGTTACGGTGAGGACAATGCTCCTGTCGAAATACGAGGACAAAATCGGCGACATAATGACCGACACAAACCTAATCAGCGTGAACACGAACGATGACCGCGAGAAAGTTACTGAGCTCTTCCAGAAATACGACTTCATGGCAATCCCTGTAGTTGACTCAGGAAATCACTTGATGGGTATAGTTACGGTTGATGACGCTATGGAGGTCATGGAGGAGGAGAGCACGGAGGACTTCCACAAGATGGCGGCCATGCTCCCGATGGATGAGCCCTATTTGTCGATGGGTGTCGGTGAACTTGCCCGCAAGCGCGTAATCTGGCTCATGGTTCTGATGATCTCTGCGACACTCTCAGGCTCAATACTCAATCACTACCAGTCAGTTTTCGCGGCACTCCCTGCGCTGATTGCGTCAATCCCAATGCTCATGGACACGGGCGGAAATGCAGGCTCCCAGTCCTCGACGCTCGTAATTCGCGGAATTGCTGTAGGTGAGCTCAAGCTCAGGGATGCGCTGAAGGTGCTCTTCAAGGAAATTCGCGTAAGCCTCATAGTCGGAGGAGGGCTTGCTGTCGTCAACTTCTTCTACAAGTACGCCATGAGCGGGGATTGGCTTTTGTCCCTCACTGTGGGAATAAGCCTCTTTGCCACAGTCATATTTGCCCAGACCGTCGGGGGAATGCTCCCGTTGTTGGCCAAAGCGTTGGGATTTGACCCGGCATTGATGGCCGCCCCGATAGTTACGACGATTGTAGATGCCGGCAGCCTGACGATGTATTTTGCGGTTGCCAGCAAGGTGATGAGCTTGTAGGCAGAAAGCCAGAAAAAGAGAGAACCCCGCATCATGTGTGCAGAGTTCTCTTTTTGTTTTCCCGTTGAGATTATGCGTTGGGGACTACTAGAACAGTTTGGCCAGCTCCTCAGCCGCACTCCCTGAAACGTAATCCTTCGCTGTCTTCCCGTCCTTGTCCTTGGCGTTCACGTCAGCACCCGCCGTAATAAGTGCCTTCGCCACGTCAGTACTGCCACTCTCATAGACCGACATCATCAGTGCAGTGTGTCCCTCATTGTCCGCCGCATTAACGTCAGCACCAGCCTCAAGGAGAGCCTTCACCGCCTCAACGTTCTCATCACCTATTGCCGCAATGATGAGGGCAGTCATTCCGTCCTCGTTCTTCGCCTTAACGTCAGCACCGTTCTTGATGAGCAGCTTTACGTTGTCAGCATTGGCCACACCAAGAGCAACCGACATCAGGGCATCCCAGCCTTTGTTGTCCTTCGCGTTCACGTCAGAGCCCGCATCAATGAGTGCCTGGAATGCCTCCGGGCTGTTCCTGAATCCTGCCGCAAAGACAAGTGCAGTCTTCCCGTCCTCGTTCGTGGCCTTGAGGTCAGCTCCTGCCTTGATGAACTCCTAGATAGCTTCGGGGGTAATCCCGTCCTCAGTTGCGATGAATAGATCCTCTGTTGCTCCTGCGAATGCCGCCGACACTGACAGCACAACCAACATAACGCCTAACAATACGTGTTTCATGATGAGGAAAAATCTCCTTCCGAGTGTTAATTTGCTCATGGTATTACTATATCACTACATGGTGAAAAAAATATGCTAGAATGCGCGAAATCCATCAATGAGGTGAATACCAGCAATGAAAAAATTTTTAGTGGCACTACTTGTAGCAGCAATGTCCCTTCTTTCGGCTCAGGCTTGGGCTGTACAGGGAAAATTGGTGTGGAAGTTCCCCTACAATGACCGCATCACCAGCGGTGTAGCCCTCTCAGGCCATACGCTACTTTTCGGCGACCAGTCAGGCAACTTCTACGGCGTGAACTGCAACACGGGAAAAGTTATCTGGGTCAATCACGGGACAAGCAGCATAGTTTGCGGGACTCCGTCAGTAACTGCACACGGTCATGTGATTTTTGCGCAGGCTGACGGTGCAATAACGTGTGTCAGCGTCTCGAACGGCTCAAGGCACTGGCGTTACGTCCCGAACGAACACGACGACATGCACGAGGTTGACACTCACGAGGCACTCACTGACGGCACGACAGTAGGCGGCGGAAAGGTATTCGCGTCAAAGGCTGACAGGAAGCTCTATGCCCACAGCGAGAAGACAGGCAAAGTAGCGTGGAAGTACACAGTGAGCGACCAGGGAGTGAGGAATGCCCCGGCGTACTACAAGGGACTCGTCCTTCTCGGCGAATATGACGGGACGTTCAGCGTCATCAACGCAAGGACAGGCAAGAGGATCGGCGGAGGCGGAGCAGGCGGCGCGCTCAACACCCCGACAGTCAGCAACGGAGTAGTGTATTATTCCTCGTGGGACGGCTCAGTGAATGCGGTCAAGATTGAGGGCATTGATCCCATCTGGAATGCCAACGTAGGCGACCCGATAACCACAGAACCGGCAGTAGGTGAAGGCCTCGTAGTTGTCGGGACAGGGCGCGGCTATGTCGTGGCACTTAACGCCCACAACGGCAAAGAGGTATGGAGGTATGACACGACACCTGATGACGGCGAGATAGGTGCTGCTCCGCTCATTGGCGGCGGTGTAGTTCTTGCGGGTGCTGTATCAGGGAATATCTTCGTGTTTGATGCCAAGACAGGGAAGCTCCTTCACACGATTACAGGGGTTGACGGGCTCTCATTTGACGGGCTGTATTCCAACGGCGTGTTCTACTTCGTGAGTGCGGGGGATGTCTGCGCGGTTGAGTAGGCTTTAACCTGAATATATACGAGGCTCCGGGAAATTCACCCGGGGCTTTTTTTGTCGGTGAAGGCACTGTGATATAATGCCACAATCACATACAGAAAGGACTTGACAAAACTATGATGGCAGCTCATAATCGGTTTATCGGCTTGTCGGCCATAACTACGCACTAACCACAGACGCAAATAACGGCTCTGCTCTCTCAATGGGGGCAGGGCTTTTTTGTGCGTTCACGAGGGGGCGGGCATCATGAGCCTCAAGAGTTCGCTGAAGGAGAAGTTCGGCAATACCGGGCTCTGGAAGGTTGCCCGAAGAATCAACGGTGTGCGGAAAAGCCTGCTGAGGTATGTCTACGTTTTCGGGGCGTTCCTTCTTGGGTGGTGCAGCTGGGACAAACTGAAGGCCTATATCCGCGAGGACACCAGGACAATGAGGAAGGGCTGGGCTCAGTATGAAGGCCGGGAGTTCGATGCTCCCACCAAGTACAACGGCAAAAGGATACTCACACTTGACGAGGCCAACAAGTTCATTGGCGACGCAATAGAGGCAGGAGCTCCCTTCATGGCCGGGCGTTATGGCAATGTCGAGCTCAATGCGACATGGAGGGTTCGTGATGACGGAAAGGGCTTCATGGCTCCCTACAAAGCAGCATTGTCCCCTATGTGCAGTAATGCAGGATTTTTCCCCGAAGATAAAGACATGATGATGAAGTTTGCCATGCTAATGAGGCAGTCAACCTACCAGGCCAATATTATGGGTGTATGGTTCAACCCTATGGAGGAATGGATGCTCAGGACTTACGGCAATAACCCCGAATACTGCCGACTTCACAGCTTGGATCCCTACGTTGCCTCTGAGCCCTAGAGCGCGAAACTTGAGGGCAAAAAGGTTCTCGTCATCCATCCGTTCAAGAAGACCATAGAATCCCAATATGCCCGCCGTGAATTGCTCTTCCCCGGAAGGAACGTTCTCCCCAAGTTCGAGCTGAGAGTGGTTAAGGCAGTCCAGACCATCGCAGGAAACAGGGACGAGAGATTCACTGACTGGTTCGGGGCTCTGGAGTACATGTACAACGAGGCCATGAAGGAAGATTTTGACGTTGCGATAATCGGGTGCGGAGCTTACGGCTTCCCATTGGCGGCAAAAATCAAGGAGGCCGGGAAAATCGCCATACACCTTGGAGGAGTTACACAGATGATGTTCGGCATCAAGGGCAGACGCTGGGAGACAGCGTACAAGGGAGCTTACCCCGAACTGATGAAGAATCCTGCGTGGGTTCGTCCGTTCGAGGAGGACAGGCCTAAAGGCTTGGAGACGATAGAGGGCGGCTGTTACTGGTAGGGTAGTCAGGAGGCTATGAGGCTCTCACGTGGTTAAATGCGTGGGGGTCTTTTTTTGCGCGTATAATATCCCTTGTTTCACAATCACTGCAAGGAGGAATTATCATCATGAAGAAGTTTCTTGCGTTACTTTTCGTTCTCACGTTATGCACGTCTGCTTTTTGCGCTGACGGGGAAAAACTCACCTCACCCGCCCAGCTCAAGACCGAAAGACTCGCTGCCCAGCGCGGAACAGTCGGGCAGTACATCGCCGAGGATCTCTTGGGCGACAAGAAGGCAACCCTCCTCACTACCTACGAGAAATACGTTGACGCAATCGCCGCACTGAGACAGGGGAAAATCCGCGCCGTAATCATGGACGAGATGCCCGCAAAAAGGTTCGTCTCTGAGGTTGAGGGCCTGGCAATAATGGATGAGGCACTCTCAGAGGAAAACTACGCAATCGGCTTCAGGAAGGGCAACACTGAGCTTGTGGAGGCTGTCAACAAGGCACTAGCTGAGCTCAAGTCTGACGGGACTATGGCCGCGATATTCGCGAAATATCTTGACGGCGACTATTCGGCGGTGAAACCCGAAGATATTGACCTCAACAAGGGAGCATCAGGCGGCAAGCTCTACGTAGGGACTGAGGCAGGATTTGCACCCTATGAGCTCAGGGTAGGCAGCGGCTTCATCGGAATAGACATCGAAATGTGCGCGGCAATTGCCAAAAAGTTAGGCCGCGAGCTCGTCATCGAGAACATGAACTTTGACGCTCTCCCCATGGCAGTCTCAACGAACAAGGTCGACATGATCTGTGCAGGCATCACCGTAACTGACGAACGCAAGGAGAACATGGACTTCTCGGAGAATTACGTTGTCGGCGCAAAGCAGGTTGCAGTGGTAAGGGCAGATGACTACGAGAGATAGGCATTCAGGAGCAGGCAGGGGCGATATTCTCCTGGGACTTGTAGGTGCGTTCCTGCTTTATGAGCTTTGGGCTTCAGGGTTCTTCACGGCGGCGGCTTGGGCGGACTTCAACAGGAGGTTCTACCAGAATTTCGTGAAGGATGACCGCTATATGATGCTTGTTGACGGTCTGAAGTCCACCATATTCATGACATCAGGAGCTACGGTGATAGGGCTGATTGTCGGGCTTATACTGAGCGTTATACGTGTCGCGCACAAGGGCGGGGTTCACATTCCCGTGCTCAACAAGCTGGCAGAAACCTACATTACCGTTTTGCGCGGGACTCCGGCAATGGTCCAGCTCCTCATCTGGAACTTCACGATATTTGCCTCAGCACGAGATCTCAACACACAGTACATAGCTATTCTTGCGTTCGGCCTGAACTCCGGGGCATATGTCGCAGAAATCTTCAGGGGAGGGATTGAGTCCATTGACCCCGGGCAGATGGAGGCTGCAAGGTCTCTCGGACTGACCTATGGCTCATCCATGAGTCACGTAATACTTCCGCAGGCTTTGCGCAATGTTGTACCGATGCTCTTCAACGAGTTCATAGCGTTGCTCAAGGAGACATCAATAGCGGGCTACATAGGCATTGATGACTTGACGAGGGCAGGGCAGAACATCCAGGCTCTGACGCTCGAACATTCACAGCCTCTTGTTATGGTGGCGATAATCTATCTCGTGATAGTGCTGTGCCTGACTCACCTTGTCCGAAAACTTGAGGAATGGCTCAGCCGTGGCAGAAGGGGGTAAAGTTCTGATGAGTGATATGATTCTGGAAGTGAGAGACCTTCACAAGACGTTCAAGCGTCAGGACGGCACCGAGCTTCATGTTCTGAATGGAATATCCACAGGCATCCACAAGGGCGAGAAGATCGCGGTTATAGGGCCTTCAGGTTCAGGGAAGAGCACGTTCCTCCGCTGCCTCAACCAGATGGAAGTACCGACATCCGGGACAATAACCTTCAAGGGCGAGGACATAACTGCCTCCGGGTGCAACATCAACCTTGTACGGCGGCACATGGGGATGGTCTTTCAGCACTTCTACCTTTTCCCGCACCTCACAGTCAGGAAGAACTTGACCCTTGCCCCTGTAGACCAGAAATTGATGACACAGGACGAGGCAGACGCTAAGGCACATGAACTTCTTGCGCGTGTTGGGCTTGCGGACAAGATAGACGAGTGGCCTGACAGGCTTTCGGGAGGACAGAAACAGAGGGTAGCTATTGCGCGTGCTATGGCAATGAGCCCGGACATGCTGCTATTCGATGAGCCTACTAGTGCGCTTGACCCTGAGATGATAGGCGAGGTTCTGGACGTGATGAAGGAGCTTGCGGATTCGGGAATGACTATGTACCTTGTTACCCATGAGATGGGATTTGCGCATGAGATTGCTGACAGGGTGCTGTTCATCGACAAGGGGATAATCAGCGAGGAAGGAACACCTGATGAAGTCTTTGACCACCCTAGGCAGCCACGAACGATAGAATTTCTCTCAAAGGTACTCAGGCGTTAAGGCAACAAAAAATCCCTCGGTTTACGACATGGCCGGGGGAAATTTTTTTATTCCTGAAGCTGTGATTTTATGAAGCTGTCGAATTTCCGCCAGTGAAGCCAGCCGCTTATAGTTCCACGCAGGACTGTCATGAACTTCATGAAGCCAAGAGGACCATGCAGAAAATGTCTTGTTCGGATAATGTCTTTCACAAAGTTTCTGACTGAAAGCCTTTTCCCGAAATATATAACGTCATTCACAAAAGAATTGCGATACAGGTAAAAATAATTCTTCACTCTTGACTTGTCCGTTTCTGCCATGATTGATAGTGCTCGCGTCAAGGCTCTCTTATGGCATACTTCACTTTTCCCCACGAGATAAGCAGAACCGTAATGCGTAGTAAATCTCAATGTATATTCTGTATCATCGCCCCAGATGAAATAATCACGGCAAGGGAGTCCGCATTTGTGTATTGCCTTGCTGTTCAGGAGAATTGATACGAACGTAGCCGCACGAATTTTCACGAGGCCAAGGCTCAAATCTTTGTACCAGTCCGAATAGCCGTTATCAGTGGGACGCGAATCAATGCCCGGTACATTCATGGGCTGACCTTCAGGGCCATATACACAGCTTGCGAAAAAGCTCACATCCTCATGAACGAGATTTACGGCATTCACTAAGTTTTCGAGGGCATCAGGAGCCGGGATAGTGTCATCGTCCATAATCCAGATCCAGTCGGCATTATCACGGGCGATATTTATACCCTCATAAAATCCGCCCGAACAGCCAAGATTTTTTTGCATCAGGTGATAATCAAAATTTTCTTTCTCGAAATATCCTGATTCTTTGAGGGCTTCTTCTGTTCCGTCAGTGCTTGCGTTGTTGATGAGTATGATTTTGTTTGCGGGGTATGTCTGTGAGTATATTGCGTTGAGGCATTCAAGCAGTAAATCTTTTCGGTTATACGTTACTACAATACAGTATATACGTGGTTTGTGGTTCAATTACGCGGTTCATTTTATGTTTTGTGAAGCTCCTTTCTATGTCTGTAATTTAAGTATAGCACAGCCAAAAAACTCCCTCCCGCAAAAATCTTACAGGAGGGACTTTAACACTCTATCTCTCGTTGAGGACAACCCGCCCTGACTTCACCGAGTGAGTGAGCCAGACATTGCCGCCAATCACGCAGTGGTCGCCGATTACTGTCTGCCCTCCGAGTATCGTAGCCCCCGCGTAAATCACAACGTCATTGCCTATGTCGGGATGCCTCTTTATCCCCTTCACTAGTGAGCCGTCAGGAGCAACGTCAAAGCTCTTGGCACCAATCGTAACGTTCTGGTATATCTTGACCCTGTGGCCTATGGTCGATGTCTCGCCAATAACTACACCCGTCCCGTGATCAATGAAGAAGTATTCACCGATTGACGCGCCGGGGTGAATGTCTATACCCGTGAGCCTGTGGGCATATTCGGTGATTATCCTGGGGATTAACGGGACGTTCATGATGTAGAGCTCATGAGCTACCCTGTAAGCACTTATCGCCGTAAAAGCAGGGTAGGCAAGAACTATCTCATCGGGAGTCTTCGCCGCAGGGTCTCCCTGATATGCCGCAATAATGTCCGTCCACAATATCCGCCGTATCTCCGGGAGTTTTCCCAGCAACATTGCCGTGAAGTGTTCTGCCTTCTCGTCCCTCTCCTTCTCGTCAGCATCATGAAGTAGCCTCGACATTGCCCCCTTGATGCCAGCTGAGGCCATGCTCAAGTTCTCGGCGATTGTCCTTCCTTCAGGGTTCACGTGAGCGGGGAACATTGCCGCCTGAATATGCCTGAACGATGACTCTATGGCCTCCTTGATGCCGTTGTAGTCGGTTGCGTCCTTTGAGGCTAGGAGCTGTAGGCCCTCCTCAGCAGACTTCAGGGCTTGGTCTATGTTCATGGCCTAGTCGCTGAACAGTGCAGTAGACAGGTAACGCTCCCCTGTGTCAGGAAGTATCACTACAATGTTTTTCCCGGCATTCTCAGGTTTCTTTGCGGTCTCGATTGCGGCAAAGAGTGCTGCTCCTGATGATATTCCCACGAGGAAGCCCTCAAGTTTCCCGGTGAGTTTTCCCGTATTGATTGCGTCGTCGTCATTCACGGTGAAGACCTCATCATAGAGCCTAGTGTTCAGGACTTCAGGGACAAATCCCGCGCCTATGCCCTGGATCTTGTGAGCTCCTGACCTTCCAGCCGACAGAACAGGAGACCCCGAAGGCTCAACGGCAATAACCTTCACGTCAGGCTTGACCGAACGCAGGTATTCGCCCGTACCTGTGAGAGTTCCGCCGGTGCCAACCCCAGCAATGAAGATGTCGACATTCCCGCTGGTGTCCTGCCAGATTTCCGGGCCTGTCGTCTCACGGTGTATCTTTGGGTTCGAGGGGTTCACGAACTGCCCGGCAATGAAGCTGTCGGGTGTCTCTGCCGCCAACTCTGAGGCCCTCTCGATTGCTCCCTTCATTCCCTTGCTGCCTTCAGTGAGGACGAGCTCAGCACCGTAAGCCTTCATGAGCTTGCGTCTCTCTATGGACATTGTCTCAGGCATGACGATTATGACCCTGTAGCCTCTTGATGCCGCCACTGAGGACAAGCCTATACCTGTATTGCCGCTTGTGGGCTCAATGATGACACTTCCGGGCTTGAGGTGGCCCGCTGCTTCTGCGTCGTCGATCATGGCCTTGGCGATCCTGTCCTTGACACTTCCGGCAGGGTTGAAGTATTCGAGCTTGGCGAGGATTTTTGCCTTGAGGCCGTAATGTTTCTCTATCCTTGTGAGTTCAAGAAGGGGCGTGCGTCCTATGAGCTGGTCAATTGACGTGTAAATCTTCGGCATGGTTATAGTGTTCTCCTTTTTGTGTGTGTGAAAATTTCAGCCTGTAAAGAATCTCAGGCATCACGGAAAAATTTATGCGCTTGTGGAAAATTTGATGACAGGTAAAAACTTTAGAGGCCGAAGCTACAACAGCAGCATGAAGCCTTGATGATGAGATTGAACGGCTTGTGATTATGCATACTGTTTCACCTCGTGGGAAAATTTGTTGCGGGTAATTATGCCACGAATTACACACTAAATCAATATGGGAATTTCTGTGCTATATTAGTCCAATCCTTATTGAGGAGGCTGAAGGATGGTTAGTGTCTTTCTCTCGTACCTGCCCTATGCACTGGTAACTACATTCACGCCCGGCCCGAATAACATCATGTCCCTCTACTCAGTGAGCACGTCAGGCTGGCGGAAAGGCAGCAGGGTTATTCTTGGGATATTCGCGGGGTTCTGTGTGGTCATGGCCGGGGTGATACTCTTCTGCCACGAACTCGCAAAGTATATCCCTGAGCTCGTGGAGTACCTGAAGTACATCGGGGCGGCATATATCATCTGGCTTGCCTGGCACATCGCCACAAGCACACCGTCAGAGTCATCCGGGCATTCAGTGAGTTTCAGGAGCGGGTTAGTCCTCGCGCTCTCGAACGTAAAGGTGATACTCTACCTCATCACGATATTCACAGCCTACATCATCCCTGCCGGGTCATCGTTCCCTGAGATGCTCCTTCATGGGGCGGCAATAATCGCAATAAGTGCCGTGAGCTGGTGTACTTGGGGGGCTGCCGGGGGAATAATGCAGAGCTTCCTTGCTGAATACTACAGGCCGTTCAACATCGTTATGGGTCTCATTCTTGCTTGGTGTGCAATAAGGATAATGGGCTAGGCTAATTGCAATACTATTTTGACAATTCTCTATATTGAGTATATATTACCCCTCAAAAAAAATTGCAGGGGAGTTTTTCCAGATGGCACTCACAGAAGAAGAGCTTTGCAGTCAGGCCGGGAGCGTCAACGAACAGCTTGCACGTTACGGCGTGAAGTTCGGCATCTACAAGAACGGCGAGTTTCATGAACAGCTATTCCCGTTTGACGTTATACCCAGAGTTATAGGCCATGAAGAATTTTCGTACCTTGAGCGCGGCTTGAAGCAAAGGGTTACGGCACTGAATGAGTTTCTCAGGGACATTTACTCGGACAGAAAGATCATTGCTGACGGCGTTATTGCTGAGGAGTTCATATACTCAGGGAGCGGCTACATTGCACAGTGTGATGGTGTTTCACCGCCGGGGGGAATTTACTCCCACATCTCAGGCATCGACCTTGTACAGGGCAAAAACGGAAGCTGGTACGTCCTTGAGGACAACCTGCGCATTCCTTCAGGGGCATCTTACCCGATGATAGCCCGTGAGCTCTGCATGAGGAGCATTCCCGGAGCTTTCACCGGCAGCAGTACGGAGGACAACAGGAATTACCCGGAACTTCTGCGCCACGTCATGGACTACGTGAACACCGGCGGCCACTCGGTCATACTCACTCCCGGAAGGTTCAACGCCGCATACTTCGAGCACTCATACTTCGCTGAGCGTACAGGGGCGAGGCTCGTTACCTGCGAGGATCTCACGGTCGAGAATGACAAGCTCTACTTCATCGACTATTCCGGCAAAAAGGAACAAGTAGGGGCAGTTTACCGCAGGATCTCGGACGAGTACCTTGACCCCGTGAACTTCAACAGGCAATCACTAATCGGCATCCCGCACATCTTCGACATCTACAGGAAAGGTAACGTTGCCCTCATCAACTCACCCGGTAACGGCGCGGCTGACGACAAGGGCATATATTACTTTGTCCCCAGAATGGTCAAGTACTACCTGGGCGAGGAGCCAATACTACAGAACGCTCCGACATACCTGCCATACTATGACGCTGACATGAGCTATGTCCTTGAGCATTTCGACAGCCTAGTGATAAAGGACGTTGCTGAGGCAGGAGGTTACGGGGTTGTTTTTGGGAGCAAGCTCTCATCAGGGGAAAAGGAGAACTTCAAGGCCATGCTGAGATCAGAGCCAAGACGCTTTATCGCCCAGGAAGTGATAGACTTCAGGGACATAGACATTTACGAGGACGGCCAAAGAGTCCCAAGGAAGGCAGATTTGCGGGCGTTTGTTCTGATGAGTGATGAACCTGTTGTGTGGAAGAGCGGCCTCACAAGGTTTTCACGCAATCCTGACTCCTTCATCGTCAACTCATCACAGGGCGGCGGCTTCAAGGATACATGGATACTCTCAGAGTGAAGGGGTGCTATTGATGGCGATACTATCATGTGGGAACAGTGAAAGGCTTTTCTGGCTCGGACGTTACAGCGAGAGGGTCTACACGGGAATACGGACATTGCAGGCACAATCCGGGACGTGGAGCAGTCAGGCAGGAAGAACATGCTTTGACGACTCCAATCCCGAATCACTCTGCAGCAGCCTCATGCGTGCCTACGACAACGCAATAGTACTCAGGGACGAGATAGGCAGCGAGACGTTCAGCTATATACAGATGGCGGTCTACTGCATGAACTCGGCGAAGAGATCTCCTGCACCGTTGCTACAGCTCCAGAAGGTCAACGACAACATAGCCGCATTCTGGGGCATGGCCGACGACGTAATCAGTGATGAGCACGTCAGGGGGATCATCAAGCTGGGGAAGAGGATAGAGCGTGTTGACCTTTACGCACGGAACAACGCGGGGAATGACGACATACGCCGCGAAGTAATGAGATTGACCTACAGGATAGAGAAGACGGGACTACACTACAGCCCTGAAACTCTCTCGGCACTTAATGAGCTTGCTGAAGAGAGGGACATTAACCGCCACGAAATTATACGGAAGGTTGAGAGCCTGATTAGTTTTTCCTGACCATGAGGAGACTACGCTACAGCTACCACATGCAGCTGAACTTTGAGGAGCCGGTGAGGGAACACAACTTCAAGCTGCGTTGCTTCCCCTCAACTGACGCGCGGCAGAAAATCTCCGACGAGCGCATAAAGATTTACCCCGTCCACTTCAGCAACTCAGAGAGGGACTCATTCGGGAACATGTGCATTTACGGGACGGCAAAGCAGATACACTCCCACTTCTCCGTTGATGTTACCGGGACTGCTGAGATTGACATTAACGGCAGGATTACCGCAGAGCCCCATAAGTCGGGGATCTTCAAGTACGAGACACCGCTGACGAGAGCCGGGAAAAGCATCCGTGAGTTCCACATGAGCCTTGACCCCATGAACTGGATGAGCCACTACGAGCGCGCCCTGTACATGATGCATGAGCTGTATGACGACTTCACGTATTCGCCGGGAACTACAGGGATTGCCACGACAGCAGAGCAGTCCTTTGAGTTTCGGCGTGGGGTGTGTCAGGATTACGCGCATATATTGCTGGCACTCTGCAGGCTCGAACGTATACCCTGCCGTTACGTTGCCGGGATGATTCCGGGTGAGGGTGCTACCCATGCTTGGACTGAAGTACTTGACGGGGATATTTGGCGGCCAATTGACCCGACGCACAACAGGGAATGCGGTGATACATACATCAAGTTTTCTTCAGGGCGTGATGCTCAGGACTGCGCGATAAACCAGGGAGTATTCTACGGAGGAGGCAGGCAGGTTCAGGAGGTCAGGGTTGTAGTGAGTGAGATTTTGCCGTAACGCACAAAAACAGCAGGCCATGACTTCCCACAACCTGCTGTGAATTTTACCGCCTCTTCCTGAACATCAGGAGAGCCATCGCCATAACGCAAGCCCACAACATCAAGCCCGCATTTTGCGCACCGCATCCTCCCGCACTGCCCAAGCTCAAGACTTCATCGCTGAACACAGCAACATCCATCATCGCGTCCCCGAAGCCAGTAATGTAGTCATACGTCATCTTCACGGGGTCATCACTGAATCTTGCCGTGCCTGTATCACGATCATATTCTGCCGAAATCTCCATGCCGTCAATGTTCCACGCCTTGAGGTTGGTTACGTTCTCCGCTCCTGTGTATTCCGCCGCCGTAAAGAGTTCCGCGAACTTATCCCTGAAGCTGAAGACACGCCCGATATTCCAGCCGGTTATTTGCTGGTTGTTACAGGTGAGCTCCGTCAAAAGCCTGAACGTGTAGGCATCGAGCATGTGAAGACTGTTATTGTGGCAGTCAAGGACATTCAGCGAGACACAGCCCGAAAGCCTCAGCTCCTCAAGCCGACAGTCCGAGCAGTCGAGAACTTCAAGCCCCGTGCAGTCCTCAGCGTCAAGCCTCGTTATTGGAGTATTGCTGACGTTGAGCGTCCTCAGTGTCTCACAGCCCGAAATGTTCACCTCACTGAGACTCTCACAGCCCGAAGCGTCAACGTGCTCGACATTGCTGCCCGTGAGTGTCAGTGTCTTCATGGCCGGGTTTCCTGAGACATCCACGCTCTTGACGGCCGAATTGCCATTAAGGTCAACAGTCTCAAGGCTCAGAGCCTCCCTCAAGTCAAGACGCTCAAGGTTCGTGAACTCCTCAAGTCCCGTCAGGTCCCGGACGTTAGAGCCAACCTTCAGCGACTTCACTGCGGCCTTCTGTTCGGGTGTCATGTTCCGCAGAATGTCCGCAAGGCTTATCGTTCCTCCTCCTGAACCGGGCGGCTCATTGTCTCCAATGTCGACATATTCCGGCGGTTTGGGCACAACGTCGGGCGGCTTGGGCACAATCTCAGCGGATATAGTTACGTCCTTGCTCCCTGTTGCGCGCATTATGGGAACGTCCCCCGAAACATGAACGACTGCCGTAATCCCCAGCACTGCCACGCCACTGAATGCCCCCGTTGTTCCTGAGAGCCTGAACTCGTGATGATGCCTCGTTGTCCCGGTGGTTAGGGTGTCAGAGCTCAGCAACTCGCCCGAAGCATTGAGCCACGCTGGAAGCCCGGCAATTCCGAGAGTATATCTGTACTCGTCATATCCCCTGTCATTGAGCGACAATGTTACGTCAACGCTGAAGGTCTCCGCGAAAGTCTCACCTGACCTCACCGTGAAGTCATCAGAGCGTGCCGTTATTGCCACGTCCGCAGACATGAGGAGCTCGCCGTGAATGTTCCTGTACTCCGTCTCAGTCTCAGTTACGCTACGGCCATGTGAGTCCGTGAATGTCCGTGTCTCAGTTCTTGAGCCGGTGAATATCCCCCGTCCGTCAAGGAAATCTGCGCTGACCTCGTGGCTTGGGGGTTGGGGTGCCGCCGTGATGGTGAGTGTGAGCCTCGTCCTCATTACCGCCGCATCTGAAGGTACAGCCGCAAGGAGTAGCACAAGAATTATTGCCGCAAGTATATTCTTCCTCATTGTATTCATCCCTCCCTTCTTCCTCTGGATTTTGTGTTCCTACTCAGCCTCAATCGTCAGCCGTATCTCCGCGCCGTTAAGCCTCGTCCCGTCAGGTGAATAGCACTCGTACTTCATGACTGCGTTGCGGTAGGTGCCACGTTCCAGCACCCGTTCAAGGTCAATTCTGAGGAATGCCTCGCCGGGTTCAAGAACATCATCTGCCGTCCATATCTCCGTGCCGTCCTGAAGGTGTATGCTCATTCGGAAGGAGCATGTGTTCTCTTCAGGGTTGCGGAAAATGACATTCTGGGTGATTTCTCCGGCCTTGAAGTGGAGGGTCTCATAGCCGGGAATGAGTATGTCCGTGCAGTGTGCAGGGCAGGAGCTCAGGGACAGAATGAGCGCGAGAAGGGCTGCCTTCATCATGGCGTTCTAGTCTTGCTTGGTGAGTGTGCTGGTTATGTCCGCGTCGTTGACTTCCACGCTGGCGAGTGCAGCATAGTTGGGATTCATACCTCCTGCATCTATCGTGTAGGTGTTAGCGTTCAGGTTGAAAGTGTATGAGAACTGAGGGTAGAATGTCCCGCCCTCAAAATACCCAAACGTTACGACAAGATTCCCGGAGGTTGCCGTTGCCTGACCTGCCTGATCGTCCACATCGCTGGTCTGTGTGAATGTGCCGTTGTCGTTCCTGAAGCTGACCTCATCACCGCCGGAACATGAGACCGTCAGGGTTGCGCCGTTCGTGAGCACGTCAGCAAGTGATACCGCACCTGCGCCCTGGACCGCAACAGTGTACGTGATCTCGTCCTCGTATGTTCCGTTGGGCTTGCTGCTGTAGTCCTCAACCTGGACACCTACAGCCTTGCTCGTCCCGGTGAAGTTGTCGCTAGCGTCCTTTGCGTTGATCTCTGCCGCCGTGAACTCGAACCTTGTCGTTGCTGACGTGTCGGACTCTGCAGTCTTGAGGGTGTAGCTGATTGAGTTTTCCCCGGACTTCAGGGCGAAGCTGTTAGTGCTTGCCGCCGTAACTACGAGTTTCTTTGACGTGTCGAAGCCTGCGTTTGAGCCGTTGTACTTGGCCGTGATATTGCCCAGTGAGTTCCAGCCCGAAGACGTTATCGTGAAGTCTGCCGGGACCGTGAGAAGATATGCCTCATCGTACACCGGGCCTGCGCTTGCTATCGTGAGTGTGAGCCTGGTCTTATAGTCTGCGGCCTGAGCGAGGGTTGCGCCGAAGAACATCATGCTTGCGAGAATTACTGCTGATATTTTCCTGAGTGTCATTGTGATTTTCTCTCCTTCTGTGGTTATGTCTCATGGAATGCGGAAATGTCTCATCCGCAACGTGAACTTGCGCGTGTCTTGAAGGAGAATGTCAGGTGAACCCGGAAGTGTGGGGGGATTTCAGACAAGAGGATACCGACAGCCGACAGCCGATTATAGGCATGATTTTTGCGTTCTGTCAAGGGTGATAGTGCCTGTAACACTGCTTAATCCTCTTCAGTTCTGTGTGAAATTTTATGTTCGAGTATTATACACCGTGAAGTGTCGTATGCTCATGAATTGTAACTGTTGACATTGCAGAATGAGCCTGTAAAATTTTCATGTAACAAATCACCTTACAGGAGGAACATTCCCACATGAAGATAGCAGTAGTATGCGCAAACGGAAAAGCAGGAAGCCTCATAGTCAGCGAGGCAGTATCACGCGGCCTTGACGTTACGGCAGTAGTCCGCGGCAACAACAAGACCAAAGCACCCAACACACTCATCAAGGACATCATGGAGCTCACAGCCGGAGACCTGAAGGGCTATGACGTTGTGATAGACGCATTCGGGGCATGGACACCTGAGACCCTCCCGATGCACAGCAAGAGCCTCAAGGTGTTATGCGACGCTCTCTCAGGGAGTGAGGCGAGATTGCTCGTTGTCGGCGGTGCAGGAAGCCTCTACGTCAACCCCGAACACACAGTGCAGCTCTACCAGACCCCGGAATTTCCCGAAGGCTACAAGCCCCTTGCGATGGCTCAGGCCAAGGCACTCGATGAGCTAAGGAAACGCGATGACGTAAGGTGGACGTTCGTCAGCCCTGCAGGAGACTTCCAGGCAGACGGTGCGAGAACAGGGAAGTACATTCTTTCGGGCGAGGAACTCACGCTCAACTCGAAGGGTGAAAGCATCATCAGCTATGCAGACTACGCAGTGGCCATGATTGACGAGGCGGTCAAGGGTAATCACATCAGGCAGAGAATTTCAGTAGTAAGGGAGTAATCACAATGAAGACAGGAAAAATTTTTGCGGCAATAGTTGCGGTTATGGCGTTGGCATCATCAGGTTTTGCGGCAACTGTAAGCGTCGGGAACATGAGCGTCCTGAACTTTGACGGCGGCATCAAGCTCCATGCATACGGAACAGCCGACAACATGAACGATTACTGCTACATAGTGGAGAGCCCCGAAGGCCTCGTGTTGATCGAGAGCACAGCCTACAAGGAGAACGTCAACGCTGTAGCTGAGTATATCCGTTCACTGGGGAAGCCACTTGCCGGTGCATTGCTCTCATACCACCCAAACGGCTATAAGTCCTACGGTGATGTGAAGGTTTACGCCACGAAGAACGCCCTCAAGAGCTGGGCAGAAGGCGGGAGCGTCTGGGGATTGACTCAGACATTCATCATGGCACTGGGCGACAAGGTAGCTGATGACCTCCCTGACACTGCGGAGATCATCGAGGAAGGCCAGACCGTGAAACTTGCGGGGCTTGAGTTCGTGATTCTCCACGAGTCAGACGGCGAGGACTACGGCATCTACATTCCGGCAATCAATGCAGTATACCGCCACATGATGGGCTCAAAGACACACAACATACTTCCTGCGATACCCTACATTGAGGCAGAGATTGCGGAGCTCAAGGGCTATCAGGACAAGGGATATTCACTCGTCCTAACGTCCCATCATGAGCCAGAGGGCAAGGAGGCAGTTGCTGAGAAGATAGCGTACCTTGAGAAGGTCTTAGAGTTGGCGAGGGGCTCAAGGAACAGGGAAGAGTTCATTTCAAGAGTTACAGCGGCATTTCCGGACTACAACGGCAGGGAATATCTGGAGATGAGCGCGGGGGCCTTGTTCCCGTAGCAGTTGCGGTTAATCGTGAAAGTTAGCGGGCTGTTTATGAGGGGGTTATGCGTCCTTCATTGACAGCCCGTTTTTGTTGCCCTGTTACATTTTTCCGCGCGTGAAGTATTTTTGTCGGGTCATGGCCGGAATTTCTGAGAGCTTTAACCTGTCGTGAATAACCTCAGTGGCCTGCAGTCGCTTACGTCCTCTCCATTGAGTGCCCTTTCCCAGCGTTCGAGCTCCGAGAGTATGAAGTCCTCAAGTGCGGGCTTGACCATCTCCTCAATGTAGGCAGGAACTCCCCACATACCTTGAGCGATTGAGCCAGCAATTGCCGCGAGGGTGTCAGAGTCCCCGCCGAGTGATACGGCATTCCTCACAGCATCCTCGAAATCCTCAGCCTCAAGGAACGAGATGATAGCCTCCGGGACGCTCTTCTCACATGCTGTCTCGAACCTGTAGTCCGGGCGTATGTCGTCCAGCCTCCGGGACAAATCATAGCCGTAACGTTCAGTGATGTAGTTCCTGATGTCGTCCTTGCTGTGTCCTGTTCGTGCGAGGAAGACTGCCGCCGCCGTTGATTGTGCACCCCTGATGCCTTCGGGGTGGTTGTGCGAGACCCCTGCGGTGATTTCCGCGAACCTCTCGACGGTCTGGAGGTCGTCAAAGTACCATCCTACGGGCGAGACCTTCATTGCCGCGCCGTTGGTGTAGCCGTTGTAGGGCTTGGGGTCATCGGAGAATAGCCATTCCTTGAAGCGTCTGCTGCAACCCCTGCCTGAATATGCCCTCCCGAAATCGCGCAGTGTCTCGATAACTGCAGCCTCATATTCTGACTCGTCTATATGGTCTCCCTTCCGCCACTTCATGAGGGCGTGAGCTACTGCCATAGTCATAACTGTATCGTCAGTGAAGCGTGAGAACTCTGACATAAGAGGGAAGTCCTTTGACTTTGTCCTTCGTCTCCTGGACTCGTAAGGGCTGCCTATAATATCGCCTGCTATTGCGCCTAAAATCATGATAATCATTCTCCTTTAAGTGTTCGTTGAGTGTGATATTATGCAGTAAATTTTGAGAGGTGTAAATCATGCAGATTTCGAGCAGGTTCACGATAGCAGTTCACATATTGACATGCATAAAGTATTTCGAGGGACATATATTCATTACGAGCGAGTTTTTGGCCGGGAGCATAGGAGTAAATCCTGTGATAATCCGTCAGATAATCATCAAGCTCAAGAAGGCCGGAATAGTGAAGGTAGGACGAGGCAGGGGAGGCATCAAGGCAGAACGTAATCTTGACGGTGTGAGACTGTACGATGTCTATGTGGCTGTTGATGCAGTGAGCAGGCGGGGGATGTTCAGATTCCACGAGAACCCTAACCCTAAGTGTCCTGTGGGGAAGAAGATACATGATGCGCTTGACGGGAGCTTGAGGGAGATTCAGAGAGTGTTTGAGGACAAGCTGAAGAGCATAACGATTGGGGACATAATGACTGCCGGGGACTTCGGGGAATACAACGGGCCTCATCCTGAGAACATAATGCCCAAGATCATAGAGGCTATACGTCGCGACAGGGTACTTGATACATTTTTCCAGAAACCATAGAAGGCAGTAACAGAATGCCTCCTGCCTGACCGCTGGGGGCAAATTTTTTTCTCACCCGTAACTTTCCTACAATACCAGTAAAATTATGTTTGCAATAAAAATTTCCTGTGAATAAAATTATCATGTTCAATCACCAAAATTTCACCAAAAATTTTATATGTCAGGAGCGTTAATAGTATGCAGATTGATATTAACAGCAGACTTATCGCACTTATTGGCACGCCTCTGAGCCAGTCATTCGCCGCAAGAATGCAGAACTCAGCGTACCAGGCAGCAGGCTTCAACATGGTCTATTGCTACTGTGAGGCCGACAGCACCCACCTCAAGGAAATTATTGACGGCATCCGCTACATGCCCACGTTCCTCGGCTGTGCAGTAACCAAGCCCAACAAGGAGAACGTCATGCAGTACCTCGATGACCTCGATCCCCTATGCAAGAAGATCGGCAGCTCGAACACCGTCGTGAAGACCGAAGCAGGGAAGCTCGTGGGCTACAACACTGACGGTTACGGCGCACTCCGCGACATCAAGGAGCATGGCTGTGTCATCAAGGGAAAAGTCATGTTCTCGTTCGGTGCGGGCGGAACTGGCAGGTCAGTTTGTCTTGAGCTTGCTGAGGAAGGCGCGAGCAAAATCTACATCTCCTCACGTTCAGAGAAATGCGAGACACTCAGCGAGGAAATCAACAAGTTCTACCCCGGTGTCTGCGTCCCCGTAAGAGCCGCTGACGAGGCAGGAATCGCAAAGGCACTCAGTGAGACAGACATAATCCTTAACCTCTCAGGTCTCGGCATGAAGGGCAAGGAAGAGTACACATGCGTCGACAAGAAGTTCCTCAAGCCCTCACACATCTGCTTCGATGCCACCTACAACCCCGCCACTACACGCTTCCTGAAAGAGGCCGCCGAAGTAGGTTGCACGACCATCAACGGGCTCGGAATGTCGCTCTATCAGGGTCTGCGTCAGATTCAGCTCTGGACGGGCGGAAAAGCCGTGCCGCTGGATGTAATGCGTCAGACCCTCGAAACAATCATGAAGGAGAAAGAGGGCAAATAGCCATAACGGAACCATGCCGCCGCTAGTTCACGGGCGGTTTGTCTATTTCAGGAAAGGAGATATTTATTCACAATGGCACGCAAATTTTCACTCGCTTATCTGACTATCCCCGGTGTCAACCCCATGGATCAGATCAAGATCGCAAAGGAAGCTGGCTATGACTTCGTGAGCCTCCGCACAATCCCGATGCACCTTCCCGGAGAACCTGAGTTCCTCCCCCAGAAAGACCCCAAGCTCTTTGCCGACATTCAGGCCGCCCTCAAAGAGTACGACATGCCGCTGATGGACATTGAGCTTGCACGAATCCGCAAGGATCTCGACATTAACGAGTACGAGCCCGCATTTGAGGCCGCCGCCAAGCTCGGAGCAAGTGATGTTCTCGGCTCAGTCTGGACACGTGATGTTGCATGGTACACAGAGACAGCCGGGAAAGTTGCAGACATGGCCAAGAAGTATGGGCTGAAGTTCAACATTGAGTTCCTTCCGTGGGCAGGCGTGAGAAACCTTCAGGAGGACATTACCCTTGTTGACGCACTCGGACGCGACAACGTTTTCGTGATGGTCGACACACTCCACGCAGGCAGGGCAGGCGTAACTGGTGCAGAGCTCGCAAGGACACCCCGAAAGTACTTCAACTTCATCCACCTCTGCGACGGCCCCGCAGGCCCCGCAACCGAAGATATGCCCAAGGGCGACCCAGTGCTCGACAACATCAAGGATGACCTTATGCTCTTTACGGCTCGTGAAGGCAGAATGTATCCCGGTGAGGGCGCAATGGCAATCGCTGAAATGGTCAAGGCAATGCCCGAAATCCCGCTGTCAATTGAGCTCCCCAACCTGAAGGAGATCAAGGCCCGCGGAAATGCAGGACACGCTAAACAGTGCCTTGATGTCGCGAAGAAGTACTTTGCCGCAAACGGAATCAACTAGGCCATGAACAACTTACCCGAAAAGGTTACGATGTGTGAGGTCGGTCTGAGGGATGGCATTCAGAACGAGAAGGTTTATCCCACGACTGACCAGAAGGTAGAGATTCTGCGCGGCTTCATTGATGCGGGCTACAAGGTCATTGAGGTAGGCTCGTTCATGCACCCCAAGAGAGTCCCCCAGATGGCTGACACTGACGAGGTCTTCAAGCGTATCGGTGAAGTTCCCGACGACGTACAGCTCAGGGCGTTAATCCCCAACACTCGCGGAGTCCAGAGAGCCATAGACTGCGGCTGCAAGAAGGTCAAGCTCAACGTCTCGGCAAGCCGTATGCACAACCTCAAGAACTTGAACAGGACACCAGAAGAGAGCGTTGCAGGATTTGCCGACTGTGTGAAGATGGCCAATGAGAACAAGATAGAGATTTCCGGCTCAATATCGATGCCCTTTGCGTCCCCTTGGGAGGGAAGAACCCCGGTTGAGGACGTTGACGCGATAATTGAGGCGTATCTTAAGGTTGGGATTGACGAAATCTCATTGTCCGATGCTTCAGGCCAGGCAGTACCGAATCAGGTCTACGATCTCTGCAAGCACGTCCGGGAAAAATACCCGCAGGCTTCATGGTGGCTTCACTTCCACAACACGAGGGGCGCGGCAATGGCGAATATCCTCGCGGCAATGCAGGCAGGTATGACGCGCTTTGATGCCTCGTTCGGTGGATTGGGCGGCTGTCCATTCGTTCCCGGCGCGGCAGGAAATATCTCATCCGAAGACGTGATCAACATGCTCGACGAAATGGGAATCTACACGGGCGTTGATGTCCTGAAGGTCATGGAGATGTCCCGGAAGGTTGGCGAAATCGTTGGTCATGGCCTCGACAGCTACGTACTGAGGGCAGGAAGGTCCAAGGACTTGATTGCGTCTCAGGCAGAATAATTCAAGGCAGTAACCCCCTGAGAGTTTTTCGGGGGGCATTAATATTTTTACAGTCAGGAGGAGTTATTTTCATGTTCAAATGGCTTGATGAGCATTTCGAGGAAGTGCTTATGGTCATATTCCTGATACTGATTGCATGTGTCATGATGCTTCAGGTTGTCGTCAGGAAAATTCCGTTCATTCAGTCCCTCACGTGGGCTGAAGAGTTCTCGCGCTTCATGTGGATCATGAGCGTGTTCGTCTCCCTGCCCTACACTATCAGGAAGTCCAACATGCTCCGTGTCAGCGTAGTCCTTGACCTCATGCCCCAGAAACTCCGCAAGGTCATCAATCTCTGCGTTGATGTCATCGTGGCGGCCTGCATGGCTCTCTTGGCGTACCACTCCATAGAGTGCCTCAAGTGGTCAGCCGGTGAGATGCTTGAGGGCGCGAAGGCTGAGACTTCCCCCGCAATGAACTGGCCCATGTGGTGGCTCTATGCCTGCGGGCTTTTCGGGTTCGCTCTGGCAACTCTCAGGGCAGTTCAGATGTTCTTTGTCCACCTGAGCAAGTTCAACGAGAAGGAACTTACCACGCTTGAGCAGACACAGCTTGATGCACAGGCCGAACTTGAAGCGGCAAAGTCAGCAGAGGGGGCGAAGTAACCAATGGCAGCGTTATTAGTGTTCGTAGTGTTCCTTGTGGCAATAATTCTCTCGATACCCATCGGCGTAAGCATGATACTGGGCTCGGTTGCTCCCATCCTCCTCATGGCGAGGGGCGGCGTTATCCCCCAGATAGTCGACAACACACTGTCAGGCGCAAACTCGACACCTATCCTTGCGGTTCCCCTGTTCATACTCGGCGGCGTTATCATGGCTGAGGGCGGAATCTCAAAGAAACTCTTCAACTTCTTCTCCTATTTCGTGGGAAGAATGACGGGAGGAGTTCCCTGCGCGGTCGTCTTGACCTGCCTGTTCTACGGTGCTATTTCCGGTTCAGGTCCGGCAACAACTGCGGCAGTCGGTGCTATGTGTGTCCCCTTCATGGTTGATTTGGGCTACGACAAGACCTGGTCATCAGGACTTATAGCGGTCGCTGGCGGCTTGGGCGTTATCATCCCACCGTCAATCCCGTTCGTCCTCTACTCACTGGCTACGGGCGTGTCAACCGGCAAATTGTTCTTGGGCGGAGTTTTCCCCGGCATCCTTATCGGCTTGTTCCTGATGGCTTATGCTGTGTTCTACTGCGCGACCAAGGGCGAGGACAAGGCAAAGATCAAGGCACGTCTCGACGAGATCAGCGCAAACGGTTTCTGGCCGCTCTTCAAGGACTCGTTCTGGGCGTTGATGTGCCCGATCATCATTCTCGGCGGTATCTACACAGGGTTCTTCACTCCCACTGAGGCGGCGGTTGTGTCGGTGTTCTACGCAATCATCGTCTGCCTGTTCATTGAGCGCACCATCAAGTTCTCGGCACTTCCTGCGTTCCTCGTCAGCTCGGTGAAGACATACGGCGGGCTTGCGTTCGTCCTTGCGTTCGCGACGGCATTCGGGCGCGTCCTCTCACTCACTCACGCGACATCAGCAGTACAGGACTTCATCGTCAACAACTTCCACAGCTCCGTTTCAGTCCTCAGCGTCTGCACGGTGATATTCCTCATTCTCGGCATGATCATGGACACAGGCCCGGCAATCATCATCCTTGCCCCCGTCCTTCTTCCTGCCGTCCAGTTACTGGGCGTTGATGAGGTTCACTTCGGCGTTGTCCTAGTCTGTTGCTTGTCGATAGGGCTTGCTACACCTCCGTTCGGGCTTGACCTTTTCGTTGCGGGCAACATTTCTGGGGACCAGCCTATGAGCGTGGCAAAGAAGGCTACACCGTTCATCATTGCGTTCCTGCTGTCATTGGCTCTTATCGTCTACGTACCGATGATAAGCACGTGGCTTGTCTATTAGGAGGGTGAGAACATGAAGAAATTTATCATTGCCCTGTTAGTTTGTGTTTTAGCTCTGAGCTCGTGTGCATTCGGTGCGTCAGAGTTCAATGAAGTATGGCTTGTTACTGCTGACACAACGGCAAAGGGTGCGGCAGGCCAGGTGTTCGTTCAGCTCGTGCAGGAGAAGGTGAAGGCGGCAAATTCCGGCCTCGTAATCGACTATTTCCCCAACGGCGAACTTGGCGGTGATGCTGACTTGCTCCGTCAGGCACAGAAGGGCTACATTGCCATCATGCTCTGCCAGACTGCCCCGGTCGTGTCATTCATCCCGGAAGTTGCAGTGTTCGACCTCCCGATGGTATTCGCACGCTATGACGGCGACACTATAGACAGGGTGCTTAACGGCGACTCGGAGTTCCACAAGCAGATGTCAGCGGCATACGAGAAGGCCGGGCTTCATCTTCTGGGCTTCATGCAGAACGCTACCTACAGGCTCACGACGGCGAACAAGAACCTTGCGACGCTCTCAGACTTCAAGGGTCTCCAGATCCGCACGATGGAGAACGCTAACCACATGACATTCTGGACGGCAATCGGGGCAGAGCCCACACCCCTCGCATGGTCGGAGCTCTATATCTCCCTCCAGAACGGAACGGTCAACGCTCAGGAGAACGCGGCAGATACTTGCGTGGGTGCTCACTTCGAGGAAGTCCAGAAGTACCTTGCCTGCACTAACCACATTCTCTACTGCAACCAGATATGCATGAACGACAAGCTCTATAAGGCACTCAGCCCGGAGCACAAGGCAGTACTCGACAAGGCAATATCTGAGGCACTGCTTGAGATGCGTCCGAGACTTGAGGAGATCGACAAGAGCAACAAGGCCATCCTCAACAAGGGCGGAATGACGATCATCAACTACGACAACTCATTCTTCACGGACGTTCTCGCAATGCAGGGAGTCAGGGATCTCTACAGGAGAATCGACAACGCAACCAACGGACTAGCCAGCACACTCGAAAAGAGCCTTGCTGACAGTGCGGCGGCTGTAGTACCTCCTCCTTCTGAGGCAGCCCCAGAAGTTCCTGTTCCTGCACCTGCTGAATAGGACGGTTCAGGAAAACAATTTATCCCGGTCGTGATTGCTCTCATGGCCGGGAATTATTTTAGGAGGATACATACATGAAGAAAGTATTTGCACTAGCTATGACTGCGGTTATGCTGCTGTGTGTCGGTGCTGAGGCATACACCCCCGGAACGTACACGGCCAAAGCTAACGGCTTCAACCCTGCAGTGCCTGTTGAAGTTCAGGTAACGTTCGACGCTGAGAAGATAACCGACATAAAGATACTCAACCACGACGACCAGCCTTTCGGGCCCCAGGCTTTCCCGAAAGTTATTCCCGCAATCCTTGAGGCACAGAGCACGAAGGTTGACGGCATGACCGGCGCAACGATGTCATCAAACGCCCTGAAGGAGGCTGTCGATAACTGCATAGCCCAGGCATCCGGGAAAGTCTCAGATGTTGTGAGCACCTTCAAGCCCGGAACATACACAGCCACAGTAACAGGGCATAACGGGCCTCTGACCGTAACGATGACCTTCACGGAGGACAAGATTACGGAGCTCAAGGCCGAAGGAACAGAATCCCCCGGAATTGGGACGGCGGCAATCGAGATACTCACCGGCGAGATACTCAAGAACCAGTCAATAGCCTGTGATGCCATAAGCGGCGCAACAGTAACGAGCGGTGCATTCCTTGCGGCTGTCCGTGATTGCCTCAAGCAGTCGGGTGTAACTCTCTCAGTCCTTGAGGCACGGGAGATAGCTTACCCGGCAAAGAGTGATGAGCCCGTCAAGATGGAGGCTGACGTAATCATCATAGGTGCTGGCGGTGCGGGATTTGCGGCGGCAACTGAGGCATTAGAGAACGGCGCAACAGTCATCATCCTCGAAAAGAACGAGATGATTGGCGGCAACACTGCACGTGCTGGCGGAACACTGAATGCCCCCGACCCTGAGCGTCAGAGCAAGATGAATCCCCCTGTTGAGGACAGCGTGGAGCTCTTCATCAAGAATACACTTGAGGCTGGCGACTACAAGGCTGACCCGAAACTTGTCGAGGTGCTCTGCTCACATGCACTTGAGGCCCGGCACTGGCTCACGGCTCACGGCACTCAGTGGACTGAGATGGTCTACCAGACTATAGGCGGTCTCTGGCCCAGAAGCCTCGATGAGAAGGACAAGATAGCCTACAACGGGTTCATTGCCCCCCTCGCGAAAAGAGTAAACGAGCTCGGCGGCAAGGTTGTCCTGAACTGCAGGGCTGACAGCCTCGTTCCTGATGAGTCCGGGCGTGTGAGGGAGGTTGTAGCTTATGATACCAAGAACGGGCAGGAATACAGGTTCACGGCAAAGAAGGGCGTAATCCTCGCTACGGGCGGCTATGCTGCAAGCGCGGCACTGGTCAAGAAGTACAACGGCCTGAGCGGACTTCCCACGTCCAACGCCCCGACTTCAACGGGCGACGGCATAGAGATGGGGCTGAAGGTCGGTGCGGCACTTGAGGGCATGGACTACATACAGATTCACCCTCACGGCAACCCCGTAACCGGGGGGCTTCAGAGCCATTTTGCGGGCGTGATAAAGAATGCAATCTACGTCAACAAGGAAGGGAAACGCTTTGTTGAGGAGAGCGGAAGAAGGGACGTAATCTCCAACGCAACGATAGCACAGACCGGGCAGGTAATGTACTCGATATTCGACAGCGAGGGAGGATTTTACGCGGGCGTTAAGGAGCTTCCTCCTGCAGAGCTTGAGAACTTAACGAGCAAGGGCTATCTTTTCGTGGGCTCAACACTTGAGGAGCTTGCAGGTAAGGCAGGAATTGACCCCGAAGGACTCAAGGCAACTGTTGCGCGCTATAATGAGCTTGTTGCGGCAGGAAAGGATACCGACTTCGAGAAGGACGAGGTTGACCTCCCGATAGGCAAGGCACCGTTCTACTGCGTCCCGTTGTCGCCAACACTTCACCACACGATGGGCGGGCTCAAGATAAACACTGAGGCTCAGGTACTCCGTGAGGACGGCTCGGTCATTCCGGGGCTCTATGCGGCTGGTGAGGTTACGGGAGGCATTCACGGCTCGAACAGGGTCGGAGGCAATGCACTGACTGACGGCGTGGTTTTCGGGCGCATTGCAGGGAAGAATGCGGCTGAAGGCAAATAGGGAAGCCTGAGAGAATATTTCCCCTGACTGTGATATTATCCCCTTGTCATGAATGGCAGGGGGATTTTTCGTGTGCTATTTCTTGGCGGCAACTACAATCCATGAATGCACCTCACAAGTCCCGGCCAGAAGTATATAGTCTCGAACGCCGTCGCAAGGTCGAACCTCCCGTCCGTGAACGGCATGGCTAAAACATCACCCCCTACAACCTCACAGCGTCCCGAAGCTATCATGTCCCTGTGGGAGCGGGGAATAGTCCAGCCCGGTAACATGAGAGGCAGGATACTTCTCCAGCAAGTCCCGGATGTTCCTGCCTCCACCACAGCCAAGCTCCGCAATCTCTGACGGCTCAGGGATATTCAGGCGTGAGAGCCCCCAGTGTGCTACCCTGAAGTCCCATGATGCAACCGTGAGCTTCACATCAAGCCCATGCTCCTCAAGAACAGCGTCCACAAAAACATAGTGAGTATTGATATTAGCGTGGTCATGCAGACGAGCTGCCCCGCTAATTGCCCGTCAGCACCCATCGCCACCGCCATAGGGTACGACGCAACCGCAGAAGGCGCGGCAAACGCTACCAGTATTGCGCAGAGGCTCTGATCCCTGAAGCCCGAAACTATCGCCAGAGGCATGAACACCACCGGCACAACTACCATTCTCAGGAATATTCCCCAGAGTAGCAATCTCCTGTCAGCCACAGCATCGGCCATGTCGAGACCTACTCCGAGAGATATGAAGCTGATTGTTACCGTTGAGTTCGCCACGCTCCTTACGACTGAGTGGACAGGTGAGGGAAGTGGTATCGTGAAGGCCTTGAAGATGAACGCGAATATTGCTCCGACTATCATGGGGTTCTTCAGGACTGCCATAATGAGCTTGCCCGGACTCGAACGCCCCGAAAGCCCCGACTCTAGGATTATTGCCGAGAATACATTTATTGCCGGGACAACAAGGACACCTAGCATCACTACAGCCCCGATATTCCCCTCACCATAGAGTGCCTCAGAGACTGCTACCCCAAACAGTATATAGTTCCCCCTCACTACTGCCTGGCCTATGACGCTGGACTTCCGCGGGTCATTCGTCAGGTAACGCGGCAGCTTGAGGCAGCACACAAAGTTGACCAGCATACATATTCCCGTGAACATCATTTCCCTGTAGGCGAAACCCTGCGAAAAATCCATGTCGTATATATTCTTGAACAACAACACGGGCATGAACACCTTGAAGATTACCCGGTCATATGCCTTCATTGCCGGACGGTCTATCACTCCCATGATCCTGCAAACCCAGCCTATCGCCATCAGTATCACCATAGGGCAGACTACCCTTAGTGCCGCAAAGAAACTTTCTCCCATGTAATCACTCTCCTTCATGCATAAGTGTATGAGCCTTCCTTGAGACAGCAGGAAGAAGCCCGTATTCCCCGGCAAGTTCCACGGCAGTCATCCCAAGTGTCCTAGCGTTCACAGGAATATAGGTTATGTCGTTGTCGTTGTACTTACGCGGGGCATCCTTCAGCATCAGGTTATAGGCTGAACGTTCGAGGGCATCATCACGTCCCATCTCACGGAGAACATCACGTTCACGGAGTACCTTCCGGGACTCGGAGACTACCCCCGACACTCCCACGAGGACAGCAAGGGGTCCCAGTGCCCTCAATGCCGCCATGACATCCCGGAGCGTCAGTGCCATCGTCAAGACCAGCCCAACAACTGCCAGCGATACGAACGGAAGACACTTAGCCATTAACCTTTTTGCGGGAAAAAGAAAAGCCTGCACCTCCTCAGAAGCACAGGCCGTACAAATCTCGTAGTTCCTGAAATCCCCTAGTGCCTGTATTATCCTCTCGCCGTTGAAGTCCCGTATGTGCAACGTGTGAACCTCAAGGACTCGGAACGAATACGAAGGCAGGGAACTATTCTTGCATTCAAGGCACGACAATTAGAGCATACTTCCTAACGTTGAGAGCATCAATGACCCTATGATGAGGATTATTGCCCCGCCAAGACGTGAGGAAATCTGCGCAAACGGCATCAGCTCCATACGATGAGCCGCCGAAAGAACCGCAACATCTCCAGTTCCGCCCATGTTCGACATGCAGAGCCCCGCAGTGATTCCCGCCTCGACAGGGTAGAAGCCCACCATTGAGCCGACAAGCCCCGCGCCGATGAACGCACCGATGCACGCCAAGAAGCACATCAACAGGTACATCATGCTGAAGCTGCTTATGACGACATCAAGGCTCAAGTAGCACAGTCCTATTCCGACCATGAGCATTGAGGTCAAGTTCTTCATGACGAACTGGAACCACTGGTAGCAGTTGACCTCGATGAACTCAGGCAGAACGTTGAAGACCTTGCAGAGAGCAACCGTGATTATCATCCACGCGTAGGCATGAATATTCACTGAGGGCACTAACTTAATCCACACTCCAGCAACTATGTAGCCCCACGCAAAGAATGACGTTGCTGTGAGAAGGCCAATGCCCAAGTTCGTAACCGTAACCTTGTCGCGTTTTGCCTGCATCTCCGGGGAAATATCGTACTCCGAAGGGTCATCATTCGCGCCTGTCTTCATGAGAGCACCTTGGCCGTTGAAGAATTTTCCCGCAAGGACTTTCACGAGGATACCAGCAAGGACGATTGATGTAGCGTTCCCGATAGCTACTGCCGGGTTCATGATGGAGATAGCCTCTTCAGCGGTCATTGTCCCGGAAGACTCGAATATCTTGCTCAGCGGTACAGCACCTGCACCCATTCCGCCGCCCATTATGGGAAGCGCAATGAGGAGGACTGCCTTGACGACACCAAAGCCTGAGAAGTGTCCTGCGACAGCGACAAGACCGAACGACACAGCTATTGCCCCGAAAATCGCAGGGAAGTAACGTGCCGCAGCCTTGATGAGGAGCTTGCGGTTCATTCCGAGAATTGAGCCGGTGATTAACGCCGCAATGTAGAAGTCAAGGAATGCCCCCGTTGGCTTGAAGAATGTATCAATGTTCTTCATGAGGGTAGCCGTATAATCACCCTTGCCGATAAGCCCTGAAATTACGTCGAACGCCCCGAAGAAGTTCATGTAGCGCAGGAAGCCCATCCCGAAGATAATCACGACAGGCCCGCCGCCCAGGAACGTGTTGACTATGGGCAGGTTGTCGCCGATCTCCTGAAGGATAGCCCCGCAGACGATCATGAACGCGAAGCATCCGGCCATTCCCGCAGGAAGTACCCCCAGCATTGCCGCAAGAAGTACGACAAATGCGAACAGGGCAAAATATTTCGGCGGGAGGGAAAAAATCTTGAAGCCTCTGTATTCGTCCATCGCTATAACCTCGCTACTCCTGACTTCCTCGCTGCCTCAGCAACTGCCTTCGAGACCGCAGGCCCGACTCTTGGGTCGAACGCCGCAGGAATAATGTAGTCCGGCGTTGGGTTGTCGACCAGGTCAGCAAGTGCATGTGAGGCCGCAACCTTCATCGCCTCGTTGATGTCGCTGGCTCTCACATCGAACGTGCCCCTGAATATTCCGGGGAATGCAAGAACGTTGTTTATCTGGTTGGGGAAGTCGCTACGTCCTGTCGAGATTACTTTTGCCCCGGCGGCTTTTGCATCATCCGGGAAAATCTCAGGTGTTGGGTTAGCACAGGCGAATATTATCGGGTCTTTGGCCATTGAGCGCACCATGTCCTGAGTAACGCTGCCGGGGGCTGAGACTCCGATGAAGACGTCTGCACCCTTCATTGCGTCGGTGAGCCCTCCCTTGAGGCCTTCGGGGTTGGTGATTTCGGCCATTTCGGACTTGATCCAGTTCATGCCCTTCTCGCGTCCCTTGTAGACTATGCCGGTCCTGTCGCAGAGGGTAACGTTCTTCACG
>JAFRAH010000039.1 GCA_017405525.1 Synergistaceae bacterium
ACGAGGCCGTCAGCGATTACCGGGGTTGATGACACGTTGCCGTTCTCCGTGCTGAAGTGCCACTTGACGCTTCCGTCGTTCCCGTTCAGAGCGTAGACTGCACCCCTGCCAGTGCCGACAACAACGAGACCTGAGCCTACTGCCGGACGTGTCGAGACTGCATCGTTAATCCTTGCGTCCCAGAGCGGAATAACGTCCTTGATCTTCACAGCGTTGACTGAGCCGTCCCATGAGGAGAAGTAGACATTGCCGCCGCTTATTGCCGGGGTATTGATTGCACCGCCTGCACCTCCGCCGTTGAGACGCTTCCCGGTCTTTGCGTCAATAATGCTGAATATGCCGTCATACTCCCCCAAGAACACGAGGCCATCCGAATATGCCGGGGCTGAACGCAAACCCTGAGAGCCTGCTGTGTATGTCCATAGCTCTTTGCCGTCTGATGCCCTGAGAGCGTGGAGCTTCTTGTCAGCCTTCGAGACGAATACCATTCCGCCGCCTGCAGTTGTGCCGTCAGACAAGCCATCGTTAACGTCCCTGTTACGTTCGTCCCTTCCGCCAATGCCACCGACAGACCAGACAGATGATCCGTCAGAGATTTTGACGCAACGGATTTCCCCGTCTTCCTGGGCGAACACTACATTGCTGCCGACGATTGAGGGAGTTCCGCAGATTGTGTTTTCGGTCTTGAGCTGCCAGATTACGCGGCCGGTGTTCTTGTCGAGTGCGTAGAAGTTCCCGGTCTCAGTCCCGAAAAATATTGCGTTCCCTGAGAGGGCTATACCGCTTGTCGCCGGGCCTTCGGGCTGGAACTGCCATTTCTCCCTGCCGCTGAATGCCTGTGATGATGCTGACATGATAAGGATGAAGAACAACGCTGTGATGATTTTGCGTTTCATGTGAGAAGATACCTCCTGAAAAATTTTTCACGCTCGAAAAAAATCCCTCTCCTGCGCGTATGTGAACTCAATCACGGAGAGGGGATATTACTGCCTGCTACACATACTGCTCTACCTGGTCATGAACTACCACGAGGTTGTTGAAGTCCTCGACCTGCGGACGCTGTACTATGATGGGCTCGCGGACGTGCATATACTGCGTCTCAGTCCTGCGGATGACTTGGCCACGCTCCAAGCGGCTGACTGATCCGGCTGAATTGGTGATGATGTTTGTCTGCACTACTCGCATGATGAAATCCCTCCTTGAATTTTTCTGTGGATTGCATAATTTTACACTAATTCACGTTCAGCAGACATAGATTATTGCGGTGCTATAATGATTCTTGCTGTGCAGCAGTTAAGTGCGTAAGTCCGGGCAAAAAATCGGGCAGGCGCATTTTTTTATTGCCCGAAGAATTTCACGGAAGGTGATAGCTTGAACACAAACAATTTCCTCGAACATGAACCAGTCGGAAAATTGATGCTCCGTTACTCAGTCCCCCTAATCGTATCGCTCTTAGTGGCGGCACTCTATAACATCGTAGACCAGATATTCATAGCCAACGCTGACTATCTCGGCTCAAACGGGAATGCGGCAAACAACGTAGTATTCCCCATGACGGTTATAGCCCTCGCTTTCACGTTAATGATTGGGGACGGTGTCTGTGCGTTCGTGAGCATGAGCCTGGGCGCAAGGAACTCAAGGCAGGCAGGCGACAGTGTAGGCAGTGCGGCTCTCCTCTCAGCGACAACGGGGCTGGTCATTGCGTGTGTGTACTGGATGCTCAGGGAGGAGCTCGTTGCGTTCTTCGGGGGGCGCGTGAATGATGAGACGTTCAGACTTGCTCTGGAATATTTTTCGTGGATTATCCCCGGCATTCCGTTTTACGTTTTCGGCCAGGCCATTAACCCGGTAATATCTGCTGACGGAAGCCCGAACTATGTCATGTTCTCGACACTCATGGGCGCGGGAATAAACATCGTCCTTGATCCTGTGTTCATCTTTGTGTTTCACTGGGGGATGATGGGTGCGGCAGTGGCTACGGTGATTGGTCAGGTCTTTACGGCCATGATGTCATTGCTGTATATCTCCCGGAAAATGAAGGCGGTTGACTTCTCGCGGTCAAACCTCTCATTTCACCCCTCGCTGATGAAACGCTACCTGCCTCTTGGGATGTGTAGTTTCCTCTCACAGTTGGCACTCGTAATCAGTGTAGCAAGCGTGAACATGATGATAAAGAAATACGGAGCGTTAGACCCTGTATTTGGTCAGCCTGAGTACTCACAGATCCCGATGGCAGTAATCGGTATAGTGATGAAGTTCTTCCAGATTGTGATTTCGGTAGTGGTTGGCTTGTCGGCAAGCTGTACCCCAATCGTGGGCTACAATGTTGGTGCTGAACGTCCCGACCGCGTCAGGGCACTCTTCACGTTGCTGTTAGTGTGTGAGGCGGTAATAGGGCTTGTGTCGTTCGTAGTGGTTGAGCTTTTCCCGGCGTATATCGCTGAACTCTTCGGGGCATCAGGTGAGAGCGTCTACTATTCGGCCTTCACGGTAAAGTGTTTCAGGACGTACCTGTGCCTGATAGTTCTTGCGTGCATCAACAAGGCGGCGTTCATATTCATCCAGGCGATGGGGAGGCCGTATATTTCTGCGGGCTTGTCGGTGATCCGTGAGGTGATATTTGGCGCGGGTCTTACGGTGGTTATGCCGATATTCATGGGGCTTGACGGGGTGCTGTGGTCAATGCCTGCAAGTGATGCCCTGACGTTCATTGTGTCGGTCTTGGTGATAGTGATGATATACCGTGAGCTAGGTTCAGCGTGAGAGTGTGGACTTCCTGATGTCTGAGCGTGTCTTGTCGGTGAAGATTAGCTGTGAAGTAACGTACTCTATATTATTCTCGCGGGTGCTCAGTATCTGCTCGTAGTAGTCACTGAGTTCCCCGCGGGGAATGACCTTGTCGGGCTGTGAGTTTATTCCGTACACCAGAGCCTCAACGTCCTTCGAGAGATCCGAGTAAAGTATAGGCACCACCGCCACAAATACCTCGTCATTTATCCTGTATACCTCAACCCATCCCGAAGCCTCCTGCAAGAGGAAGTCCCTGCCCGTCGGTGAATGATGCTGAACCTCCCCGACTCCTGCCGAAATTCCTGCCGTCCAGAGAACCGTGAAGAGCAATGCCCCCGCCCCGATGTCCGCGAGAACGTCAGCCCTCCACTTTCTGAGACGGATTAAGACCGCGCTTGATGCCAAGATGCCCACAGCCCCGGCCATGAAGATAGGCTTGACGAATGCCCAGCGTCCTGCGACCTCGAAGCACACGGCAAAAATCACAGTGAAGAATGTACCAGTCCTTACGGTGAAGACCCTGCGCCATATGAGGGAAAATATATCGTTCCAGTTCATTGGGGGAATTTCAGGGAGCTCGAACTCTTCAGTGTCAGGTTTTGCGGCAATGCTGAGGCGTTCAGTCTCCTCACACTGTTTCATGTAGAGCCAGAAGCGTTTTATCTCATTGATGTCCTGAGCTGTTCCGTGTCTTGGCTGTGAGAACCTCTGCAGGTATTCTTCCTCGTAGTGGTCAATGATGAGGCTGAATATTTCCCTGCCGTATGAATTTACCGTGAGGCCGTTTGCTGCTTTAGCCGAGTGCCTGAGAGCCAGGAGCTTGGAGCACCATCCTTCAGAGCGTTCCATTTTAGCGAGCGTCCTCGTAACTGAAGACTTGTCCCGCCCAAGTACTATGGCAATGTCCGCGGCTGTCCAGTATTCGGAGCTGTCCTCATCGCTCCAGATAAGATGGCTAAATTTGGGGGCACGCCTAGAATATCTCTCCTGCAGTAGCTCTTGACGCTGGAGCATTGTCCCGTCCGTCTGCCTGTAGTCTGCCGTGTAGTCGTCGAGTATTGAGCTGAGAATCTCCCTGTTGCTCTGGAACTCCGAGAACTTTGTGCGGAGGCGGGTCATTGTGTCTTCTGTGAGCCTGAAGGTTGGCGTGATTATTTCCCCCTAGTAACCGTATCACAACAGGTTAATGCAACCTGCTAATCTTCGAACAACGAGGATATTCCTCCATTTTGTATGGCATAAAGGAGAGCGTCCAGGACATCATCAGCACTACTCATAACAGCGATTATGTCATTAGGGTCATCTCCCCAATCGAGCAAAGTCCTTACTGCTTGTACTATTCTTCTGTCGGAGAACCTGCCTGCCATCATGATAGCTTCATTTGCGCTAGCCATAATGTAACCTTCCTCTCAATGAATTTTAGAATAAATTCATAATAGCATTCTGAATATATTTCTATCCAGTGCGTCAGATTTCAAGTTCACCGAATGAATATACACGCTTGACAAAATCATGAACGTGTTATAAGTTTATTCCATCAAACATAAATATACATACGGCAGAAAACATCATGAGAGTGAATAACGCAAACATAATCAGGGATTTTATGGAGCACATAAGGAACTATGACACCGAAAATTTCATCAGGAGCATGTTATATTGTTTCTGTGCACCAACTATAAAGGGCTTGAAGGCGGCATCCCTGATAAACTTCCGGCGCAACAAAGGCGAAAATATACGCTCTTCCTGGAAGTCAAACGCTGACATGTGGCTATCACCTTTCGGCCTCGAATGGATTTTGCTCGGCGAACATTCAGGCGATGACAGCGCGCTCGTCCTGATATACCGGCGTGAATTGCTCGCGAAGGCTCTGGGCTGTGATGGTGCCTGCGGGATTCTCGCGGAACATGGTTACCCCCTCCATGATGTTGACGCGTGCCTTGAGTGCCTGAAGTGCAGGTTCTGTTCCGGCTTCCCTCACGAGATAGGGCTCTTCCTCGATTACCCGCCCGAAGATGTCAGGGGGTTCATTGAGGGACGCTGCGCGAAAAGTTCATGCCCCGGCTACTGGAAGGTCTACGGCGATGTCAGGAAGGCACAAAGGACATTCAGGAAGTATAGACGAGCTGAGTGCGAGGCTGCCCGTGAAGTTCTTGCGGGCGGAATGCAATAAATACAGGAGGAATAAACACAATGGCAAAAGTCTTAATCGTCTACGTAACCACGACAGGAAACACCGGGAAGATGGCGGACGTTATCGCTGATGCGGCAAAGGGTGCGGGTGCTGAGGTAACCTGCAAGACCGTCGGCGAGGCATCAGTGTCAGAGCTTGCGGGCTATGACGTTGTGGCGTTCGGTTCCCCGGCAATGGGCGCGGAAGTTCTGGAGGAGGCAGAGATGGAACCGTTCTTCAGTGAGGCGGCAGGGTCTCTCAGTGGCAAGAAGGTAGCTCTCTTCGGCTCATACGACTGGGGCGACGGCGAATGGCTCAGGACATGGGAAGACAGATGCAAGGACGCAGGGGCTGACGTTATCGCGACGGTGAAGGCACACCTTGAACCCGATGATGAGGCGGTGAATGAGTGCAAGGAGTTCGGGGCTAAGCTCGCGTAGTGAGGGCATGAATGAGGCCTCCCGGTTCTGTGAGATTCCGGGGGGCTTTGTTTTTCTTCAGGAGGGCGTTTAAGGCCTTGAGTGCCCTGCAAGAACTTTCCGGCGTATTGTTGCATCGAACGGCCACATTTCGCCAAACCTATAATCCCACTCATCAGGGACAAACGGAGAATATCCATCACCGCCCGTAAAAGTCATCTCGCCAAAATATATATGCCCGTCAACAAGATACATGTCAACCCTAACCTGATCGAAGCCTTCACACAAGGCAGTAACAACGCATTTCATCTTCCCGAACTCAGGAGGGCAGGGACATGGCCGGTCAGTGTTGCGTAGCCTCCTGTCCTTCATGAACGGCATCAGCTCCCAGTCCATATTGTAGACGTTACGCCGGTGATCCCCGAAACGGTCATAGTCCGTCCAGCAGAATACCGGCACGCCATTAAGGCACGTAAACTTATAGTCGCTTATGGCATCCCCAAGGTACTGCTCTATCACTATCCTGTGGGGAATTCCACGGTAGTGCATCTCCAACCCTACCCACTCATAATCACGTTTCATGTAGGAAGCATACTTGCACCTGAGAAATTCGCGGCTGGCTTTCTCCTTGTCCTTCACGAGGGTAACGCTCTTTGAGTCATGGCTGCACTTCATCACGAACTGACGGGGCAAAGCATCAAAATCTATCTCGTCGAACGAGCCATACACCCCCAGCAATGGCACAAGGTACTCACTGCCTGTCTTCTCCGTTACCCATTCACGGACGGCCACCTTGTCGGCGAGCTTGGTTTTGAGTGGCGTGGGCATGTATATCTTCGAGACCTGTATCTTCTCGTTGTAGGTCTTGGGGTTGTCCCAGTCAAGAGGCCTTCCGAAAACTGACTGATACCTCCGGCCTATTTCAGCCTCAATTTCAAGGTAGGACATATTTTTGTGACGTGTTGGCTCTGAGAGCAAGAGACGTTCAAGGCGTTTCTGCCACCATGAAAGAATGAGAGGATGCCTGTCCGTCAGAAGGTATGATTTGAGTTTTTTCTTCAGGGATGAAAGCATAGTGCCCTCTACTCCTCAATCACATACTTGATGTCCTTCAAGTGCCGCCACATTCCAGCACAGTCAAGCCCATAGCCCACAACAAACTTGTCGGGTATCCTGAAGCCGCAGTAGTCTACTTTGACCTCAGTCTTGCGCCGCTCGTACTTGTCCAGCAATACGCAGACTTTCAGGCTTGCGGGATTCCTGCCGTTGAGGAGGTCTATCAGGTGCGACAAGGTCAGGCCGCTGTCTACTATGTCCTCAACTACGAGAACATTTTTGCCCTCAATGCTCGATTTCAGGTCATGGAAAATTCTCACAACCCCGCTGCTCGTGGTGCTGTCCCCGTATGAGGCTACCGACATGAAGTCAACCCGAACGTCCATATCTTCGGGCATCTCCCGGACTAGGTCAGTGAGGAAGAATGCCGCCCCCGTAAGAATCCCAACAACCACTAAGCCCTTGTCCCTTCCGTTGTCGTTGGCTATCTCCTCTGCCATTTCCCTGACGCGCCGCGCAATTGTCTCACGCGAAAGTATTACTTCACCAAGTTTGTAGGACATGAATTATTCTCCTTATCGTTTCATTATTTTTTACCCGCCGAAATTTTAACAGCGTCATCAATTCCTGAATACCTGAGAGACATTACAGGGTCATATGCTTATCACCTTCCCGCATGAAAATATCTCGTCAAGTATCTCGGCCATGTCAGCAATCACCCCGGCACCGGCTGCCTCAGTCATCCCCAGCCTGTCAGCACATGGCTCCGACAAAAGCACCTGAACCCCGGAAGCCTCAAGCCTCTTCAGGAACGCACATAATGGCGAGTTGTAGGCGGCAATCTTCACGGCGGCATCAAGGAGTGCAATAACATCGGGCTTGTTCTTTGTCTTTGTGAGGGATGAAAGAAAGTTCTTCATGAAGGCTGAAGTGTATTCCTTGTTCCGGCATGTTATTAGTATTCCTGTTCTTGAAGGAATGGCAGGCTGTCCGTTCACTGTTCCTTTCAGGGAATGGGGGGCTGAAGGCTCTTCAGGGGCTCCGTGCGTCTTTGTGGCCATGAGGTACAATATTCCGTCGTCGTCTTCGGGAACTACGTTGCTGAATCCGTGAGCCTCCAGGAACTTCCTTATACCCTCAGCCTGAAGGGGGCTGTCTATCAGTATTCTGAGCTCGTCATCATCACTTTTAGCCAGAGCGTCATTCACTATGTTGACGGCATCAATCCCTGACTTCCCGGCGGTGCTTAGTGTGAGCATAATATTTCGTCATCACCCGTAATTTTTTGAGGTATATTATAACCAAAAGGGAGCTGATAGATTATGCTTGTATTCTCCGGCAACAAGATACTTGTGAAAAATGGAACGTATGACCTTGAGGGAAAATATATATCCGGCCTTGAAGTGATTAACCGTTCGGAAGACCTCCCCCAAAATTGGCAGGCTCTCACGTCATGGGCAGACCTCAAAGATTCGTCAGCCCTTCCTGAAGGCTCGGAGCTTGTAGGACTTCGGGACTTGTGGCATCTTTCAGGAGATGAGGCATTCACTAGGGCATCAGGTGCGTTGCAGTTTGCCTCATGGTTCAGGAACGTCCGAATTTGCTCACGCTGCGGCGGAAAGCTCACACCCCACAACCACGACTACGGGCGCGAATGTGAGTCATGCGGGGCGGTGTACTATGCTCCGATCTCCCCGGCAGTGATTACGGCGGTTGAGCGTGAGGGAAGATTGTTGCTTGCCCACAATACAGCATGGACGGAAGACAGGTACAGCGTCATAGCGGGGTTCGTTGAGCCGGGCGAGAGACTGGAGGAGGCAGTCAGGAGGGAGATACGCGAGGAGGTGGGAATTTCCGTGAAGGGCATAAAGTATTTTGGCTCCCAGACGTGGCCATTCCCGAACTCTTTGATGCTCGGCTTCACTGCGGAATATGAGGCCGGGGAAATTCAGCCTGACGGGAACGAAATATCACGTGCCGGTTTCTTCACGCCCGAAGAGATCCGGGGAATGAACATCCCGGACAAAGCCAGCATAGCACGAAAACTCATCGATAGTTTCCTGTCTGTGAACTGAGGCGGGAAAGGAACTTTTTCATTGAGGCATACCTTCTTGCCACCACTTCATCAACAAGGTGAAGGCTGTACATGAGTTTCATGAAGCCGGGAATTTTCTTCA
>JAFRAH010000040.1 GCA_017405525.1 Synergistaceae bacterium
GCCGCTGTGGCTGTGGCTGTGGCTGTGGCCGAGCTCCCCTGAGTAACTGCTACATTAGTGGGGCTTACCGTTACCGTAACTGCCATTGCAGTGCCCGCTACTGAGAGCATTGCAAGAACCATGAATAACGCAAAAAACTTCTTCATGAAACTAAAGCACTCCTTTCGGAATAATAAAATGTTTGGTACTAACTCCTAAGTAATACACGCAGAACTACGTTGCATATTTTACACCGCGCTTTTTCCTTGTCAATAAAACGGGCGGAAAAATTTTATTTCTTGTCAAACGGTATTAATACGCAGAAAAAAATCATGCATTCAATTTAGCGATGACTTCAGGACTGAAGGAAGGGTGCTGTCATTCTTGAGCTGTCTCACGAGTTCAGCCCTCCTTGAGTTCCCGGAGTCATAGAGACTGACAAGCCTGCACTTCACCATGGCCGTCCTCCGTGAATTGGGGTAGGTCTTAAGGCAGAGCTCCAGAACCTCCCTTGCCTCCTTCCTCATTTCCTCCGGGAAACCGTCAAGGTAGAGATCTGCCAAGTCCCAATAGGCCGCCTCTCCTTCCTCAGTACCTTTGCACCTCTCGGCAATCTTCTTCAGTATGGCCTCACGCTCGAAGGGGTCTCCTGAAGTTCCCAGCCTGTTGAGCTCCACGCGCATAACCAGACCTTCACGCTCAACGGAAGCGACATCAGCACCGTATGAGCAGACCGGCAGGAGCATAACGGCAAGGAGGGCGATAACCTTACGCATTGGCATCTGGTCTTCCCACAGATATATACGTGAACCCTCTGCGGCTCATCTCATCAGGGGAGTATAGGTTTCTGCCGTCAACGATAAGCGGGCGGGCCATCAAGTTCTTCATGCGGGCAAAATCCGGCTGGCGGTAAATGTCCCATTCGGTCATGACTGCGAGGGCATCGGCATTGTTCACGGCATCGTACATGTCCGACACGTAGACGAGCCCCCTGTGTTCGCCGAGGACTGAGCGGGTCTCCTCGATTGCGCGGGGGTCGCTGGCCTGAATGTGTGCGCCTGCCTCAAGCAATGAACGTATGAGGACTTGGGCGGGTGCCTCTCGTGTGTCTGAGGTCTTGGGTTTGAAGGAGAGCCCCCAGACGGCTATAGTCCTGCCCTCCAGTGTGTCGAATTTCCCGGCAATCTTCGAGAACATGGCCTTCTTTGCGCGTTCGTTCACGTCATCTACTGCGGTCAATATCTGAGGCTCATAGCCTGCCGCCCGTGCAAAGTCCCTAAGTGCCCGGACATCCTTCGGGAAACATGACCCGCCATAACCACAGCCTGCGTTCAGGAACTTCTTGCCGATACGAGCATCAAGCCCTATTCCACGCCTGACACTCTCAACGTCAGCACCTACATGCTCACAGATTCCGGCCATCTCGTTCATGAATGATATTCTCGTGGCAAGCATGGCATTGGCGGCGTATTTCGACATTTCGGCTGATGCTGTATCCATGAAGAGCAGCTTTGACGGCTCAAGGAACGAATAGAGCTCCTCGAATATCTTTCTGCCTTCGGGTGTATCTACTCCTATGATGACGCGGTCGGGTTCAAGGAAGTCGGTCAACGATGAGCCTTCACGGAGGAACTCAGGGTTTGAGGCCATGAAGAGCCTGTGAGATGCCTTTCTGCCTTCGAGCTCTGAGGTAATGATGTCCTTCACGCGTTTGTTTGTCCCGACTGGTACGGTTGACTTGACGATGGCGAGCAAGTCCCCGGACATTCCCGCGCCTATGTCATGGGCGGCACTCTCAATGTAGGACATGTTCGCGCTTCCGTCGGGCATCTGGGGAGTTCCTACGCAGATAAAGCAGGCTTCTGCATCCTTGAGGGCTTCGGAAGTTGAGCCGGTGAAGGACAATCTGCCTTCGGTCATGTTCCGCTTCATCATCTCCTCAAGGCCGGGCTCATAGAACGGAACGATACCTTTGCGGAGGGTCTCTACTCTCTCTGAATTGACATCAACGCAGACAACATTATTGCCGTAACGTGCGAGGCATGTGCCAGTAACAAGGCCGACATAGCCTGTTCCAATTACAACGAGCTTCATGAATTGCAATCACTCCTGTAAATTTATGTGAGATGCTGAGAATTATACACTGTGGGAAAAAATGTAAGGGGCTGTGCTATCATTCGAGCACTAAGGAGGCTATGAGCATGGGAATAGTGAGAAACCTTAAGGAGTACATGGCGAGGCCCTACCTCAAAGGAATGAGGGAGCAACTCAGGAGGCTTCTTGAAGGCAAAGCAGGAGCTCTTGACACTCAGGGCTTCATTGAGGGGACGGACAAGGCTTCGCTTCTGATTGCTGGGGGCGGGAAAAAACTTTGTGTTACGCATGACTACCTTCGGCACTATGAATTTCTTTTCGGGTCGTTCAGGTCTGACAAATTTTCGCTGATAGAGTTAGGCTGCTTTGATGGCAGCTCGTTGAGAATGTGGGAGAAATATTTTCCCCATGCCGAAATTTTTGGCGTTGACCTTGACGAGGGAGCAAGGCAGCACGAGAAGGGACGCGTCCATATCGTCATAGGCGATGCGACATCACAGGAGACGTTCGATACCTTGAAGGCCAAAACCGGCGGGGCATTCATCATTCTGGACGATGCATCACACGCATGGGGCGACCAGAGAAGGAGCTTCGAGCTTTTCTGGGAGATACTGAGGCCGGGAGGGTTCTATGTTGTCGAGGACTTGGAGTGCGGGACATTGGGCGCATATCCTGCCTACCCTCCGAAGGTGCTCGATGCTCAGCCGTTCAGCGAGTACATTCACGACAGGAGCAAGATATTACGCTGGGCATCTGATTGTCAGCCTGAAGTGAACACGTACCATTTCGACCAGCTGCCTGAACGTGTCCAGAAGATAGAGCGTGAGATGGACATGTGCATATTCATTCCGGGAGCTGTGATAGTGCGCAAGAAGGCGTGAAGGATTTTCGGGGGTTGCAAAAAACTCATACGCTGATAAAATAATTTCCGCATTGAACGACTGCCCGGGTGGCGGAATTGGTAGACGCGCTAGATTCAGGTTCTAGTGGGCGCAAGTTCGTGGAGGTTCGAGTCCTCTCTCGGGCACCAGCAATATAGACAGAAGAAATTTACAGGGTATTATCGTGTTGCTTGACATGGTTATACCCTTTTGTTATCATGCCTTATTGCACCAAAAGCGAAGCCAGACTGTCAGGGGAGGTATAAAATGCCTGAATTTGTTCCAATCAGTAAAACCCGGAAGAGATACACTTTCGGACGCGCTCATGATTTAGTTGACATGCCCGACATGATAGGAGTACAGAGGGATTCTTACCGCTGGTTCTACCAGGACGACAAAGCACCGGAAGAGAGAGACCCGCAAGGTCTTCAGGAACTTTTGGAGGAAGTTTTCCCGATAGAGAGTTACGACGGGGCATTTGCGCTTGAATTTGTCAGCTACTCGATAGACAGGCCAAAGATCACCGAAGAAGAAGCACGCCAAAAAGACATGACGTGGGCAAGGCCGATAAAGGCGACGATAAGGCTCACGAATACGAGGACTCAGAAACGCAAGGAAGCTAGGGAAATATTCCTTGGAGATTTTCCCGTGATGACCGAGCGGGGAACGTTCATCATAAACGGGACTGAAAGGGTAGTGATAAACCAGCTTGCGCGTTCTGCCGGAATATACTTCACGCACAATTCTGAAGGATGCTCGGCGAAATTGATTCCTGACAGGGGAGCATGGCTTGACTTTGCTATGCCCGAATCAGAAAAGGAGCTTATCACCGCCAACATCGACAACAGGAAGAAACTTCCCGTAACATTGCTCCTTAAGGCTTTGGGAGCAAGGAACAATGACCACATCATCGAGCTTTTGGGGATAAACACGGTATTCAGGGAGTACAGCACCGACCTTAAGGGTTGCATGGCCGCAGAGGATGTTCACGACGAGCGCGGAAATCTCATAGTCTCGCGTGGGATGATCATAGATGAGGAACGTATAGCCAGGCTCTACAGTGCGGACAACTCGGAGGGTGCCGGGGTACTGGTTTACGACATGGATCCTGCCCTTGCGCGGACGCTCCCGAAAGAAACGACAAAGAGCCCGGACGAGGCCATACAGGAGATATTCAGGAGGCTCAAGCCCAACGAGCTAGCCAGAATCGAGAATGCCCGCGACTACTTCAGGAGTCTTCTTCAGGATACTAGGCGTTACACACTTGGTCGTGTGGGTAGGTATAAGCTCAACCGGCGGCTTAACATGAACGTGCCGGAAGACGAAAAGCTATTAAGCCTTGATGACGTGGTGGCAATCGTCAAGGAGATGTTCGCAATGAAGGCTGAGGACAAGCCCAGCGATGACATTGACCACTTGGGGAACAGGCGGGTGCGCTCAATTGGTGAACTTCTGCAGAATCAGGTGCGCATAGGTCTTCTCAGGATGGAGAGGATAGTTCGCGAAAGGATGACGACAATACCCAACCTTGACGAGGTTACGGGCAGGGAGCTCATCAACGTACGCCCTATTGCGGCATGTCTGCGTGAATTTTTCGGTTCCGGCCAGCTCTCGCAGTTCATGGATCAGACCAACCCCCTCGCTGAGGTTACGCACAGAAGGAGGCTCTCAGCACTTGGCCCCGGAGGATTGAGCCGCGAACGTGCAGGGTTTGAGGCCCGCGATGTACATTACACGCATTACGGGAGGGTCTGCCCGATTGAGACACCTGAAGGCCCGAATATCGGACTTGTCTCATCACTGACGACATACGCAAGCCTTAACTCTCACGGATTCCTTGTTACTCCGCGCCGTGTCGTGAAAGACGGGAAATTGACCGAAGAGATAAAGCTGCTATCAGCCGATGACGAGGACAAAAGCTATGTAGCAATGGCCAGCACAAAGCTCGAAGATGACGGGCTGACTATTGCCGGTGATTCATGCCCCACAAGGCACGCCGACGAGATTATCACGATGCCCACCGATATGGTCGACTATATGGACGTTTCACCCCGTCAGATAGTCTCACCCTCAACCGCACTAATCCCTTTCCTTGAGCATGACGACGCTAACAGGGCATTGATGGGCTCGAACATGCAGAGGCAGGCCGTCCCGCTTTTAGTGCCTGAAGCTCCGAGAGTAGGAACGGGGATTGAGCACAGGATAGCGAGGGATTCGGGGTCATGTGTTATTGCGAGGGAAGACGGGACAGTTACCTACGTTGACTCTGACAGGATAAAGATAAAGAACTCAAAGGGGCGCGAAAGGACTTACGAGCTAATCAAGTTCCGGCGTTCCAACCAGTCAACGCTAATTCACCAGAGGCCGCTAGTCAGGAAGGGCGAAGAAATCCTCAAGGGCGACATCATAGCTGACGGCCAAGCAATCGAAAACGGGGAGCTTGCACTTGGTCATAACGTTCTTGTAGCGTTTGTTCCTTGGGAGGGCTACAACTTTGAGGACGCTATATTGCTGAGTGAAAACCTCGTGAAGGAAGACAAATTTTCATCCATACATATAGAGGAGTACGAAATAGAGGCACGCGAGACAAAACTAGGTGCAGAAGAGATAACCCGCGATATTCCCAACGTAGGCGAGGACATGCTGCGAAACCTTGATGATGACGGAATAATCAGAATAGGTGCGGAAGTTTCGGCAGGCGATATTCTCGTGGGTAAGGTAACGCCCAAAGGTGAATCGGATCAGACCCCGGAGGAAAAATTACTGCGTGCGATATTCGGCGAGAAGGCTCGTGAAGTCCGCGACAACTCCCTAAAGCTCCCTAACGGCTCATGGGGAAAAGTCGTAGCCATAAAGCAGATGGACAGGCGCAACAGCCCGGAGGCTCTAGGTTCGGGGGTAATACGCTCGGTTAAGGTCTACGTAGCACAGAGGCGAAAAATCACAGTCGGCGACAAGATGGCAGGCCGTCATGGGAACAAGGGAGTAGTTAGCCGTATTCTTCCCGTTGAGGATATGCCCTACTTGCCGGACGGAACACCTGTTGATGTCGTCCTTAACCCGCTTGGAGTTCCGAGCCGCATGAACTTGGGGCAGGTTCTCGAAACCATAATGGGATTTGTAGCACTCAATAACGGTTGGCATGTCAGCACGCCGGTTTTCGAGGGAGCGAATGAGAACGAGATTTTTGCGGAGATGAGGAAGATAGCTGCCACGAAGTACAAGGATCTCACCGAAGACGGCATGATAACCATACGGGACGGCAGGACAGGTCGGCCAATGGACAAGAAAGTTACGATTGGTTGCATGTACATGCTGAAGCTGAACCACCTTGTAGACGACAAGATACATGCGCGCTCGACAGGCCCCTACAGCCTCATAACCCAGCAGCCATTAGGTGGCAAGGCACAGTTCGGCGGCCAGCGTTTCGGTGAAATGGAGGTTTGGGCACTCGAAGGCTACGGTGCCGCTAACGTCCTTCAGGAAATCCTGACTGTGAAATCAGACGACATAAGGGGACGCGACAAGACATATGAACGCATCGTGAAGGGTCAGAGCCTCGTAAAGCCCGGTGTACCTGAGAGCTTCAGGGTACTCGTAAAAGAACTCCAAGGTTTGGGTCTTGATGTTGAGGTTGAGTTTGACGACGGGACTCACGGGGATATTCCTATCGAGGACGACGAAAGGCCGGTATTCACGGGAAAGCCGCCTGAGATATTCTCATCACCCAGAAAACCGAGGAAACCACGCACAAAGCCGCAGACCTCGCAGGATTCGGACACTGACATTCTCTCAGAACCAGTCTCAAGCGAAACCGAAACGATGCCCGGAATTGCTGACATGCTTTTTGGCACGGAAGAACCGACAGCTGAAGACCTGGAGAACATGGACGAAGAAATGTTGCTTAATGATGAGGTTTCACGGCCTGATGTCTCCGGGATATTTGACGACCCTGAAAACAGCAGAGAGGGGGAAATTTAGACTTGGCCAAGAGAAAAGAAATCACCGGCGTAAGGATAAAGCTGGCAACTCCTGAAAGGATTCACGCAATCTCAAAGGGTGAAGTGCAGAAGCCCGAAACGATAAATTACAGGACACTGCGCCCGGAGACTGACGGGCTTTTCTGTGAAAAGATATTCGGCCCGACAAGAAGCTATGAATGCAAGTGCGGGAAGTACAAGCGTTCAGGCCCGAAGTTCAAGGGAGTAATCTGCGAACACTGCGGCGTTGAGGTTACTGACAACAGGGTACGCCGTGAAAGAATGGGACATATTGATTTGGCCGTCCCTGTCGTTCACATATGGTACTTGAGGGGAATACCCAGCAGGTTGAGCTTGCTTTTGGGTACAAGCGCGAAGGATCTCGAAAGGGTAATATACTTTGCCCCACTGAAGAAGCCGGAGAAAGCCTACAAGGTTACAGCAACGGGAAGACCTGACATTGTAGCGGTCGGTGCGGTAATCCCTGCCACTGAGATGAAGATACATGAACACTATGATGATTCATTCAGGTGTGAGAAGGCGTATGTCATTGACGAGGGTATTTCCGTTCCCGTCAATGCAGGGGATGTTATCTCTTCCGCTCAGCTCTCGAAGTACAAGACCGACTACGGGGACAGCAGCCTTAAAGCTGAACCCGCATTCGTCCTCACAGAGCCGGATGAAGAGCTTGGGCTTGAAGCCGGAGCAATTGTTCCTGCCTCGAAAGCCCCCGAAAGTGCCGAACGCGCAAAGGCAGGAAGCTATGATGCCTTCATCGTAACCGCAACAGTTAAGCCCGAAGTGAACGGCCAGGAGCTCGCGAAGGGAAAGATACTCTCAGAAAGCGAACTCAAGGAAGCACGGAGGCTTTACCCCGAACTTTTCCCGCATGACGCAGAGAAAACCGAAGATGAGCAGTGCAATCTGGTAGTGGATGACCCTTGCCACCTCGTGATACTTCCGGGAAGCTCACCGTTTGAGCAGGGGGATGTAATCTTTGAGCACCAGCAGAGGCTTTGCTGCAAGTATGACGATCATTTTGAGGCCGGTATAGGTGCAGATGGTGTTCTTGCGCTGATTAACAGGCTTGACCTTGACTTTCTCGCTGATTCTCTCAGGGAGCAGATAGCCGACACAACAGGCCAGAAGAAACGCAAGCTCATCAAACGCCTTCAGGTTACGGAAGATTTCAGGAAGAGCGATTCACAGCCCCAGTCCATGATTTTGACCGTCCTGCCGGTAATTCCGCCCGATTTGCGGCCACTAGTACAGCTTGACGGAGGAAGGTTTGCCACAAGCGACCTCAACGACCTTTACCGCCGCGTGATTAACCGCAACAACAGGCTCAAGAAGTTACAGGCACTGAATGCCCCCGAAATCATTGTGCGAAACGAAAAGAGAATGCTTCAGGAATGCGTTGATGCCCTCATCGACAACGGAAGGGTAGGCAAGGCAGTTCTCGGTGCGGGAAACAGGCCGTTGAAGAGCTTGACGGACTTGCTCAGGGGCAAAAAGGGACGCTTCCGCCAGAACTTGCTCGGAAAACGCGTAGACTACTCCGGGCGTTCGGTTATCGTCATCGGCCCTCAGCTCAAGATATACCAGTGCGGACTGCCCAAGCAGATGGCTCTGGAACTCTTCAAGCCATTTGTGATTAGGCGGCTCGTTGAAGGCGGTCTTGCCCCCAACGTCAAGAATGCCAAACGCAAAATCGAGAAGGGCGGCGGCGAAATCTGGGAGATCCTCGAAAACATCATCAAGGATCACCCCGTAATGCTCAACCGTGCACCTACACTTCACCGTCTCGGTATTCAGGCGTTCGAACCCGTCCTGATGGAGGGCAAGGCTATACGTCTTCACCCTATGGTCTGCACGGCGTTCAACGCTGACTTTGACGGCGACCAGATGGCAGTGCATGTTCCCCTCAGCATCGAGGCTCAGGCAGAGGCTAGGCTGCTCATGCTCTCGGCGAATAACCTTCTTTCACCAGCAAGCGGAAGGCCCGTAGTTACTCCCACACAGGATATTGTTCTCGGTGTTTACTACCTCACTGACATGCGCGAGGGTCTCAAGGGAGACGGAAGGCACTTCTCCGATATGGACGACGTACTATCGGCAATATCGCACGGAACTGTTCACGTCAACGCTAGAATTTGGCTCAGGGAAAACCCGGAATTATGGGGACATCCCAAAGGTCGCAGGAAGTATATTCATGACGGCGAGGCTGTAATCGCAGAGAATTTCGCGGAAGTCCAGGGAGAACCCCGGACAATATTCTTTGAGACAAGCCCCGGACGCGTATTGTTCAACACAAAAATTCCTGAACCCCTAAGATACGTCAATGAACAGCTCGGCAAAAAGAAAATAGGCAGCCTCCTTGATGATGCTTATGACAAGGTAGACCGTCCCGGAGTTGTCGCACTTCTCGATGACATAAAGTCTCTTGGCTATCACTGGGCGGCACGTTCGGGAATTTCTTTCGGTGTCCAGGCTGTGAGGATACCCGAAGAGAAGGCCGAAATCACCCGGACAACTCAGGCTGAAGATGACGTGGCGAAAGAGAACTACGAGATGGGACTTCTCACGTATGACGAGTACCTTGACCAGAAAAGCAAGCTCTGGGCTCAGGCAACAAAGGACATTGCCGACAAGATAGAAGCCCATATGACCGAGGACAACCCCGTCAAAATGATGGTGGACAGCGGAGCACGAGGCTCAAAGGGACAGCTTGGGCAGATGGCAGGAATACGCGGGCTCATGGCCGACCCCACAGGAAAGACGATAGACTACCCCATCACTGCGAATTTCCGTGAGGGTATGAACATGCTCGAATACTTCATCTCAACTCACGGCGCAAGGAAGGGGCTTGCTGATACCGCACTCAGGACGGCAAAATCAGGGTATCTTACCCGCAGGCTCGTTGACGTTTCGCAGGACCTCATCATCACCGAACACGATTGCGGAACCGACAAGGGAATTTGCATCAGGCCGCTCATCAGTGAGGGCAAGACAATGATAGGCATTGCTGAGAGGATTGCAGGCAGGACATCGCTCCATGACATCGAGGCTGACGGTGAACTCATCGTGAAGTCAGGCGACATAATCACCGAGGCTTTGGCCAAAAAGATAGAGGCCGCCGGTATCGCTGAAGTATGGGTGAGAAGCCCGCTTGCCTGTGCACTCAAAAAGGGAGTGTGTCAGAAGTGCTACGGTCATGATCTTTCTTCCCGTAAGCTCGTCCCAATTGGTGAGGCTGTCGGTGTTGTTGCGGCTCAGTCAATCGGGGAACCAGGCACTCAGCTCACAATGAGGACGTTCCACACTGGCGGAGTTCGTTCGGCTGAGGACATAACGCAGGGTCTTCCGAGAATTGAGCAGCTCTTTGAGGTCAGGAGGCCGCGAAAAGTCTGCATTCTTGCCGGTCTTGACGGGCACATCAAGGAAATCATCACCGAAGGCAAGCGCAAGGTCATAGTTGAGGACGACGAGGGAAACATCATGACTCACGCGATACCTTCAGGACAGGACATCAGGGAAGGCATCGAGGAAGGTATGGAGGTAACCAAGCTCACGCCACTGACTGAAGGAAGCATTGACCCGCAACAATTGCTTGAAGTTGAGGGGATTGACGCTGTCCAGAAGATGCTCGTTGATGAGATTCAGTACGTCTACCACTCTCAGGGTGTCAGCATAAACAACAAGCACATAGAGGTGATACTCCGCAAGGTTGCCCCGCTCAATAAAGTACGGGTGATTGAGGAAGGCGACACCTCATTTGTTGCCGGCGACATGGTCTGGGAGGATGAAGTCGCTGAAGTTGAACGCCAGATACTCGAAGACAACGAGAGACGCATCAGCAACGCAGTAAAGGCTTTCGGCGGTGATGTACTTCTTGGGCTTGACTATCCTGATGAGGAGTTCAGCGAGTTCATAGGCCAGCCGCTGACTGAGGAGATATTCAGGAAGATACTTACACCGGGCGTTTCAGTGAAGACCCTCACGGTTGAGCACGAAGGAAAGGAAATTGACGTTATCATAGGGAAGTCAGCATTCAGGAAGAGAATGCACAACATGCGAACCCTCCGAGAAATCAGGATAACCCCTAAAAGCTACGTCAAGAAGAACATCAACCTCAGCCGTGATGACTTGAAGCGCGTTACGTCCCTCGACACTGTCATAATCAGGGTAAGGGATCAGAAAATGTCCAACCGGCTCGTGAATCTCAGATGGCTTGCTGAAAGTATTTCTGTCGGGAAAAGGCTTGTTGCCGCACACGATACATTCATCACTCAGGAACGCTATAACGACATAGCCAAGAGCGGCATTCCTGACATCAAGGTATGGAGCGCGGTAGAACATGTTAACGTTCTTGACGGCATGAGGAAGACCCTCGAAGCCATGAACCTCCTTGGTATGGACATCTACGAGGACGGGGAAGCATCAGGCAGGAAGGTTGACGCTGAATTTCTCGAAGGTCTCGCCACAGGAAGCATTGAGCAGGCTGAAGTCGACAACGGGGAAGAGATCATCACCGTATCACATTCCGAGCAGCTCAAGAAATTTTTGACCGGGAAACTCAGGAACAAGATACTCGTCAGTGTTGCGTTCCAGGAAATGACAGATGATGAGCCCGAAGCCCCCAATCCTGAAGAGCCAGCCCCTGAACTCACGGGAGGAACTGAGCTCAAAGCCGAGACAATCGCTGAACTTTCAGAGAGACACCCCGTTGATGTCTGGGTCAGAGCCTCGAACTCAAAGCCCGAAATTCTCCACCTGATACGCGAATACTCGTTCATCCAGAGAATACGGGAGCTCCCGGAATGCAGGCCGTTCATTCACGGAATAACGAAGGCAGCACTTGCCACTGACAGTTTCCTTAGTGCGGCATCATTCCAGCAGACAGCCCAAGTTCTCGCAGGTGCGGCGGTAAAAGGTGAGATAGACCCGTTAAGTGGCCTCAAGGAAAACGTCATCATAGGCCACCTGATCCCCGCAGGAACTGGTGCGGAAGCCTTCAGGAAAATCGCCTACAGCAGTCCAAGGCCCAAGCCCTCATCAGTTCAGGAGAGCCGTGAAGATATTTCCTCACAGCCTGATACAGTCCTCGAAAGCATGGACATCTTCACCGAGTAGGCAAAAAAAATATCCCCCTCTGACTTCATGGCCGGAGGGGGTTTTTGTTTGGGCTTTTACTTTCACGTTTCTTCTTAGTATCTCAATCCATAGGAAGGGTAGTATATCCTCCCGTCATTGAGACCTTCCTTCTGTTCCTCAAGGGCACGCTGCCCCTCACTTCCCATGTACCCGGCAAGCGTTGAGGTCAGGACATGAACCGCGAACATTGACCCGATAAGGCTGCTCCCGAATACCGGCGTGTTGTCGCTCACGTAGAAATGCATCGAGGCATGTGCACATACCGGGGCGGCAGGGCTGTCAGTTATTGCGGCAATTCTCGTTCCCCTTGAGGCAATCTGACCGGCAGCCTCGTTCACTTCAATAACATAGCTGGGAAGTTCACAGACTATGAGCATGTCATTTTCCCCGATACTTCTTGCCTGCTCAAGGAGTGAGAGAGACCCCCGGCGCATCAAGACGCTCTTAAGGCCAAGCTCAGCAAAGCGCGTGTAAAGCCATTCAGCAGGCATTGAGGAGATGCCCCAGCCCATGCAGTATATAGCGTCCGAGGTCCGGGCAGAAACACAGAACCTCTCCACGTCCTCATGATGCAGCGTGATGTTCCTGCAGGTCTCGTCAATGTTGGCGTGCTCAAGGCGGCAGAGCTCCGTCAATATGTCCGTGTCGTCTTCAGGGACTGTATCGGACGATGACGGAATAACTTGGTTCAGGAGCTTCTTCTTGAGGGTGTTCTTGAGGTCAGCATAGCCGTCAAAGCCGAGCATTCTCGCCACACGCACAAGCTGGGCCCGTGAAACTGAGAGCTTTTCTGCCGTCTCGCTTATCGAGTGGAACGCTATTTCGGGCGAATTTCCCAGTATGTACTCAGCAACACGCCTGGTCTTTGCCGGGAAATTGCTGAGCCTGCCACGTATCTTGTCTTCAAGCCGCTGAATGTCCATAAAATCATCTCACTATTCTATTTTTCCGCACCTTACGTAGTTTACTCCGCTTCCCCTTGAGGATCTTAATGCCCCCTCAACTTTCACGGGGTCGTTGTCGTTCTTGCCTGAAAGAATTTTCCTCATGTCCCCGCCGTCATCATCATAGACACGGACAACAATGAAATCACGTCCTCTTTCTTGGTCTTCCTGCCTCACAGCAAAGCGCGTGTAACGTCCTGTTCCTGTCTCGCCCTCAGACTGAGCCTTGATGACGTGGACAAAGCCCGAAAGAGTTACGTTGTTGGTGAGCTGTGCAGGGTCATTCAGGACTTCGGCCTCAAGAACTGCAAGGTAGAGCTCGCCGCTTCCCTTTGAGGACCTGAGTACACCCTTGACGAGTATGGGAGTGTTCTCTTCAAGGGCTCTGAGTTTTTCCTGTACGTCTTCAGGGAATGCTCGGGCATTGAGGAAGTCCTTGCGGGTTGTTCCGTCCGACCATGTGCTTTCGTGGCGGACTGAGAAGGGAAAGTAATTATGCTCCTTCCTGCGGCTCAGGTGGTGAATGAGGCCGGAAAGAGTTACTGTGTTGATGTAGTTCATCGGTATCACCCTCTGTAATCAAGTCAAGATTTATGCATGGTATTCTACAACATGAGGATAGTTGTTGCCTCGTGTTCAGTACACAAAGTTTTAGTGATATACTACCTTGAAATCAGAGAAAGACGTTATTTTCGGAAGGAATGAACTCATTGAGAAAACTGAACGGCAAGAAGATATTGTTTCTCTTCGCGTACTTCATGTATATATTGATTCCGTGGATGAAAAGGTTTTTTGTAGCTGTTGGGAACGATAGCGATGCTATGAGTGATGCATGGATTCCAACTTCGCCATTTTTATGTGTTGTGTCCGTAATTGTGGCTATGTCCATGAAGAAAAAGAATATATTTCGTAACAAAGGAGTAACTATATTCTTTGCCGGACTGATGGCTTGGCTTCTGTGGGGATATTTTGCAGACTTTACTGGGTTATCTTTGTACCGAACAGCAAGCTCGTTCTACACTCTTCGAATGCTCTTAATATACTTTGTAACGTTATTCATGTCTTTCAAAATCATTGTCGCGTATGATCTTGAGAAAGAACTCCTCCAACTCACTCTACTGGGATTGGCTATACCGCTAGTGTCTGCATATATTGCCAATTTTGATAATTTCGCTTTTTTAGGACACCTAGGCAGTATTTTCTCAAAGGATGGAAGATATAGGTATGGTTTTGGCCTCCAACACGTTAACCAAGTGGGAATGCTTATTTACTTCTTCTTGTCATTTTTTACTATGTACCATTTCTTGATAATGGAAAAAGACCCTGAAAATCTTAAGAAAGATAAATTTCATTTAATTTTCCTGTTCATGATAATTCCAATTGCCGTAATGATGCTTCTGAGCACAGCATCAAGAGGATCTATCACAAGCCTAATGATGTTATGGCTGGTGTATTTTTTCCTTGGTTTTATGGGGAAAACGAAAACGTACACAAGAATTATGTTTTATATTATTGCTATATTTGCGGCATTGAACATCATCCTCTCTGTCAATTGGGAATATGTCATCTACTCAAGCGGCAGAGCACTGAACTATACATCACTAAGAGTAATGCTTGATAAAAGAGCTTGGCTTACAGGATTGGGCTTCATTAGTGGTGGAGACCTCTTCAATGTTATTAAATTACCTTATCTAGATAATTATTACCTCAACGTATATTTGAATTCAGGTCTAATTGGATTTACTTTGTTCATGACAACAATAATTGCCTTCACTCATGCTTATTTCCAAAATGTAAGGGGCATGACAAAGCTCCAGAGGATAAAGGGCGGCTTTTTGGCCTCGTTCCTATATCTTGCAATCTTCGAGACCGTAATGTTTGGCGGTGGGCATAATACTAACCTTCTAGCATGGCTGGTCATCCTCATAGAAATGAACAAACGAGATTCATCCCCCAAACTGGCACACAGGCTCTCATACAGCAGCAAGGCACTTATCCGTCCAGCTGAGAGGATTATGTGATACACTATGCAGCATCACAACCTCAACAATCAGGATTAAGGACGATGAATTTATCATGATCAGTTTCAACGTTCCACCGTTCACCGGCAAAGAACTGGATTATATGCGTTCTGCCATAGACAGCCACAAGATAAGCGGGGACGGCGAGTTCACGAAAAAATGCAGTTCATGGCTCGAACAGCGTTTCAGTTCCCCCAAAATCCTCCTCACCACAAGCGGAACTCATGCCCTCGAAATGGCCGCACTACTCTGTGATCTCCATGAAGGCGACGAGGTCATACTGCCCAGCTTCACGTTCTCATCAACCGCTAATGCCTTCGTCCTTGCTGGAGCGAGGCTCGTATTCACCGACATACGCCCCGACACAATGAACATCGACGAGTCCAGAATCGAGGAGGCCATAACCCCACGAACCCGCGTAATCTGTGCTGTGCATTATGCCGGAGTCGCCTGCAACATGGACGCAATCATGAACATCGCCAAACGCCATAACCTCCTTGTAGTCGAGGATGCGGCCCAAGGTGTCATGAGCTCCTACAAGGGCAGGGCACTGGGCACTATAGGCGACTTCGGGTGCTACTCATTCCACGAGACAAAGAACTACTCAATGGGCGAGGGCGGCGCAATATCCATCAATACCCAGGGATACAGCGACAAGGCCGAAATCATGCGCGAGAAAGGCACGAACCGCTCACAGTTCTTCAGGGGTCAGGTGGCAAAATACAACTGGGTCGACTATGGCAGCAGCTACCTTCCGAGTGAGCTCAATGCGGCGTATTTATGGGCTCAGCTCCAAGTCGCCGACGAGATCAACACCGACAGGCTGGCAACATGGGGAAGGTACTACGAGGCACTAAAGCCCCTCAGCGATTCAGGAGTGATTGAGCTTCCCTGTATTCCCCCGGAATGCTCCCACAATGCTCACATGTTCTACATCAAGTGCCGGGATCTCGATACACGTACGGCGTTCATCAGGCACATGAAGGAAGGCGGCATCACCTGTTCATTCCACTATGTCCCGCTACACAGCGCACCAGCAGGCTTGAAGTTCGGGCGTTTCAGCGGCGAGGACAGGTACACGACAAGTGAGAGCGACAGACTGGTGAGGCTTCCCATGTACTACAGGCTCAGTGATGAGGACAGGGAACAGGTCATAAGCAGGGTGCTTGAGTTTTTCGCGTCAAGATGAGGAAAGGGGATAATATCACAATGTCATTCACGGAGAATTTCAGGAAGGTACTTAAACGCCGGACAAGGAACGCAAAATATTTCTTTCAGTGGCTATTCACGGAAAAGATACGCGGGCTTGACTTCACCATGAAGAAAATAACCGGGCTTGAGAAAACCGAGGAATATTCAGAGCATGGCTATAACGGTTACGCCAAATCCCCGGAAGAAGTAGTGAGGAAGGCACTGGAAATCATGAACCCCGGCCCGGAAGACTCGTTCATTGACGTAGGCTGTGGAAAAGGTATAACCATGAGGGAGGCCGCAAAGTTCCCCTTCAGGAGAATCGCAGGGATTGAGTTTGACGAGGGCATCTACAACATCACCGTGCGGAACTTCAGGAGGCTCGGACTTCAGGAGCGCGTAAAGGTCTTCAACTGCAGGGCCGAAGACTTTGAACATTACGGGGATTATAACGTGTTCTATTTCTTCAATCCTTTTGGCGGTGAAACAAGAAGAATCGTCTTGGAGAAAATATTTGAGGCAGTAAGAAACACAACAGAACACAACAGAACACAACAGAACAATACCGGCCTGTCTGGATACTCAACTACGGCGGAGAAAGCGGCATAGGCTTCAACGAATACATCACGAAAAGCGGGCTGTTTGAACTTTACGACACTTACTTTGACACCATCAAGGACATAAAATTCACAATATGGAGATCAAAATAGAACATCACTACCTATCAGGAGAAACTGAATGATTCGCGTTGCATTGGTTGTCGGCAATATGAGCTCAGGCGGGAAGAAAAA
>JAFRAH010000041.1 GCA_017405525.1 Synergistaceae bacterium
AGCCTTGCACAGTGAGGGGAGGGTATAGAAGCGTTTAAGAGTGATGCCAGAGATGTGGGAATTGGACAAAGATATTCACCTGCCAGTCTAAGAATTTTGATGAGGGAGGGAAGAAAAACCGCTCCCTTTCCTCACTTAACTGGACAGGAAAAAAGACAAGAGAAATGAACAGAACGGCAAAAAAAATCCGCCCCTAAGAGCGGATCTGTATTATTCATCTATGTATTTGGTGGAGATAAGGGGATTCGAACCCCTGACCTCTTGAATGCCATTCAAGCGCTCTCCCAACTGAGCTATATCCCCAAATGTGCAACAGCGAGAATTATACGCAATCCACAGCCAAAATGTCAAGCTCTCAATCAAGATCACAATATGAATATTGCCGCTCTCATACTCTCAATAATTGGTGCAGGGTTGAGCCTCTTTCAGCCTGTCGTAACCATTCCCGTCGTAAATGTGGGCATAAATTTGTTTTCTTTCCTGTCTTGTCCCGGCCTTGACTTTGGCGATAGACTTTTCGGCTTCTTCGTGCTCATTACCGCTGTCGCAGGCGTGTTATGTGGCGTAAATGTCCTGATGGGAAAGAATACCGAGGCCAGTGCTGGAGGCCTTGTGATATTTAGCATTATATGGGTGGTGCTGTTTTTGCTTTCCCTGTTGTTCACGCCTGTTACTCACTGGGTATACCTTTTCTGGGCATTATGTTACTTTGCGGCAGCTGCATGTGCCAGCCAATGATGACAAACACACCCAAGCACCTCCAATCGGAACAGAAACCATAAAAATCCCCCGGCCATCTCAACCGGGGGACATTTTTTCCCGCTCTTCCTACTGCGCCTCGGTGAACTTCCTGCGCTCCTTGATCCTTGCTGCCTTCCCGCTGAGCTTCCGCAGGTAGTACAGCTTCGCCCGTCTGACCTTGCCCTTGCGCTGAACTTCAACGTGGTCAATGCTAGGGCAGTGCACCGGGAAAATCCTCTCGACACCAACGCCGTTCGAGATCTTCCGCACCGTGAACGTCTCATCAAGCCCGCCGTGCTGTCTGGCTATCACTATACCCTCGAAGACCTGTATACGTTCGCGGGTTCCTTCCTTTATCTTCACGTGTACCCTCAGAGTGTCGCCAGGCCTGAAGTCAGGCAATGCCTCTGCCCTGTAGTACTTCTTCTGCACTAAGTCTACTGCGTTCAATTCCCTATTGCCTCCTGTGATTTAACGCTTCCCTAAAAACCTGTCCAACGCTATACCTATCTTCGCACAAAACGGAACTTCCTCATCATTCCCGAATAGATAGCCTGATATTCCTTCAATGCCTTCAAGCTCATCATCATTCTGTGCGAAAACGAACAATATTCCTCCGTCATGCTCGATACACCTGCGCTTGAGTTCGAGGCTGTGAAGTGAGTTATTCCTTGCTCCCGTGAATACCCTCACCACAAGGACATCATCACCTTCACGTTCGAGCACCTTCCTGACGCTCCCCAGTATCCTAGCTTCAGAGCATCTTGCCTTCATGGCCTCCCTGAGCTCGTGAGTACGGGCTACAACATACGGTCTCCCCAAGTCATAGAGCCTGCAGATCTCCGCGACACCTTGAAGGTTCACGCAGTCATCTGCCGCGATTACTGCAAGGCTCACATCCACGGAAATGTATTCACGTATTGATGCCCTCGCAAGCAGGTCAGGCCGCCGGTTCAACGTCCGGGATACTGCCTCCCTGCGCCGCCAATGTGTGATTTCGCGCTCATTGCCCCCGGTTAAGACTTCAGGGACTCCGAGACCCTCCCACATGGCCGGACGGGTGTAATTCGGGTTGTCGAGCATCCCGCGATAGAACGAGTCCTCAACTACTGCCTTGCCCTTGCCCACAACGCCGGGTACTAGCCTCGACATCGCGTCAACTATGAGCATTGCCGGAACTTCCCCGCCGGTCAGAACACAGTCGCCTATACTCACCTCAAGGTCTACGTACTTCTGCACAAAACGCTCGTCTATCCCCTCATAATGCCCGCAGACTATCACGACGTGTTCATGGTTTGCGAGTGTCTCGATTATCTCCTGAGTGATTACTGCACCCTGCGGTGATGGGTATACTACGAACGGTTTAACGCCTTCATGACGTGAGGCCGCAAAGTCAAGTGCATCCTTGAGCTGTGGGGCTGCAAAGAGCATTCCACCGGAGCCGTATGCATAATCGTCCAGCTGGCGGTAGTTCCCTCTGCCGAAATCGCGGAAGTTCACAAGGTTCACGCCGACAAGTTTGCTTGTTACAGCACGACCCGGAATACTGGTACGTAGGAAGTCCGCGAATAATTCCGGGAATGCCGTTACTATGCTGACGTTAATTTCTAGTCCTCGATGATGTCAACATCAACCCTCTCTCCGGCCTTGACTGCTGCCGCTTTGGCCAACAGCCGGATAGCGTTGATCGTTGCACCCCTCTTCCCGATTACCCGCCCCACGTCCTCATGGGCAACCCGTATCAGGATTTTGCTTCCGCCTTTTTCCTCGCCTGCCTCATCGCTCTCTACTTCAACAGTATCAGGCTGAGTAACAAGGTGTTTGACGATAAACTCTACAAGCTCTTTGTAATTGACCATTAAAGTGGCACCTCCTGTTTTGTTCGCGGTCTACGATGAAATATTTTGTTGGTCTTGCTGCTTCCTGCTTAAAGGATGCGGTGGTTCTATGCTTCCTTTGTCTTGAACTTCTCCCAGATTCCCTGCTTCTTCAAAAGCCCTCTTGCCGTGTCCGAAGGTACTGCTCCGTTCTTCAGCCAGTATAAGGCACGCTCCTCGTTGATGCTCACAGCCGCCGGATCGGTCATAGGGTTATACGTCCCTATGAGCTCGATGAATTTTCCGTCTCTTGGTGAGCGTTCATCCGCAACTACAAGCCTGTAAAACGGAGCTTTTTTCCTGCCCTGACGCGACAAACGAATCTTTACCGCCATTCTTGACTCTGCACCTCCTGTTGAAATCTTACCTGCCGAAACCGAATAATGATTTCAGCCTCCTGCCTCCCCCTGAGCCTGAGAACGACTTAAACATCTTCCTCATCTGCTCGTACTGGGCAAGCAGCTGGTTCACCATCTGGACTGAAGTACCAGATCCCTGTGCAATCCTCCGCCGTCTTGAGCCTTTGATTATCTTGGGGTTGTGTCTCTCTTGCGGTGTCATTGACTGGATTATTGCCTTGTTGCGCTTTAGTGCTCCTGCGTCAACGTCTTCAGCCCTGAAATCTTTTATCTTGTCCATTCCCGGAATCATCCCTGCGATTTTCTCGATCGGCCCTAACTTCTCCAATTGCTCGAACTGAGTTAGTAGCATCTCAAGGTCAAATGACTTAGCGATTTTTCCGGGGGATTTGATTGCGTTTTCTGTTACTCCTGCCGCCCTGACCTTCTCGACGAGACCCTGAATGTCGCCCATCCCCATGATTCTGCCCGCCATGCGTTCGGGGCTGAAGGGTTCGAGTGCATCGGTATTCTCGCCAACTCCCGCGAACTTAACCGGGACTCCTGTTACTGCCCTGATGGACAACGCACTTCCTCCGCGCGCGTCGCCGTCAAGTTTCGTGAGGATTAAGCCCGTCAGGTTCAGGAGCTCATGGAATGCCTTTGCCGAGTTCACTGCCTCCTGGCCGGTCATTGCGTCAACAACTAGTATCCTCTCATGCGGCGGGAGCACCTCTGCAATGCTCTTCAGCTCACCCATCAGCTCATCATCAATGTGGAGCCTTCCTGCCGTGTCGAGTATGATGACATCGTTCATGTGGGACTCAGAATACTTCACTGCACCGCGTACAACCTTCAGAACGTCGGTATCCCCAGCATTCTCCGGGCCGTAGAACGAGACTTTAGCCCCGTCCGCAAGAACCCGTAACTGCTCGACTGCTGCAGGCCGACGCAAATCACACGCAACTACGAGGGGGTTATGCGAGCCCTTGAGGTGCCGGGCAAGTTTCACGGTTGAGGTGGTCTTTCCTGAGCCCTGGAGTCCGGCCATGAGTATTACTGTCGGGGGCTTCGGGGAAATAATCAGGGGTGCAGGCTTCCCCATGAGTGAGACGAGCTCATCATAGACGATTGCGGAAATCCTCTCACTGGGCGTTATTGACTGCAGAACTTCGGCACTTGATGCCCTTTCGCGTATCTTGGCGATGAAATCTTTTGCCGCCCGGAAGTCTACATCAGCCTCAAGCATTGTACGCCTGAGCTCACGCATGGCCGAGTCTATGTCTTCGGGTGAGAGCCTCCCTTTGCTCCCTAACTTCGATAACAGGGACGATAATTTTTCCTTCAGTGCGTCAAACATGATTATTCCTCTCCCTCTTTCTCAGTCAGCTTCTGGCGGAGTTCTTCATTCTCCCGTTCGAGCTCCTTGATCCTGTCCTCAAGATGCCGGGTGTTCACCGCAAAACAAAGCTCGCGTTCAATGCCTTCAAGTTTCTCCATGACGTGGCGGGCTAATAGGTATACTGCCTGCCTGCTCACTCCCAAGACATTAGCGGCCTCCGAAAGCGTCAAGTCCGAAAAGCAAAGTGTCTCGTAAACTTTCCTCTGCCTTGCTGTCAGTAAGGGCGAATAGAAATCGTACAAAAGGTTGAAGTGTATTCTTCGTTTGAGTATTTCGTTGTCATCATTTCCGCTGTCAATCATGATGCCGATTATAGGGAACGCGTTTTATCCTGTCAAGTGTTTTTGCTTTACACCGGGAGTTTATGGCCTTCCCTTCATCCGCAAGAAGAACAATGACCCGGCCGCTATCCAGATTACGAGGAGGACATACGACGGGAAATCAAGCGAGCAGTCAAGTCCCGGAACTGGCACAAGAAGAAGGAACGCAAACATCACCGAGAAGATGAACCCGGCCGCTCCGAGAATAACTATATCCCTCCTGCCTTCAGAGAACGCGAAACGTACAGCCGCCAATGAGGTATACCCGAAACTTATTGCCCCGCCGATTGATGACATGTCCACCGTCCAGCCCAAGGCGTTGCGTCCCACGAACGGCGCAAGGAACGAGACAGCCGCACAGAAGATTACTGCCTTGAAGGGGACTCCCTCAGAATTAAGCTCACTGAACCATGACGGAAGCATCTTTTCCCGTGCCATCGAGCAGAGAAGTCGGCTCGTTGCCATGTAGAAACCAAGTATCCCAGTCAGCATTGCCATTACTGCTGACACGCTTATGATGAACACGCCCGAAGTCCCCAGAATTTTCCGGGCCGCTTGGAATGACGCAATGCCTTCAACGCCTTTCAGTCCCGGAAGCTCGGCAACATAGCTCACCCAGTCAGGATAACGCTCAGGTATTCCGACAGCCGAAAGGAGATTCAGGACTACATACACGAAGCAGCCGCAAAGAATCGCCGTGTCCATTATGGGCTTTGCGTGCCTACGTGGAAAATCTGCCTCACCCATGAAGACAGGGACAACGTCAAACCCAACGTATGCCCAAGGTGCAACAACAAGGACTGAGACAACCTGCGACAATGCCCCGCCGTGCTGTGGGTCTTCAGGCCAGAACATAGGGTGAAGCTCCGCCGAAGATACCTCCGGACTGAAGAGTGCCCCGCCAAGAACCGGAAGTACCCCGGCAATGAGAACTACAACAAAAACTGACTGAAGCCTCCCGGCAAACCTCCCCCCACGAAAACAGGCAAGAGAAAAAACCGAAAGTGCCGAAAGTGCCAGCAAGACCTCCCCAGAATAGACATCATAGCCCGCAACTGTATAGTGGAACCCAAACTGGAAGATGCTCCTCTCTGACACCGCCCGGAAGACAAGAGCAAGTGCCGTGCAGTTCATCGGGATGATCATAATGTAGCAGAGCCCCAGGAACCAAGCGCATATGAAGCCGTGAGTCCTGCCGAATGCTTTTTCTGCGTACACGAACTGACCGCCTGAGTCCGGGAATTTCTCTATCATGTATGCATAGCTGTAGGAGATCGTCAGCATTATGAGTGCCGCCAGCTCCATCGCAATCAGAGTTCCCATAGTCCCGGCTCTCTTCAGGAAGGTAGTACCAGGCATCATGAACGAACCGAAGCCTATTACTCCACCGAAAGCAAGAGACCAGACACTAAACGCTGTGAGACTCCTCTTCAGGGTATGCGTTGTAGGCATAATTACTTATACCCCCCCCCCATTTACGCCGAATGTAGTAGAACAAAATACCGAGAACTATCCATGCAATAAGGAGTAAATATGCCTCATGACCAAGCGAGACGTTGAGGCCGGGAATTGGCACGAGGATTAGTACGGCAATTCCCAGCGAGAGAATGAAGCCCAGTACCCCGAAAATCACAATGTCAGTTCTCTTTTCGTTCCATGCGTATTTTGCCGCCGCTATTGACGTGTACGCAAAGCCTATTGCCGCACCGATTGAGGCCATGTCGAAAACCCAGCCCATAACCGCACGCCCAAGAAGACAGATCAGCGCAGAAACAACCGTGCAGAACAGCCCGGCATTCGAGGGCACTCCGTCATTGTTGAGGCGTGAGAACCATGAGGGGATCATTCCGTCCCTCGACATCGAGTAGAGCAGCCTGCTTGTCGCCGTGTAGAACCCCAAAATTCCCGTGAGCATGGCCGCAATCACTGAGGCAGTAATCACTCCGAGCCCTGCCCTTCCCATCACTATGTGCGCGGCGTTGAGGGTAGCTATTCCGGCAGTACCGTCTTGGTTGGGGAGGTCGGCAATGTAGGCAGGCCATGAATGATGGTACACATAGGGAACGACAGAACACGCAAGAACCGTCAATGCAATGTACACGAAAGCCCCGCAGATTATGCTTGTGTCCATGACCACCTTAACGCGGTCAGACGAAAATTTTGACTCCTCCATCAACTGGGGGACTGTGTCGAAACCTACGAATGACTGAGGAGCTGTAACCAGTACGGCAATTATCTGGGCAGCTATCCCGTTGGTGAAGTCCGGGGTTACCGGGTGGAACATCGGGTGAATGTTCTCCGGGCTCGCTGAGGGGCTCACCAGTGCCGCACCCATGACTACGAGAATGCCACCCAAAAGTATGAACACAAGGAAGGTCTGAAGGCTCCCGGTTATGTGGACACCCTTCGAGGTTATCATCATGAGGACGAACATAGAGCCTATAGCAAGGAGCATCTCCCCAAAATAGACATCATAGCCTGAGACCGTGTAGTGAAACCCGAACTGGAAGGCATCCCCAAAGACCGCCCGCATTATGATGTTCAGGGCTGTAGCGTTCAGGGGGATGACCGAAAGATAGGAGAGGCTCAAAAACCACGTACAGACAAATCCATGATGACCCCCGAAGGCCATCTTGGCATATATGAACTCGCCCCCGGTCAACGGAAATTTCTTTATCATGTAGCTGTAATTATAGGCAATGATGAGCATAATCAACGCGGCAATCTCCATAGCAATAAGAGTTCCTAGAGGGCCGGCGTTCTTGAGGAATAAAGTTCCGGGCATAACGAACGCACTCCAGCCTATGACACAGCCAAAAGCCAATGACCATACATTAAGCGGGGTAAGGTTGCGCTTGAGCTGCCTGCCTGTATCTATCATGAATAACATTTTCGGGATCTGTCCTTTGTGATTGGGATATTATGCGGCTTGCATTATATCACGCTGGGTTTTTCACAAGGTGTTATACTACAGCCATTCACGAGACAATTTACACAAAGGGGCTTTGCTTTTCACTATGACGGCTTTGAACAATGTAGGCGAGACTTTCCTTGAGATGACAATGATACCCTTCCTTCTCGTCCTCTCTGTGTTCCTTGGCGGGAGGATGGCCACGAGGTCAGAGATTAACCGGCGGTTTCTCCTGCTCATAATGTCGACATTGGCGGCGGCATGTTTCGAGACATTCCTTGAGCTCACCACAAACATGAAGACCGTAACGGTATGGACAAAGGTATTCTACTCAATCATCAACATAAACGCTTACTGTCTTATGTGCTACGTTGCCGCATACACTAACACGATAAGCCGGAGGTTCACTGAGTTTCAGTTCTTCCTTCTGGCTGTGAGCATCGTTCTTGTCTTCACGTTCAACTCTGATGGAAAGACGTTCATGGTATTTTCGCCGGGGCTCGCAATAATCTTCGTGGTCGAGGGCTTTATCCTTCAGCTGCTCTATCAGGAGTACTACGGCAACGGTCAGTTCATCGTCATGAATCTTCTCTTCATCCTCCTGATTGACTCGTTCGTACTGCAATATCTCTTCCGGCAGAATTTGCCCCTCGTCTACACTGTGGCTACTATGATGCTTGTGTTCACGTTCTTCTACCTTGAGGCCCCGACATACAGGCGGCTGATCACGGCGAAGCATGAGACCGAAGAGGCACGGAAGCAGACCGAGTCATCAATGCTCCGGGCAACAGCGGCAAACAAGGCAAAGAGCAACTTCCTAGCGAGCACCTCCCACGAAATTCGCACACCAATGAATGCGATACTTGGCATTAACGAGATGATATTCAGCGAGGCAAAAGATGCAGAGACACGGAAGGCATCCAACGACATAAAGACAGCCGGGGAACATCTCCTTAACATCGTGAACAACATCCTGGACATCTCGAAGATTGAGGCTGGAAAGATGGAGCTTTACGAGAGCGACTATCACCTTTGGGAGGTACTCAAGGACTGCGAAGGGTACGTTGCGGACATGATAACGGGAAAGCCGGGGCTTAAGTTCAGGCTTGAGGCAGACAAGGAATTGCCGGAACACCTTCACGGGGACGTGCTGAGATTGCGGCAAGTACTGAACAACCTGCTGAACAACGCCGCGAAATATACACAGTCAGGGAGCATCACTCTTAGTGTTTCGGGGGAAAAGAAGGAAGGCACTAACTCAGGGATAACGCTGAAATTCACCGTTGAGGATACAGGAATTGGAATGAGGCCGGAGGACAGTGCAAAGATATTCGAGTCGTTCGAGCGGGCAAACATAGCAGAGACACGACACATTCCGGGGGCTGGTCTTGGTCTTGCGCTGGTGAAGAGGACAATCGAGATAATGAGCGGGAAAATCTCACTTGAGAGCGAATACGGGAAGGGCACAAAAATAACGTTCACTATCCCGCAGAGGCTGGCTCACGGCGACAACATGACCATTCAGGAATACGAGGAGTTCATGCGGAACACTGCACCCGCTGAGGCTGACCTTGACACCGGGCCCTCGACATGGCCGGACGCTAAGATACTCATAGTTGACGATACCCCTGTGAATTTGGTTGTGGCCAAAGGAATGCTCAAGGACTCACAGGCATACATAGACACTGCGGAATCAGGGGAGGAAGCACTCGACAAGATACGGGCTGACCACTACGACATAGTTTTTCTTGACCACAAGATGCCCGGAATGGATGGCCCTACAACTCTCGGCCATGCAAAGAAATATGCACCTGATACCTCGTTCATCGCACTGACTGCCAACGCCGGGGGCAATGCCGAAGCTGAGTATATGGCAATGGGATTTGACGGGTATCTTCCCAAGCCGTTCAAGAGCCTTGAGATGATGAAGATACTGAAGAGATGCCTCAACAAAAAGTAGAAGGCCACAAAAAAAAACGGGAGCTCTGTCATTTCGGCAGGACTCCCGAATTTTTCTGCGTGTAATTTGAGCTTGGTCTTATGCTCCGGGCTGTGCGTCAGTGGCTGAACCTCCGGGCATCGTGTACTTCCGGGCGTGTACCTGTATCTCATCGCGCACCGCCTGAGGGTCCGGGATATTGTGCGCGTGTATTTCCTCTGAGCCTGTGCCTGATGACGTGATGACTATATCGCCAATGTTCAGGATCGTCTGCATCATCGTCTGGCCTAACTTGATGTGAATGATGTTCGCTAGCCCTATCTCGATTGACTTGCGGAAATCCGGGCTAAAGGGCTTTATTGGGTTGCACTCGATAAAGGCTACTTCCTGGTCTTCGGCTTTGCTGGGGTTGTCCCGGAGAATGAGCGACATTGTCCAGCGTTTCACGGCAACGTAGAAGAATATCAGGACCTCAACGATAATTGCGGCAATCCACATCCATTTGAGCCATGACTCCCCGGCCTTGAAGTAGTTTGCGAGACCTGCAAGAATGAGTATAAGGAGCATGAGGAACAGCAGCTTGTAGAAACTCCTCCATGCAGGCTTGTAGGTTTTGTAGAACGGTTCCATGATGATAATACTTCCTCCCTTGCTGAGACGTAAAAATTTTCACTGAGTGTTTCACATTATAGCATTAAAATTTTCTTGCTCCTCATGAAATACATTGAGCCCGTTTAATCTATAATTACAGGAAATTTTTTCAGGGAGTGATTTTTTCGTCATGGAAATCGTAAAGACTGCATTGCGTTCGTTACTTGCCAACAGGACGCGCTCAATCCTAACGATGCTCGGAATAATTATCGGTGTCGGTGCTGTCATCACAATGGTAGCCATAGGCAACGGGGCATCCCAGCAGGTACAGAGTGCACTTGCCGGGTTCGGGTCTAACCTGCTTATAGTCATGCCTGCACCACCCAACTCGACGGGCGCAAGAGGGGCGGCAGGCTCTGGTGAATCACTCACGCTCGATGACTCCTACGCCATGGCCTCAGAGACATTCCACGTTGCATGCACTGCCCCGGAGGTCAACACGTCGGCTCAGCTCATCTATGGCAACTCGAACTGGAACACCAGCATAACGGGAAGTACCCCGGACATCTTGCAGGTGAGGAACTGGACGATCTCAAGCGGTGCAATGTTCACGGAGCAGGACGTGAGATCAGGGGCTAAGGTCTGTGTTATAGGCCAGACTGTCGCAAAGGAGCTTTTCGGCTACGCAGACCCGATTGACGCGACAATACGCATAAAGAGCATACCCTTCAGGATTGTGGGAATGACCAGCAAGAAGGGTGCTAACTCATGGGGACAGGATCAGGATGATTTTGTGCTCGTCCCTGTAACTACGGCACAGAGGCGGCTCGTCAGGTCAGGAACAAGAGTAGACAGCGTGAGGCGCATAAACGTTCAGGCAACGGACAAGGATTCAGTTGCGCTTGCTGAGGAGGAAGTAGTATCGCTCCTGAGACAGAGGCACAGGCTGACCGAAGGAGTCGAGAATGATTTTGACGTTCGCAACCTCACGGAAATTCAGGAGAGCATGGCTAGCACCGCTAACGTCATGAGCATGTTACTCGGTGCTGTAGCGTCAATCTCCCTTCTGGTCGGCGGAATAGGTATCATGAACATCATGCTTGTGTCAGTGAGTGAGAGAACGAGGGAAATCGGTATCAGGATGGCAGTCGGTGCAAGGCCGTCAAATGTGAGGATGCAATTTTTGACGGAGGCTATAGTGCTGTCGTTGCTGGGCGGGGCTGTAGGCATTGCGATTGGTGTCGGTGTATCGCGCGTAATCTCGTCGCTCTTCAACTGGGCTACTATGGTATCTACGCAGTCCATTGTAGTTGCTACGGGGTTCTCGGCATTCGTGGGAGTTCTCTTCGGTTTCTGGCCGGCATGGAAGGCATCAAACCTTGACCCGATCGAGGCACTAAGGACAGAGTAAGGAGCAGGGGAGGAAAATTCTCCCTTGCCCCTAAAATCCATCGCCCTTGTTCCTGAAACGTGTATATTCCCGCTGGAAGACAATGTGAAATACCCCGGTGCTTCCGTTCCTGTTCTTTGCCACACGTATATCTGTGTTGCTGTGTGTGAGGTCGTTGTTCTCTTCCTCGCTGTAGTAGTCCTTCCTGAACATCAAGAGCACAACATCAGCATCTTGCTCGATTGCCCCGGAGTCCCGGAGGTCTGAGAGCATGGGCTTCTTCTCCGGCCTCTGCTCAACCGAACGCGACAACTGCGACAACGCTATAACCGGGCAGTTAATCTCCCTTGCGGCGGCCTTCAGCATTCGAGAAATGTCCGCTACTTCCTGTTGCCTTCCGTCAAATCCCCTGCCGCTTCCTGAGTTCATGAGCTGGAGATAGTCCACAACAACAAGCCCTAAATCAGGGTGGCGGTTCTTGAATCGTCTGCACCTCGTCCTGAAATCCATTGCACTCAAGTCGTTGGCATCGTTAATGTAGATATTCCTCCCTGCCAGAACTTTGCAGGCTTCATTCAGGCGTTTATAGTCGTCAGTGTTGAACGTCCCGGTGTTCAGCATCGAGAGGTTCACTTGTGCTTCAGCAGCCAGCATTCTTAGCACCAACTGTTCAGCGGGCATCTCAACGCTGAAGATGAGAACAGGAAGATTCTCGCCTTTTTTCCCTCCGAACTGGGCAATGTTCAAGGCAAAGGCTGTCTTTCCCATTGAGGGACGTGCGGCAATTATCGTGAGGCTTCCGGGCTTAAGCCCCCCTGTGTACGCGTCAAGCTCCGAGAAACCCGTGCGGTAGCCTGAAATTTTCGTCCCTTCCTGTTTGTAGCTCTCCTCAACTTCAGCGACTACAGGCCCAATAATTTCCCGGACATGCCTGAAGTCTGAGGCACTCCTATTCATCGCCGCCCTGAAGAGTAGCTGCTCTGCCTCCTCAATGACGCTTTGAGTGTCCTTTTCGGGCTGAAGTGCAAGCTCCTGTATCTTACTTCCGGCCTCAATGAGCTGCCTCCTCACTGAGTTTTCACGGATTATTGTGGCATGGTAGCCTGCGTTTGCGGTCGTTGAGAGCCCGGCTGACAGCCCCGTAACGAATGCCTGTCCCCCTAGCCGGTCTAAAATTCCGCGGGCTTTGAGCTCCTCAGACAACGTGATAATGTCCGCAGGCTTGTCGTCGTGGTACATGTCCGACAATACCTCGAACACTGACTTGTTGGCGGGAGTGTAGAAATCTTCCGGGGTAAGTATCTCCATGACACTGCCCAGTGCTTCCTTTGAGTACAGGCACGCACCGAGAACACTGCGCTCAGCTTCGGGGCTATTCGGGGGGGCAACTGGTCTCATTGCTGCGAGACTTTCACGGTCAGGGTCATATCAGCCTGAACGCCAGGGTATAGCTTCAGGGAGAACGGGAAACTTCCGGGCTGCTTTATGGTCTCGTCAAGTTTTATGTTCCTCTTGTCGAAATCCTTGAGGCCATGCTGTGCTTCGAGTGCCTCAGAAATTTGGGAGGCTGTTATGCTCCCGAACAGCTTTCCGTTTTCACCGGCCTTCCCCTCAACTGTTACTGCCTTTCCCTGAAGTCTCTTCTGGAGTTCGAGGGCCTCAGCGTGAAGTTTAGCGTCCTTTGCCTTTAGCCGGGCTTGCTCGTTCTTCCACTCGTTGAGTTTTCCGGGGGTTGCCTCGATTGCCAGACCTTTGGGGATCAAGAAGTTCCGGGCATGGCCGTCGCTTACGTCAACCAGTGAGCCAGCCTTTCCTAGCTTGTTTACGTCTGTTTTGAGTATTACCTTCATGGTTAGTGAAATTCTCCCTTCTGCAAAAAATACCAAGCAATAATATCACGGTGCAGCCTGTAAAGTTCAGTCTGTCTTCACTTGGCTGTTATATAATGCACCCGTAAAGTTCCACAGAAAAAATCTATATGGAGGTCCATATTTTGAGCAGGGAGAAAATTAGCAGCATCATCCAGCGCAGAAAGCCCTTCGCAAAAAATATCATTGACGCAAAAAACAGCCTCGATAAAATCCTCGAACAGTTCATCAGGCTAAAAGGCATTTGCTCCTCTGCCCTCTCTGATGATTCCCTCACGTCCGAACGCGAAACAGTCAGCGAAATTTTCAGGAGGTTCAACGCCCGCAAGGCTGATGAGCTTCAGGCAGGAATGACGAACATACACCGCCGCCTTTCACGCGACACACTCAACATTGCGGTGATAGGTCTTGCACGTCAGGGGAAATCCCGGCTCCTCCAGACAATCACGGGACTCAGCCCGGACGTTATCCCCGACAGCAACGGCTTGGTGTGCACCGGTGTACGCTCAGACATCATCAATGACCCGGACGCAACAGAAACATTCGCATACGTCAACTTCCTCAGTGAGGAGGAGTTCATCACCAACACAGTGGGAAAATACTTCAGGGAGCTCCAGAAACACAAGCCCGGCATAGAACCTCCAGAGAATATAACCGAGTTCCGATACTGCCAACTTCCCGACAAGGAGACCTTCAGGACCGAAAACATAGAGGACGAAACGAGAATGCGCAACTATATCGGGGAGCTCAGGAAGTTACAGGCTCACCTCTTGGAGTACCAGCCCTACTTAGGCACAGGAAGGAGCGCGAAAATCCCGGAGAGTGAGATACGCCGCTACGTCATCCAGAATGACCCGGAGACAGGCGAGGAATATCACAGGCACATGGCCGTTGAGAGTGTGGAGATACACTGCAAGTTCCCGAATCAGGAGGTTGGGGCTCTGAGGCTGATTGACCTTCCGGGACTGGGTGATACACGTTTGGGCGACACTGAACGAATGATTGAGGCTCTTGCGGATCAGGTAGACCTTGTATTTTTCGTTACCATGCCGAGAAGCACAGGGGAAGATGTATTTTCCGGGGACATAAACCTTTACTCACAGGCAAGGCGCGCACTTGGGAGAAAACTCCCGATAGAACGCTGGTCATTCTGGGTCATCAACCACAACACAAGCAGTGAGAACATGAAGCAGTGCCAGGATTTTGAGCAGACACTAAAGAGCAAGGATATTCACGTGGCAAAAACCATCATTGCCGACTGCACGAATGAGGACGAGGTAGCCACAAGACTCATTGACGAGGCACTAAGTTTCCTTGAGGCCAACATTGAGCGCAACGACAAGGAATATGCCGCAAGCCTTCAGGAGATGATGAACCAGGTAGTGAAGAACCTCAACGATGTACTTTCTGAGGCTAAGGGTGTCTTTGCTGATGATAAGAGTTTCGAGAAGGACAGCGAATTGCTCGACAGGTTGTTTGACGCACTGCTTGATGAACTGATTGACGGCCTTGTTGGGAGCGTTGAGCCTGAGTCATTTCTTGGCCGCCGGAAGAATGAGCCCTGCACCGAACTGCGCGAACAGTTCAACAATACTCTTGAGGGTGAGGAGAAAGCCGCAGATGATGGGAAGATAGGGAGCATTACCCCGGAGGTTGTGAGGAAGATGGTACGCCGTGCAGGGTCGCCGGAGTCAGCCTATGCTAACCTGATGCACCAGCTCAGAACGGAGCTCAGCGGGAAGATGCAGCAGGAACTTGACGAGACACTTGAACGCGTCGTATTGGTACCCATGAAGAGGGAGCTTTGCAAGGTGCTTGCCGAGAACGGAAAATTAGGGATGTACTTTCACGCCAAAGATGAGGGAATACTCAAGGAGATAATCGCGTTCATTGAGGACGGGAAAAAGGACTTAATGCCCGCAGTTCTTGACGGCCTGAAGAAACTTGACGAGGCTACAATAAGCTGCCAGAACAGAATACAGCCATTAATCCGTGAAGCCCTCAACCTGTTAGACCCAATGAAGGAAGAGTCCCGCCAGAGAAGGGCAATACTCACCGATGCCGAAGGGATATATACATCACTGATAGAGATATACCGCGACACACTCGCAACTTTGCGTGAGAGCCTTGACCGTGAGGAGATATATTCAGAGCCTAACGAGTTCGCTTTTGCCACGGCTGATAATTTCGTCGAGGACCTAGTGAGGCGGGACAGCGGGGCATCGTCGCTCAACGTCATAAAGATAGATACACAGTGGCGGGCATTGTACAGGTACATACGCGGGGAAATATGGCCGGAGGAGTTCGGGAACTCACAGGCAAGAACTGAGGCATTCGCGAAAATTTCCGGGCCCTTGAGCACCGTCCTGACACTGTGCAGTAACATGAACTTCAACTTTTCATCACAGGGGGTTTAACGGGATGGTCATAAACATATCGGTAACAGGCCGTCCATTCTCTGGGAAGACCTCGCTCATTTCGTCCATCTATAAGGCACTTGATGCATCAATGCCCGGTTACTTCAGGCTGCCCGAAACAGAAGACTTTGACGCTCTCGGCAAATCATGGGACAACCTCAAAGCATCGGCCTCATCAAGCAGGTCAGAATTTGCGGTGAAGTTCACGGGTTCAGACAACAGCGAAATATGGGAGTATGACGTTCTCATGAAGTCTGGAAGGGATGAATTGACGTTCTGCTTTCAGGAAGACCCGGAGGACACACGGGACACAAAGATATTCGTTGCTGTTATTGATACCCCGCTCCTTATGTCCGGCCATGAAGAGGCATCAGGCGTGAAAGAGGCTGTTGATGTGTTCACCAAGGCACTGAATGACGGAGGCAGCAGGCTGCTTCTTGTTGTCCCTGTGAAGTGTGAGGCATATACCAGGCGCGACAACCGGGAATTTCTCGCGCGCATCTCTGAGGCATTCAGTGAGGTGGCTGAACTCTCACGGACGGAATACAGGGGACGTTCAGCGGTTGCAGTGATACCCGTCCATACGATGGGAGGGGCGGCGTTCTCGGAATTTCTCAGGGATGACGGGAAGATCAGCGGTGAAAAGTTCAAGCGCGACAAGAACGTAAACTTCAGGCCGGAATTTGCGGATCAGGTTATGCGTTTTGCCGTGAGTTTCCTGATACATGACGGGGCATTCAAGACAGAGGGGAAGGAACTAAACGCCACCGTAATGAAAATCGCCTCAAGTGCCGGGCTCAACGATGAACGTTTTGCGATTCTCTCAGGCCATGAGCTCCTTGAACCCAATGCGCCGGTGAAGAAGTCCGGGGGCTGGAAGGTCGCTGCCATGATTGCGGGGCTTGTTGTTCTTGCGGGGGCGGGGTATTACGCGTTCGTGAGGATGGACAGGCAGAAGCAGGCAGTAATCGACGAGAGCACCAGGCAGGCAGAAGAGGCAGCATCCAGGGCACAACAGGAGATAGAGCTTGCCCGCAGTTCAGAGCAGAGCGCAATAACCGAACGTGATGATGCCATGAAGGAAGCCAGCACCTTACTGCGTGAGAAGGTACAGGCCGAGAAGAGGGCAGAGCGTGCCGAACAGCTAGCAGGACGCTACAAGTCTCAGAACGAGGCATTGCAGGCGGAAATCAGGAAGTTGAGGGCTGAACTTGAGAGCGTTAAATCACAGCTTGAAGAGGCCGGGAAGAAACGCAAAAAATTCTTGGGGATATTCTAGGGAGGTGAACTAGTCATGAATGAACTGCACTTTACGGTGCTTGGTCCTTCAGGTTGCGGGAAAACTACACTTCTTGCCTGCATGAACGAGTATTTCGGGCGGGTAATGTCAGGCTCTTTTGAGGCAGGAGACACGGAGATATTCAAACGTCTCAGTGATGCCTACACTAGGCTCAAGGACAAGGCAGATGACAACGGCCATGAAATCATATTCAGCGGCGGAATTGAAGGGACTGACGCGGAAAAGCAATACCCTTTCACCCTCAAGGGCAGCAGGAGGAACATAGCCTTGAGATTTTTTGACTTCCCCGGCGGATGGATTGACCCAAGAGACCCGGAGAAGTCAATACACTTCAAGAGGGTATCAGAGACAGCCCAAAGCTCTAAAGTAATTATAGCGGTGATAAATTCGCCCTACCTCATGCAGTACGACGGGAAATACAGGAATTATGCCGGGATTGACGAGACCGAATACATCATAGAGAACAGCCTGACCCCTGACGGCGGGGACAAGCTGATACTTTTAGTGCCGGTTAAGTGTGAGAAGTACCTGACTAACGGGAAATATGCCGAGCTCTTACGTGGTGCGGTGAAGAAATACTTTACCAGGACTATAAGCCTTGCGGGTAACCAGTCGCCATATTACGGGAAACTTGCGGTTGCGATTTTGCCGGTCAAGACGATGGGCAACGTACAGCTAAGACGCTTCGAGGTCAGAGACGGGGAGCCTGTTCTCACCTTCGGGACAACCGGGAGCGTCTTCCGTCCTGAAGACACCGACCAGCCTTTGCGTTATGCCCTGAGCTTTCTTCTTGGGCAGTACATGAAGAGGCGTTCCGGGTTTACTGCGGCGTTGGACTGGGTATTTGGCGGCGGAAACCTCGACAAGATTATTGCCTCAATACGTGAGGGGATGAGGGAGAATTTCCGGGGCTCTGAGATTATCGCGGGGCGTGAGCTTTTGGGTTTCCCTCCTCGTGAAGGTGTATGACATGGCCGGTGATTTTCTTTTCCTGACACGCACGAAGGGCAGCGATTACACCCTGAGGATGAACAGCGGCGAAAATGCCGGGAGCACTGACGAGGCAGCGTTCAGGGAGATGCTCAGGCTCTCAGGGGTTAAGGGCACTGAGTATCCATTTGCCGAGCTCGTGAACATGGGAGGGGATGATTTCTGTCTCATGGCCGGGGGTCTCCAGACAGGAAGGAAGGACAGGGACGGAAGACCTGTGCGTTTCACGTTCATGATGACGCTGGGGAAGGACGATGCCGCAAGCTCATTCATGCACCTCGTGGACAGATGGGACGATGTGGAGGGGGTAATGCGCTCGTGCCTCGATGATGAGGCTTACAGGGAGGACAGAATATTTTTCGGCCATGAAGAATTTTCGGGCTACCTGAAGGACTACGTTACTGATGCCGGAGCTCCTGCCGAAAACTGCGTCATGAAGTGGGAGAAGTCTTCAGGAGAAATTCACACTGACACCCTAACGCCTCCTGAGCCTCCCGGAAAATCCCGGATGAAGTCGCTCATTGCCGCCCTTGTTGTCATGGCCGCCGCAGTCCTGTTGATGCTCTTGATGTCCGGCGATGATGAGGACGAGCCCATAATTCCCCCGGAAGTCCACGCGCTCAGTGAGGACAAGCCAGCAAATGGGTATGATGCCCTGAGCTCGGAGCTTGAGCTTCTGTCGTGGGACATTCACACAAGATACATGGAGGCCGCGAAAGACTACGAGGATGCCCGCGATGAGATGGCAAGGCAGGCGGCAATAATGGAGGAGGCAGGTTCAAGGCTCGCGAAAATCTCAGGGGACATTGAGGCGTTGAAGGGTATTTACTCGGAGCTTGGGACAATCTCAGAGGATGAGGCACTGGAAAGAATATTACGCCTTAAGTCAGGGGAGTAATATAATCTTCCTGAACTCCCGCTGAAAGAAGGAAAATCTGAAAATGTCATTAGCGTCATCCCTCGCCAAATTATGGACTGACACACTAAATGCCTTCAATGGTTCAGGCTATGCTCTCTTCAGCATTGAGGCTCATCTGTTCTGTGCTGTGGTGCTTGTACTTCTCTTCATGAGGCAACAAAATTCTTCCGGCCAGGAGGAAAGGCTTATATGGCTTCGTCTGCTCTTCCTTCAGGTTCTCTACTGCCTCGCAAGAATATTCCGTGTCCTTGCTGACGTGGACATAATCCCCCGGACGTTGACGGCTCAATACATGGCCGCGGCTCTTACGTTCGGGCTCTTCGGGTGCATATGCTGGCAGATGTTCATATACACCGAGACATGCCAGGGCTCAAGGCTGGTTAGTACCCTCTGGAGAAGGACGCTCTCAGTTCTTCCGTTTGCCTTCAACGCAGCAATGCTCATTGCCTCGCCGTTCACTGGATGGTACATAGACCTTTCGGGCGGTGAAGTCAGTCTTGGTGTCCTTTGCCCGTTGATGTTCCTCGTGGACATGTCCTATTCTGTGGTGGCATTGGCACTCTGTATCATGAGGCGGCGGAAAATGACCCGTTACGAGCGCGATACTGCCCCGTTCATGGCTGTCTACCCTGCGTTCCTGATGATCTGCGGACCTCTCCAGCTCATGGCCGGAAAGATGCCGTTCATGTGCTACGTTATGGCTGTGGCTGATGTTCTGGTCTATACCGGCTATGCTGACAGCCTCGTATCAGTTGACCCCCTCACGAAAATACCCAACAGGAACGCTTTTACCCGGATACTTGCGGAGCGTCTTGGCCGTGAAAATCCCGGAACTGTTCATGTCTTTGCGGTTGACGTTGAGGATCTCGCATCAGTGAACTCGTCTCATGGAAGGCAGGAGGGCGACAAGGTCCTAGTTACAGTTGCTGGGGCACTCAGGAAGTTCAGGACGGAGGAGCACAGGTGCTATGCTTGCCGCTATCAGGGTGATGAGTTCATGATCACGGCGGACATTAAGGACACGGAGGAACGGGAGCTTTTCGCCGAGCACATACGGAACTACGTGAGCAATGCGGCAGTGTCTCAGGGACTGCGCTATCACGTGAGGGTTAATATAGGCTGGTCGAAGTATGAACCGTACAGCAGGACGGAGACAATTTCGGGGCTCATTGAGGAGGCTGAAAGGTCAATGAGTGAGAGCAGGGAGCAGAGAAATTTCCGGGAGATGTGGCAGTCGGCAGGTGAGTGAGACAATGAAGGAATTTCCCCCGCTGGTTCGGCCATGACGGGGGGATGATTGGTGTTAGTCCTTCATGAGGCCGGCCCCGGCGTTCCAGGCTTGGGCGACCTTCTCACCGACCGAGTAATAACCGTTCCTGAACTGGTCGAACATTACGGCATTGAGCTTTGACGCGTCTACCTTGCCTTTCTCGTCAAGAACTCCCTCATCAGCCGAGACGTTCACGATAGTACCGACTACCCTCATTTCACCGAAGCACTCCCTGATTTCCTCAAGCCTGCACTCCATAGTGAGGGGGAACTCCTCAATGATGGGAGCGTCAACGTTGGGGCTCTTCACGGCGTGCAACCCTGAACGCTCGAACTTGTCGGGCATCTTGTTGCCTGAAGCTATGCCGAAGAAGTCAGCCTCCTTGATGTGTGCAACGTCAGCAAGTGCTACGGTGAATGCCTTGCGTGCCTTGATGTTGGCGAGTGTCTTCCTGTCGGGTGCGAGGTTGAGGGCTATCTTGTCCATTCCGCAGATGCCACCCCAAGCTACATTCATGACGTTTACTTTGCCGTCTTCCCCGTAAGTTCCTACCATGAGGACGGGCATGGGAAAACCAGCAGGCAGAGATCCTAAATCTTTGCGCATTGTGAGAAATCTTCCTTTCGTGTTTGTGATGATTCCATTATGTCAAACGTGTCAAGACATGGCCGCAAAAAAAGACCCCCCGGAATTTCACGGGAGGCCCTGAACGTCTCTACCAGGTTATGCGTTAAACGTCTGCCCCGAACTTCACGCCCTCGTAGTCGTCGCTGTTCGTGAGGAGGAGGACTACTGTATCAGGATGCCCGGCCTTCTTGATCTTCTCGCGGTCGAACTTCATGATCTTCTGGCCCTTCTTGACCTTGTCGCCTTCCTTCACGAAATCCTCGAAGCCGTCGCCCTTCATCTCGACAGTGTCGACCCCGACGTGAATCAGTACCTCCATGTCATTCTCGCCACTGATGCCTATAGCGTGCTTGCTCTCTGCCACTGAGCTTATCTCGCCGTCAATAGGTGCAAAGACGAACTCATCATCAGGAACGATGCCGACACCCTGCCCAAGTGTTCCTGCCGCAAACGTAGGATCAGGAATTTCCGTGTAGGGGATGACTTTGCCGGCTGTGCACTGAGCTATCTCACCTGCTGATGACGTGATGACCGTACCGAACTCCATAACCTTCTCAGGCTCTGATGCTTTGGGTGCTGGAGCTGCCTCTGCTTCAGGCTCGTCCTCGTGCCACATGATCCACGCAAGAACGAACGCAATGCCTCCCGAAATCGCAAGAAGTATCGAGTACTGAACGGGCTGTGCAATCGTCAGGTAGCCAGGAATACCAGTAACGCCGTAAGCCTTTGCGCCAATCCCTGAGAACGCGCCGTAGAATGCTCCGACAGTTCCGCCGATCATTCCCGCAACGATGGGCTTGAAGAAACGGAGGTTGATACCGAATATTGCAGGCTCAGTGATTCCGAGTGCCGCCGAAATTGACGAGGGGATAGCGACAACCTTAGTCCTGTTCGCGCGAGCCTTGAAGCCTACCGCCAAGCAAGCCCCGAACTGTGCGAAGTTTGCCGCCGACGCTATGGGCATCCACGTATTCAGACCGACTTCCGCGAGCATTCCGGCCTCTATGACGTTGTACATGTGGTGAAGTCCCATGACAACCGTCCAAGGATAGATAGCTCCCATTATTGCCGAGCCGAAGGGGTTCTTCACGAGGATTTTCGCGCCCGCGAGCACCCAGGTCTCAAGCTGTGAGAATATCGGCCCAATGATCGTGAACGTAAGGAATGTCGTAACGAGCACCGTCGTGAACGGGACAACGAAAAGGTCAATCATCTCCGGCGTGTGCTTATGCAGCCACTTCTCGATTGAGCACATCATCCACACTGCTATGATGACGGGGATAACGTGGCCCTGATAGCCGACTTTCTGGACGCTGACCACGAAGTTGAGGATGCTGAAGTTCCACGCAGGGATTGTCTCAAGCGTACCGACTACCCACGCGTTCACGAGGTTGGCGTGAATCATGGCAAGACCGATGACCGCACCGAGGAATGTATTTCCGCCAAAGACACGCGCCGCCGAAATTGCGACGATAACGGGCAGGTAAGCAAATGCTGTGTTGGCCACCATGTCGAGGAAGTCATACCATGAAGTGCTAGCGAACTCAGGATAGACCTTGCCCATCGCCTCGACAAATCCCATCATGAGACCTGACGCAACGATAGCCGGGAGAATTGGCACGAATACGTCGCCGATTGCCTTTAGGATTCTCTTCCAGATGGGCTGGCCTGCCGCAGCCGCCGCCTTAACGTCATCCTTTGTGGCCTCAGTCATCCCCGTAACGCTCAGGAACTCAGCATAGACCTTGTTGACCGTCCCAGTTCCGATGATGAGCTGGAGCTGCCCGTTGTTCTCGAACATTCCCTTCACGCCGTCAACGTTTTCGAGAGCCTTCTTGTCGACCTTGCCGTTGTCCTTGATGACGAGACGGAGACGGGTTGCGCAGTGTGCCGCCTGGACGATGTTTTCACGCCCGCCGATGTGGGAAACGATTTCTTCCGCACATTTCCTGTAATCCAGTGCCATAGTGAATATTACCTCCTGAGAAAATTAGATTAGGTTTAATTCCGCAAACGCCTTCGCCAAGCCGTCATCACTCACTGACGGGCAGACTTTGTCAGAAAGTGCCTTGAGCTTTTCCGAACCGTTTGCCATACAGACGCTATAGCCTACTGTCTGTATCATCTCCAAGTCATTCATGCTGTCCCCAAAGCCTACCGTGTCGCTTATGGGAACGTTGAACCTCCTGCATATCGTCTCAACTCCGAGCCCCTTGTTGAACTCCTTGTTGATGATCTCACCGTTAATGCAGGTTGAGGATGAGCCCCCTACCTTCACTTCCTGCATGACGAAGTTGAACCTGTCGCCTAATGCTGCCTTTGCCTTGTCGAGCTGTTTCATGTCCGTGCACATAATCACGACCTTATAGACCGGGGAGCCGTCATACTGACTCATAGGCTTGATGCCCAAGTTCCCGGCAAGTGCCTTCCGCCAGCGTTCAATCTCAGAATTTCCCTCGCCCTGTCCGCTGAGGAACTCGCCCAGGTTCTCATCACCCCATGAGCCTTTCTCCGCCTCAATCGTGCAGAATACCCCGCTGTCATGAAGTGCCTTCAGGGCAGTATCACGTTCCGAGTCAGTCATCGGGTGGTCATAGAGTATCTCGCTGTAGTCCTCGCCAACTGCAACATAGCCTCCAGCACACGAGATGAACCCGTCAAACTGGTAGCGGAGTAACGGCCTGAGCATGTCGGGATTCCTGCCGGTACAGAGAAATACTTTGTTCCCTTTAGCGCGGGCCTTCTCGATGGCATCAACCGCACTCTTGGGAGGGGTATTCTCGCCCGGAGCTGTCAATGTTCCGTCAATATCCAGGAATATCAGCTTCAAGGTATTATGCCTCCTGTGAAATTTTTTGATGTGTGAAATGTTTTCTTGAATGGAAAAATTATAGCCGCAAACTTTTTATGAGGCAACAAAACTTATTCCCTCATACTGCAGAATACCTCCCTCCTTCATTCCGTATAAGACCTTCAGCCTCAAGGGTCATCAGTGCAATGTTCACGTCTACCATTTCAAGGCCACTTTCACAGGCTATGTCATCATCACTTCTTGCCCCCGTTCTCTGAAGGAGTGAGTATATTATCTTCTCGTTGTCGTCAAGTTCAGGGGCTGAACGTTCATTTTCCCTGCCGTCAAAATCTATGCTGACCTGCCGCTGTCCTTCGGTTATGGCCTTGATGAACTCCCCTATGTCCGCAAGAGTCTTCACACCGTCATTCATTGCCTTGTTCGAGCCAAGGTTAGCCTCCTCGTTTATCCTTCCGGGTATCGCCCAAGTATCGCGTCCGAGTTCACGGGCCCGCCTCAGTGTGTGCATTGCCCCGCCGTCCTCCGGGGATTCGGCCACGACAACATGAAGTGCCATCCCGGCTATGAGCCTGTCGCGTTCGGGGAATCGCCACGTGTTGCCATCTGTCCCGAATGGGTACTCACTGACCCAAGCACCGCGCTCAAGTATCATTGCGAACAAGTCCCGGTTCTCTGTGGGATAAGTCTTGTCCAGCCCTGTCCCGAAAACTACAACAGTAACCCCGTTCCCTGAGAGTGTCCCGCGATGCCCTGCGCTGTCAATCCCACGTGCCCCGCCGCTGATGGTCATAATCCCGGCCTGAGCTAGAGCCCTGCCGAGCTTAGTCGCCTGAGCTGCCGCATAGTCCGAGCATTTCCGCGTCCCTACTATCGCCACTGAAGGAAGAAGGAGATTGACCCGGCCTTTGACGTACAAGCCTACGGGAGGTTTGGGGAGGTCTAAGAGTCTTGGGGGGTAATCTTTGTTCTTGGAGGTGATGAAATTTGCGCCGAACTGGTAGGTTCGTTCGTCCTCACGTTCTGCCCAGCCTGACGCGAGAAATTCGGAGAGCCTCTCACGCATTCCTTTGGGTATTTTGAGCTCCTCCCATAGTGTTTCAGAATGCCACAGCTCCACAGGGTCATAGTCCGAGCAGAGACGCAAGAATATTTTGTTGGGAACTCTTACGGCATTAAGGAGGAGTGCCGCTTTGGTGATACTGTCCACAAGAATTTTCCTCTTTCTTTGTGAGTTTATGGGTGAAGTTATTATACACAAGCAAGGTGCTATAATCCCGTAAACCCAAAAAATCAGGAGACAATGAAACAGAATGCTTCACTCTCACGGCAATAATATAGACATGCTTCACGGTTCACTGCTCGACAAGATATTGCTCTTCTCCCTACCATTGGCGGCCAGTATGATGCTTCAACAGCTCTTCAACTCTGCAGATGTTGCAGTAGTGGGCAGGTTCGACTCACCTCAGGCAATGGCAGCAGTCGGCAGCAATGGGGCGGCAATAAACCTCATGGTGAATCTCTTTGTCGGGCTCTCAATCGGTGCGAACGTTGTAGTTGCCCGGTGCATTGGACGGAACGAGACCGGGAAAATCCACGATGCCATACACACCTCGATAATGCTCGCAATAATCAGCGGGTTCATCCTCTTGGTCTGGGGGCTCTTAATCGCAAAGCCAATATTGACACTCATGAACACCCCGGCAGATATTATTGACTTGGCCGTTGTGTACTTTCGGATTTACTTCTTGGGAATGCCCTTCATCATGCTCTACAATTTCGGCTCAGCTATACTCAGGAGCAAGGGAGACAGTAAGCGGCCTCTCCTATGTCTCGGAACAGGCGGCATCATCAACGTAATACTTAACCTAATATTCGTTATTGGCTTCAGGTTAAGCGTTGTGGGTGTAGCACTTGCCACAGTAATATCGAACGTAGTCAGCTCGTTCATGGTCATGTACTACCTTATGACTGAGGAGGAGACATTCAGGTTCAGGTTCCGGGACCTGGCCATGAAGGGAGAATACTTCACCCAGATCTTGAGGATCGGATTACCGGCGGGGCTTCAGGGAATGCTCTTCTCCGTCTCGAACGTAACTATACAGACGGGCATAAACTCATTGGGCTCATATGCGAGTGCAGGGAGTGCGGCGGCGTTGAACTTCGACTTCCTGACGTATTACGTTGTTGCGGCGTTCACTCAGGCGGCGGTAACGTTCACGTCCCAGAATTTCGGTGCGGGCGACTACGGGCGGTGCAAGCGTGTCTTCAGCCTCACAATGTCGGCGGGGTTAATTCTCACTGGGCTGGTCTGCCTAGTTTGTGCCGTGTGGAAGACCGAGCTCCTCAGCCTCTACACCGTCAACCCTGAAGTCTTGGGTTATGCTGAAGTGAGGATGATTCATGCTGTAGCGTTCCTATGGATGACGAACATATACGAGGTCAGCGGCGGATGCCTCCGGGGAATGGGCTGGTCTATGCTGCCGTCAGTGCTGGTGTTGCTGGGGTGCTGTGTCCTCCGTATCGTGTGGGTGTATACGGTCTTTGCGTGGTACAGTGATTTTGCCGTGCTGATTGATGTTTATCCTGTCTCGTGGGCAATTACCGGGGTTGCTACGATGATTGCTTACTGGTACGTCAGGCGCAAGCTCTTTGCCTGAGAACAAACAAGGGGGACTAACCACAAGCCCCCCTAAAACTTTCCTTACTTCTGCCGGAAAAATATTATTCCTATCACGATTGGGACAACCATAAGGGCAAATCCGAGCCATATCGGGACATAGAGCCCCATAGTCATAGCGAACATAGGCACAAGAGCGGGCATACTCCCATAGACCGGGGCCCATATCGAGTTGCCTATAGCCAGAGTGTCAGCGGCATCTGTTTTTCCGTCGGGGTCAACACAGCGGATTAACGCCAGCCCTGTCGGAACAGTACCCATTGACGCACCGAATGAACCGCAGCATTTCTCGAACCAGTTATCACGATGCCACCACTTGCACAGGACTATAGCGAATATTGCGGTGATTATTACCATTGCCGCACTCACTATCAGGATGGGAGCGAATAGGTCAGTTACCATCTTGAGATTCATTGTAGCCATTGCTGAGACGATTATTATTTCGAGGCCAAGACCTGAGATTGAGTTTATCGTCCGGCGGTCAACGTAACCTTTAAGGCTCGTCCGCTTTATGACGTTCCAGACGACTATACCGGCTAATATTCCGTTCATGAGTGCGGGCAGTGGTTTTAGTGCCGGAATTATTCCCTTGAGCCACGACATTACGTTATTGCCCAGCAGCATACAGGCCAGAACTATCGAGAGCTGTAACGAAAAATTATCGATGCCTGAGCTTGAGACCCTCGCCATTCCGATTGGTGTCTGCTTGTCGGCAGGGAGCAATCCACCGAACATTGAGGGATTGGCCTTGTAGTCATTCGTTGCCTGAGTAGCATAGCCGCGACGAACTCCCCAGTTTATGATGACCATCCCGAAGACCATGCACGAGAGAACGCCGATTGTCGACATGATCATTCCGATGTCGGTAATGCCCTGAATGCCGTACTCATCAGCCCAGACTTTCCCTGCACCTGCCGCCGTACCATGACCGCCCCAGAACGAGAAGACCGCCGCAGTTCCCCAACCGAACGGCAGTTCCGGCCATGTCCCGCTGAGGATTGAGCCGAGCCACGTACCGACGAACATCTGCATTCCGTAGATTGAGACCATGATGCACAGGTGGGCAAGGTAGGCATTGAGTTTCGACTTCTTCATGTCCACGCCGATAACTGTACACGTCAAGACGAGGTTGATCATTACCCCGGCCATTGAGCCGAAGGACTTGGGGATTTCAACCCAGCCCAGAACCTGCGGGCCCATGATGAGGGCAAGAACTCCGCCGATTACTGCCGCGGGAATGTAGAGACGCTGAAGGGGTTTCACGATTTCGCGGACGATGAACCCGGCCAGCAAGAACGAGAACAGAACGATCAAATCACCGAACATGCTTGCGAATGTCAAAGCAATACATCTCCTGAAAATGAATTTTGGGAACGGGGATATTATACGGCATAAACTTTGTTTTACCCGTCATAGCCCGTAGCGTTCTATGCGTTCCTCCGCGACATCGTAGACCTGCTCATCCTCGCGAACGTCAATGATGATTACGAGCATCTCCGTCCTTGTGTGTATGAGCTTGTAGATTGCCCGCAAGCCCTCACCCCTCAGCTTTATTTCCAGGCAGCCCGTGAGGTTCACGCCTCCCTTGTTGCCGAGCTCGATACCATAGCCGCCCTTACTGCGTGGCAGAGGATTCGTCAGCGTCCTGTCGATAGCCTTCACTATGCGCTGTCTCTGGCTTCCGTCAAGCCTGCGAAGATCCTTCCTTGCTTCCGTGAGAAATTCCAGCTTCCAGTGCAGCCCTTTCATTCCAGCTCAACCTCCGGCATAGCGTCAATCATCTCCTGAGTTATCCCGAACTCCTTATAGACTTCCTCCGCAGGTATCAGCCTCGAGCGGTCAATGTGGTTAAAGCGGTCTTCAGCGACTCTCATTGCCCCGACATCGTAGAACTCCCCCGACATCCTCACGTAGTCTTCCGGCCTCATGATTATGCACACAGCCGAGTCATCATCGCCGACAACAAGCCTCGTACCCTCGCGCCTGACTTCCTCGAAAACCTCGCTGGCCTTCCCTTCCCTGAACGCAGAAACAGGAACGGTAACATTTGTCATTGTTCTCACCTCCCTTCACATCCCGAAAAGATCCGCATGACTCCCAAGCCTCTCCAGAATCAGCAAGTCCTCACCCTCAAGCGTATACACAAGCACCAAGTCAGGGCGTATATGGCAGTCCCGCGAACCCTCATACTGGCCATGCAAAGGGTGGTCGCGGTATCTCGGAGGAAGGGGAATATCATTCGCCAGCATATACTTGACGCGGTCAAATTCCCCTCCCTTCACCAGAAGTTGACGGTAAGGGCTTCTCGCAACACGCCTCAAATCGCGCTTGAACTCATTGCGTGGGAAAACCTCCCTCATGCAATACCCTCCTCTTCCCTCAGCTCGTCAAGCCACGCATCAAACTCATCCATGCTCATCGGCCCGGTTCCTATGTCGTTCCTGTCCTCGTACAACGCCCGGATAGTCGCCTCAGTCGGATTCCCGAACCTGTCCCAAACAGGCTCAAGCTCCGTCCCCCCGTCGTCATAATCAGGGTCAAGATACTTCGGGTCATAGTCGTAGTTCTCGATAAGCTCCTCGATTTCCGCGTCCGTCAGCTTATGGTCGAAAACGTAGCTCTGCTTCTTCCTCGCAGCCTCCATGTCTCTCACCTCCCTTCACATCCCGAACAGTTCAGCATGACTCCCAAGCCTCTCAAGCCACAAAACATTATCGCCCTCCAGCGTGTACACAAGAAGCAGGTCAGGCCTAATGTGGTACTCACGAGACCCCTCCCACGCGCCATGAAGCGGATGATCCCGGTATCTTGCCGGAAGGGGTATGTCATCCGCCAGCATACGCACAACCTCCCAGAATTCCCCGCCCTCAGGCAGAAGACTCCTGTATATTCCCTTGCCTTCACGCTTGAAATCACGCCGGAATTTGCTTCGGGGTTCTGGCCGCCTCATCTCTCATCTCCTCGTCAGCTTCTGCAAGCACTTCGGTCATCCAGTCTCCGAACTCTTCCAGCGTCATAGGCCCCTCGCTGATATTGTGATCCCTCTCGTACCACGCGCAGAGAGTCCCGTACGTAGGATTTCCGTACCTGTCGTAGAATGCACGGTCATATGCCAGATCCCCGGTCTCATAGTCAGGGTCATACGTGAAGCGCGCCCAAAGCTCATCCAGCGTCATCTTGCGGTCAGGTCTTACCCATACCGTTTTGCGTTCTGCCTCCATAATTCTCACCTCACTTCCCCGTAATCTCATGATACATCCCGAAAAGCCCCCTCACTATCTCCTCCTCCCCAATATCCCCAGGCCAACCATACGCCCGGCACACAGCCTCATCATTTCTCTCATGCGCACGCCTCAGCTCAACAGGCATCACCGTGTCATCATACATGGCCGCGAAAGAGCACCCCTCACTCTCAGCCCTCGCGTCAAGTATTCCCTGCGCAGCCCCCTCAATCCTCGCGCGACCCTTCACGCCCGGCTCAGGCCACGGGAACGTGTTGTACACCATCTCCACCGAGTACCTGTAACTCATCCCAAGCCTCCCGCCCACGCGCCTCATCCACGCCATATGCACACGGCTCGTCAGCACCCCGAAATCGTACAGTGTAGCGTCAGGAATAATCCGTAAACCCTTGCCCGGTATCACGGAGTCATCAAGCCATCCTAACGGGACATAGTAACGGTTCTCTGATGACACTTCCGGGACTGCTACATAATGCGCGGGGTTCATCTGCTCCCGGAAAAGGTGCGGGGTATCTGCGAGTCTCTTCTGTGAACTCTTGAGCCTAATCTCCCTGCAAGCCTTCACTCTCTTGTACACCAGCGGCATATCACGAATCTCCTGCGAAGTTGCCCCGACAAGCCACAGGCAGTAACGCGGAATGTTGTTGATGAACTCATAGCCCATCATGAAGCGTTTGATGTACCTTGCTGCTCTTGGCTCTCTCTTGATGAAGTCGGCGTAATCCTCAGCGTTAATGATGAGATTTCCTTTGTCGGCTGGCATGTTCCCTGCTGTCATGGCCGGGGCACCGGGGCAGATTGGCCTGCTGGTTCTCTCGGCAATATCCTCGTCCGGGCCTTCAGCTAGGTAGAAGTTTATGTTGTCGACAAGCCTGCAAGTTCCGTCTGAGGAGTAGAGCCTTCTTTTAGCGGGGGGGCATGTGCTGATGCAGACGACAGCGACGTGAACATGAGCCATTTTCGTGGGGTCAGGAAGCTCATTCTTCCACACGAAAGGCTGATGAGCGAAGTCAATCTTTATCCCCCACCTGTCGCGGAGGGGCTTGAAGACGTAAGCGACCTGTTCACCCTGAACGAGTGAGTTTGTTGCGACGAAGGCGGCCTTTGTGCGTTTGTCCTGTACGTACTCCGAGGCTTTCGCGAACCAGCACGAGAGGTAATCTATTTCCCCGTTGCCGAAAATTTCGCGGACTTCCTCCTTCTGGCGTGATGTCTGTTTTGCGCGACCGATGAACGGGGGGTTGCCCATGATGTATAGCATATCCTCATGAGGTATCTTCCAGCCTCCTAACTTCCAGCCTTCATTTGGGAGCTCGTCCATTGCTGAGCCTTCCTTGATGTAGTCGTAATCCTTGAGGGGGAGGGGAGGTTTCTCGGCGTTGGTGATGGGCTGAGTTTCCTTCCACATTTGGTGGTCAGAGATCCATAGTGCAGTGCGGGCTATGTTGACGGCGAAATCGTGAAGCTCTATTCCGTGGAACTGAGTGATTGCTGTTTTTGCTGACGGTCTTTTGCCTTCGGGGATAGCGGCGAGGAGTCTGTTCTCTATTCTTCGTAGTGAGATGAATGACTCGGTGAGGAAGTTCCCGGATCCGCAGGCTGGATCAAGGAACCGTAACGCGGCTAATTTTTCCTGGAAGGCGAGGAGCTTTAGAGTTCTTGCGTCTGACTGAGGCTCTGCTAGGATTTCGGCTAATGTCTCGTTGAGTTCGTCGAGGAACAGTGGGTCAATGAGCTTGTGAATGCTTGCGGTTGATGTGTAGTGAATGCCGCCTTCTTTGCGTGTTTCGTCATTGAGTGTAGCCTCGAAGATTGCGCCGAATATTGCGGGTGATATTCCTGACCAGTTGAAGCCCTCGGCCATGTCGTGAATGATTATGTGAAGCTCATCTGCTGACAGTTGCGGGAAGTCTACGGTTTCCTTGAAGAGTCCTCCGTTGACGTGCGGGAATGCTTTAAGCTCCTGCCCAAGGAACGGGTCTCTGTCGGGAATGTCGGTATTGAGGACAGCGAACAACTTTGCGAGTGCGTCTCTTGCCATGATAGCGCGGGGCTTGAGGTAGTCGTGGAACTGTGATTTTGCGAACAGCCCGGAGTCTTCGGCGTAAAGGAGGAAGACAAGCCTGACGCAGAAGACGTTGATGTTCTTGCGTGCTTTCTCGTATTCCGGGGATTTCCGGGAGCTTTTGGGGAAAACGTCATGAAGTGAGCCGAGCATCGAGTCATAGAGTGATTTAGCGAGTTCGCCTGCCTTGATGGAGATTGCGACCTCAAGGGGTAATGTTTCGCCGGGAGTGAGGAGGAACGAGAGGTTATCCCTTGATGCCATATCTGCCGGGATGATTTCGGGGGGTTTTGTGGGGTTCTCCATGTCGTGGATGTGCAGCGTGTTGAAGTCGCAGGTGATGATGTATCTTCCGCGCTGGGAGAGTGGCAGCCAGTCGTGATAGTTCTTTGCCTGTGTGAAAGCGTCATCAAGATTTTTGCCCGGTGATTTCTGCTCTATGATGGTGCCTGTTGATGGGACGTAGGCATCAATGAACTTGACGTGCTCAATCTCGACGCGTTTCTCGAACTCGATGTAATCCTCCGGGTTAATGACCCCGAACTTGTCGCGTATGAGTGTCAGCCAGAATACTTGTGTGTAACTCTTCTCGTTGATGTCCATGATGAGCCTCCGAATTGGGGAATGTGTCAGTAAATTCTAGCATTGGGCAAAAAAAAGAGCCCCCCTGAAAATCTGAGAAGGACTCCCGCCGTTAATGCTGGTTATGATGTTTCTCTGTTTCAGTCCTCGTAGTCGATGCGTTCAATCCTGAAGATGACCGGCCTAGTTCCGTCCGAACAGCAGGCTATCATCTCATTTTCGCGTGCCATCCATCCCTTCATGATTGAGCCCCCCCTGAAGTCCTGTGTAGATGTAGCGGCTGATAGCGTCCCAGAGTTCCGAGCAGTGTGGCATTTCCGGGCCTCCTGCAACTGTAGCGGGGTCAGCGTCTGTGTGAATGAGTGTGTTTAGCCCGCAGTGCCAGAAGTCGTCGCGTGTGTCATCCCTGAAGAACTCGAACACGTCGCCGATGTTGTAGCAGGGACATTCGCCGGAGTCTTTGTCTGCGCAGTACTGAGCCTGCAATTCGGGGAACAGCTTTTTGCCGATGACTGTTAGCCTGACTTTGTGCCTCATGAGTTCTGCCTCCTTTGTGTGAGACTATATTATAGCTGTGGGGAAAAGTTTTTTGCGTGAGTGTTGACATTGGGGAAAAGTGGCGTATAATTTCGCCTTGTCGTTGCGAGATAGCGGCGATGAAGCAAAAGGTTAATTGACAAGAGAATACAGCGTGTAATGAATGAGCGATAGTACAAAAAAGCCAATCAATAAATCTCACAAATTATAACCGAGAGACTGACCTCTGAGAGAGTATAGCTCAAAGAGTTTCCTACCTAAGACGAGAGAAGTGCTCAAGGTGAAAATTATTACTGAGAGTTTGATC
>JAFRAH010000007.1 GCA_017405525.1 Synergistaceae bacterium
CCTCAGCTCCACCATTTCCCCCCTAGTTCACACACAACCCAGAGCCGCAATCACCGCATAACCCTTCAGCCTTGAGCCACTGACCCGCCGGATGATGACCCAGACCAATGAATGATGCCGCCTGAAGGTGAAGACACTTGACGCTTAACCCCCCCTCGCCGACATGAATCCCTCCCACTCCTCCGCGCATAACGTCCCGGAAAATCTTGGGCCTGTACCTCCGCACAAACTCGTTCATTCTTTTGCCGCCAAGCCTGAGCCTCAAGACCTGATGCATCATGTTGTAGCGTCTCCATTCGTGGACAAGCCCCCGTGAGGTGATGTAGTCCTGAAGTTCACGGACACCGCCAGAACTCTCGATCATCCCCGCACGTTTCACGAGATAGGGGCAAACAAGCCAGAAACTTGTCGGGAATACTTTACGCCGCCTTCCCCACGGCCTACACACCTGAACTTGAACCCGTCCGAACCTGCAACGCTTAACCCACGCAACAAAAACGGGAGATGCCCCGTTAATGAGACATCCCCCGTATTCTAATACCTTCATTCTAGTAGTCCCTGCTGTTCCTGCGTCTTGCCGGGCCGCGTCCCGAACGTGCTGAGTTCCGCGTGTTGAGGTCGGTGATTTTTGCCTCGCTCGTCTTCAGGAATGAGGCCATCTTCTTCTCGAAACTGTCAGCCTCCTCCGGGTTTGCCTCCCTGTATGCCTCCTGCATCTGGTGAAAGTCCCTTGCACCGTGAAATTCGCGCGGATTGCTCCGGGGCTCTCTGGGCTCTCTCATTGGCGGCCTTCCGTTGGTGTCATGGCCGGGCATCATCCTTCTGGGCGGTCTCGACTGCTGGGCGGGCGGCTCCTGCGTCTGCTTCAGCGATAAGTCTATACGTCCTCTCTCGTCGATCCTGATTACTTTGGCCTGTATCTTGTCCCCGATATTCAGGACGGCGTTTATGTCCTTCACGAACGAATACGACAGCTCGGAAATATGTATCATACCCTTGCGGCTGTTCTTCGTGATCCTGACAAATGCCCCGTAAGGCTGTATCTGCTCAACGGTGCACTCTACAATTTCCCCTGTCTCTACTCCGGCTGTAATGTCAATGCTCTTAGCCTCGGACATTCTGAAACTTTACTCCCCTGAAAAAAATTTTTGTGTTACTCCCAACGCCATTCGGGTTTTTCGCCAAGCCCTAAACGCCGGACAAGGTAAACATTCCTGGCCTTGAGCTGGCGGCTTCCCGGTTTGTACCAGACCAATAAAGTCCCGCGCTGTTTGTTCAACGCTAATTTTAACACGGCACCTTCAACTACAGGCCCATAGCACGCCAAGATTACCCCGCCCCCGGAAAGTTCAGGCTTCTTCTTCATGTAGCGTAGAATGTTCGCCCGTTCCTGCGGGAGTGCCTGTACCTGCTTGAGCATCGTCCATGTCTTGGGCTTCCTCATGAGCTGGTATTTGTGCGTCTTGATGTCTTCCTTCACGTAGCGTTTCACCCTGATGTTCTTTGCCTTTATGCCCTTGCCCGAAAATTTCACGTTCACGGCAGGACGCTTCACCTTCTCCGTGAACTCCCCAAAGTCGAACGGCCTCGATACTTCGGCAGGAATTGACGGCCTCATGCTGAAGGTCTCAACCCTCTTCATGTTCTTGTGGACTTCGGGCGGCTCAATGCTGAAGTCATCAACCCTGTAGACGTTCACCCTGCGTGTTATGTGCCGCGCAAGGAAATCACGTACTCCCATCTACCTCGCTCCTGACGCAAGAAAGCTCAGTGCCTTGTCGAGCCTCACGAACGGTTCAAGAACGTCCATAGTTCCGGCCGCCTCAGTCAGGATTGCCGCCGTCTGCTGAATCTCGTCAGGACGTATTCCCCCCGGAAATTCTGCCCTCATTGGTGCGCCGTTCTCGTTGGCCTGGATCAGGAACACTCCGGGGTCTGCCGTCGTCTCAATGTGTCCCTTCGCGTCAAGCGGGACATGCGGGGACTCCTCAAGCATTACGGTTTTGACCCGGCTCTTCTCCCTGAGCGGCGAAAGTATGTCGGGGTCGTTGCAGATCCATAGTTGCGGGTCAGTCTCCACAGCGTCAAGGAGGCTCTCAAGTATGAGCTTCTCCTTCGCGTATTTCCCGAATGCCTCGCCGTAAAGTATCCTCGAAAGCTGGTCTGGCCTCAAAGGGTCAGTGCGTGTGAAGTCGAGCGGAAAACCCTTTGCGTCAGTGATGAGTGCCGCACCACGTATCTGTGTCTCTGTGCCGTCAATGACTATGTAGCCGAGCGTGTTATTTGGTGATGCCATGAATATATTTACTCTCCTTAAGGTGTGATTGTCTTGATTATATTATCGGAACTTCAGCATGATATGAATATTTTATGCATCAGCTCAAAATCATGGCACTGTACAACGCCCTCACCGTGTTTTCATAATCGTCATCATAAACGCCTATAATGATGTTCAGGTCATCCGAACCCTGCTCAATCATCCTTACTTTTATTCCGGCCTCAGCTATGGCATCGAATATCTTGGCAAATATCCCCTTCACCGTCCCCATCCCCTGACCCACTACGGTGATGAGCGACAAATTTTTCTCTACGGTTATTTTCTCAGGGTGTATCGCGTCATTAAGTGCCTGAATTATCTCAGGTCTCTTCAGGTCAAACAGGGGGTTCTTCACGACGATCGAGAACCTGTAGATGCCTGACATGTAATGTTCGCACGAGATATTTCGTTCGGTGAATATCCCGAAGACTTTCTGACCTATGCCCGTAAGCCTGTTCAGCCCGAACTTCTCGATGTGCATGATCCTGTAGTTCCTCCGGCCTGCGATACATGCGGCAACGTTACGCCTCGACTCAGGCGGGAGCTCGTCAGTTACGCCAGTTCCCTCGTCGTCAATGTCGAATATGTTGCGTATGCCGAGGGGTATTCCCATGTTCTGCATGAGAAGTATCACGTCCTCATGAAGTACGTTGATTCCCATGTAGGTCAGCTGCTTGAGTTCCTCGTAGGTTATGTGCCTTATGACTTCGGGATTGCCGACTATGGACGGGTCAGCACTATATATCTTTGTGGTCTCGGTCCATTTTTCGCAGAGCCCGGCATTTATTGCCCGTGATATTACTGCGGCTGTAGTGTCTCCTCCACCACGTGGGAAGAGCTTTATCCCGGTCCCGCCTATTGAGCCGTAGAAACCGGGGATCACTGCATGTTCCGTTTTTTCGAGTATTCTTGAAGTTGCCGTGAATGTCTTTTCCTGGTCTATCCTGCCCTCCTTGCCGAAGAATATCAATGAGGCCGCGTCAATGAACTGCCAGCCCAGATATTCAGCGAGTATCTTGGCCATGATGTATTCCCCGCGGCTTACGATGAAGTCATTTCCCTTCCCGAAGAACAAATTTTTCTTCACTACGGCAATTTCAGCGTCAATGTCGAAATTTATTCCCAAGCCCTGGATTATCTCAGCGAAACGGTCTCGTACCCTCTTGAGCATCTCGTTGAAGTTCTCTCTGTTCTCGTAGCGTGAATTGAGGATGAAGAGCATATCGGTAATCTTCACGTCCTCGGCATGGCGGGCTCCTGGTGCTGAGGCCACGACGTAGCGGCGTGAGGGATCGGACATGATGATTTCGGCTGTCTTCCTTACCATCTCGGCAGTGGACAGAGCGATGCTTCCGAATTTCGACACAATAACGTTGTTGCTCACGGTAAACATTCCCCCTTTTGCGTGTGAACTTTGCTTTGAGGCAATAACAAAATAGAATTGTTGTGATGACTGTAAATTATAATATTTCCGGGCAAAAAAATATCCCCCATATTTCAGGGGGAATTAGCGTTAATGCTCTATCATTGCTCCGTATAAGGCATTTATTGACTTCTCATAGTCTGCCTCATCAACTCCGATTATTATGTTCATCTCGTCCGAGCCTTGGTCTATCATCCTGATGTTCACCCCGGCACCGGCAAGTGCAGTAAATATCTTTGCGGCCACTCCCTTGACGCTCACCATACCTTCACCTACAACGGCAATCATGGCAAGCCCCTTCTCTATCGTGATGAAGTCAGGGGCAAGTTCGTTCTTTATCCCCCTGAGTATCTCGTCGCGTTTTGCCTCGAACATAAGGCTGTTGACGACAACCGATATAGTGTCAATTCCTGTCGGGCAGTGCTCGAAGGGTATTCCGTTGCGTGAGAAGATATAGAGCAGCCTCGCCCCGAAGCCTGTCTCGCCGTTCATCTGGGACTTCTCGACACGTATGCTGCTGAAGCCCTTGCGCCCCGCAATCCCCGTAACTGCCCCGCGCTTAACGTCAGGCGGCAATGTCGCGGCAATAAGCGTCCCGTTGTCGCCGGGGGAATTGGTGTTGCGTATGTTGATGGGTATTCCGGCGGCTCTCACTGGGAACACTGCATCCTCATGAAGAACGCTCGCGCCCATGTAGGAGAGCTCCCGCAGCTCGGTGTAGGTGATGTACTCGATCACTCTGGGACTGTCGACTATCCTGGGGTCAGCACTGAGCATCCCTGATACGTCCGTCCAGTTCTCGTAGATGTCAGCCTTGACCGAACGCGCAACGATTGAGCCGGTAATGTCTGAGCCACCGCGTGAGAACGTCTTGATGCTCCCGTCAGGCATTGACCCGTAGAACCCCGGGATTACTGCACAAGGAAGCTCCCTCAGTCTCTCGTTCATGGTGAGGAATGTTTTTGCCTCGTCAAGAAATCCGTTGTCGTTGAAGAAAATCACTTCAGCCGCGTCAACGAACGGCCACCCCAGGAACTCAGCAATAATCTTCGAGTTCAGGTATTCGCCACGGCTCGCAAGGAAGTCTGCCGGGGGGTACTTCCGCATTTCCTGGTCTATCGCGTCAATCTCTGCGGAAATGTCGAAGGTTATTCCCAGTTCCCGGATGATTGAGGCGTAACGTTCCCTGATTTTCGCAAGAGTGCCGGAATACTCATCGCCCTTTGCGAACTCAGAGTAGCAGCTGTAGAGCAAATCCGTAACCTTGATGTCGTCCTTTGAGCGTTTTCCCGGAGCTGAGGCAACAAGACACTTTCTCTCAGGGTTGGACTTTACTATCCCCGCAACCTTCTTTATCTGTGAGGCATCCGCTAATGATGTTCCGCCGAACTTAACCGTGATTATCCTGCTCAATTTCCCTAGTTCTCTCCTGTCTTGTTGTATGCGTAAACTGATGATGAATGCATGGCCGAAGCCGTAACTATTGCGTCAGGTACGGGCAGGAACTTGTCGCTGTGGAGGGGGTATTCACAGCCTGCCCCAATGTGGTAGAAACACCCTGTCCTAGCCATGATGAAGCACCCGAAATCCTCGCTGATGTACAGCGGCCTCTCTATCACGTGGACGTTCTCAGGGCCGAAGACATTGCGGGCTGTCGTCTCAAGGAGTGAGGTTACAGCGTCGTTGTCGTTGATGATTCCGGGACAAGAGTCCGTAACCTCACACTCACAACTTGCGCCGAAGCCTGAGCTCACTTCACGGCAGATTGTGTCGAGTTCCCTGCACAATTCCGCGCGCCTGTCGACCCCGTAAGTTCTGATTATCCCGGCCATCTCTGCCCTGCCCGCAAGAATGTTGTTCGCCGTCCCAGCATGTAGCATTCCCACACTGACGACAGAACCGGGCTTGTTCATGTCTAGGAGTCGGGGGACTATATGGGCTGATACCTCGATGCTGTCTATGCCCTTGTCCCTCATTGCACCGTGTGATGACCTCCCGATGACTGAGACCTTCCACGTTGCTGAAGCCGCGTAGAAGTCCCCGTACTTTATCCCGACAGTCCCGGCAGGCAGTGAAGGGTCAACGTGGCAGCCAAACACCGCATCAACCCCCTCAAGGCATCCGGCATCAATCATCCGCTGTGCTCCTCCCTCGCCTTCCTCGTCAGGCTGGAAGAGGAACGTAACCGATCCGCTGAGCTCGTTCCTGTGTGAGCTGAGTATCATTGCCGCACCGAGTGCACCCGTGATGTGTACGTCATGGCCGCAAGCGTGCATCATTCCCGGTGTCCTGCTGGCGAAATCACAACCTGTAGCCTCAGTTACCGGGAGTGCGTCAATGTCTGAACGTACCGCCGAATTTTTCCCCGGCAATCCTCCGTCAAGCCTCGCGATTATTGCCGTTCCGAGTATTCGCCTGTGGGGTATTCCTGCCCCGTCAAGGCAGCGTTCTATGAGTTCCGCCGTCCTGTATTCATGGTTGCCTAGTTCGGGGATACGGTGAAACTCCTTGCGAATCTCCGTCAGCTTGGGCTTGAGGCTTTGGGCTTCCTGAAGAAAGTTTATTGACATGTCTATATCTTCCTGAGTGATTGCTGTAACGCCGTCTTGAGGGTAGTAGTGTCGTCCTTGTCCTTGATGACTCTTGCAGGACACCCGGCAACGACCTTCCCCGGTTCAACGTCCTCAATCACCACAGCACCGGCAGCAACCACAGCACCCGCACCGATGTGGACACCCTCAATCACTACAGCGTTAGCCCCGACAAGAACACCGTCATCAACCACTACAGGCTTTGCTGATGCTGGCTCGATTACCCCGGCAAGTACTGCTCCTGCTCCTATGTGGCAGTTCTTCCCGACTGTTGCGCGGCCACCGAGCACTGCCCCCATGTCGATCATTGTTCCCTCGCCGACTATTGCCCCGATGTTGAGGATTGCCCCCATCATGATTACTGCGTTACGGCCTATCGTTACGTTATCCCGGATTATTGCGCCCGGTTCAATCCTTGCGGGAATGTCCTTCATGTCCAGCAGGGGAATTGCGCTGTTACGTGCGGAGTTCTCTATGACGATGTCAGCTATTGCCTCACGGTTAGCCTCAATGACGGGCTGGAGTTCCGACCAGTCGCCGAATATCACCCTGTCGCCAGCACCGAATACTTTTGCGTTCGTCCCTGTGAAGTCTACCGGGGATTTCTCGCGCAGGTATATCTTCACGGGGGTAACTTTCTTTGCGTCTGCTATGAACTTGATGATTTCCTGAGCGTCCATGTCATTCACCCGCGATAAAGTCTCTCATTCCGTAGAGCCCCGGCTTCTGGGAGATGAGCCACCTGACTGCCGACAATGCACCTTTGGCGAATAGTGCCCTGTTCTTCGCGTCATGACGTATTGTGATGGTTTCGAGGCCGTTCGAGAATATGACCTCATGGGTGCCGACTTCTGAGCCGTAACGCAATGAGTGAATGCCTATCTCGTTTTCGGGACGCTTGCCGTTCTCGTGCCTCCCAATGTTGAACGTTGAGCCTTCGCGGGCTTCCTGTATCCTTTTCGCGAGCATTAATGCCGTGCCGCTGGGAACGTCTAATTTCTGGTTGTGGTGAGCCTCTATCATCTCAATGTCGCAATCACCGAATAAGCGCGCTACCCTCTCGGCAATATCCGCGACAAGTGCCACACCTACCGACATATTGGGCGATATGAACACGGGGATTTTCCCGGAGGCCTCACGTATCAGGGATAACTCTTCGGGTGTCTGGCCTGTCGAGGCAATGAGGACGGGGATATTCCGCCCCACACAGTAGGACGTTACTGCCTGGGTTGCGGCATGGTTCGAGAAGTCCACCACAGCATCAGCCTCACCGTTGAAGTCATCGAGGGCGTGATACTTCCCCCCTTCAGTCCCGAACGCAACATCAACTAGTGCCGCGATATTCTCACTTCCGGCCATGTCCGAGAGTATATGCCCCATTTTGCCGCCAGCTCCGTTAATGATGAGCTTCATTCCAAGTTACCCCCCTAAATCAGCCCAAGCTCTCTCATTAGGGAGAACATATATTCCCTGTGGGCATCCTCCATAGGTACGAGCGGAAGCCTCACGTAGTTTTCGCAGAATCCCATTGCTGACATTGCGGCCTTGACGGGTATAGGGTTGGTCTCACAGAAGAGGGCATTGATGAGCGGGAGCATCCTGCACTGAAGATCAGCGGCACCCTTAACGTCCCCGGCAAAGAACTTCTCGCATATCTCCATCGTGAGCTTTGGAGCAGGGTTCGAGAGGACGGAGATAACTCCTTGGCCTCCCATTGAGAGAATGGGCACTATCTGGTCGTCATTCCCTGAGTAAATATCCATCTTGTCGCCGATTAGCTGGGCTGTATGAACTATCTTGCTGATATTCGAGTTTGCTTCCTTGATGCCCTGGATCATGGGGTGGTCGGCAAGTTTCGCGTAGGTTTCGGGCTCTATGTTTATGCCGGTTCGTGAGGGGACGTTGTAGAGGATTATGGGTTTTGTCGAGGCATCGGCTATTGTCGTGTACATCTTCACGAGGCCGTTCTGTGTGGTCTTGTTGTAGTAGGGGGTAACGCAGAGCATCGCATCAGCCCCAACATCGCAGCAATACTTCGTGAGCTGTAGGGCATAGTTCGTGTCGTTCGAGCCTGTCGCGGCAATCACCACGCAACGCCCCGCAATACGTTCAACCGCGAACTTCACCACTGCCTTGTGCTCCGTGTCGTCGAGGGTTGAGCCTTCCCCTGTTGTCCCGGCAATAACGAGGGCGTTGATCCCCTGCTCACACTGCCAGTCAATAACGCGTCCGAACGAATCATAGTCGACACCGCTGGAGTTCATGGGTGTGATTAGTGCCGTAGCTACTCCCCTGAAAATGGGCTTCTCTGTCATGTGAATACATCTCTCCTTGAACTGTGATTAACCCGCACAAAAAAGACCGCCCACCTTTGTGGAATGAGCGGCCTGCTAATATGCGAGTGCGTTAATATCCGTCATCCACTAAGGCAAGATAACGTGAACACGCTTTATCTTGAGTGCTGACGGGCAGGAAGACACAAAACCTTTCAGTGATACAAACTTTGCTGACATGGTTTTATGCTCCCTTCTTGTTGTGTAATGGATTTATTTTTGCCGGAAATAATAAACGTGAAATTTTGTTTTGTCAACTTTCAGGCTTGACTGCGGCCATGATGAGGGGGTAATTTGACATTGCAAACTTTTCGTGTTTTAATCAGCAAACAAATTCTGAAGTTCTATAAGGAGATGCTTTATTGTGAACATTGCAAGAAAGCTAAGGTTTATGATGGTTCTTGTGCTCGCGTTAATTCCGGGCATGAGTTACGCGCAGGACTCGTTCAGGTATGCCACTACAAACATGACCTGGGCAGAGTTCTATTCCGGCGAAACAGGAGAAACATCCTCAGACCTCGAAGCTCAGGGACTCGACGCTATCACCTCGCCGACAACTCACGCAATATCACGTTTCCCCCTCCTGGTTACGTCCTCGAACGACTCAGGAAGCACGCTCTCAGGTGTCAGGGCAGTACAAGTCCGAATGACCGAAGAGGTGTACAACTCACTGACTGACAGGACACGCTATACCTTCACGGACGAAGCATTCACTGAGTACAAGCCCGTTAATGCTGACGGGACGTTCGGGGCAATGGTTACCGACACCGTCAATCCCGAAGGAGCAACCGTAGCATTCACGAGCGGGGCATCAAGCACATGGGGGAACTACACCCTCACGGTCTCAGGTGCAAGCATTGACATCGGACTTAGCGGGGACAAGATAGCACGGAACTATCTCGGCGGACTCATCGAGACATCCGACGGCAAAATCTACGGCTTGAGGCACGACTGCAATCTATAGTCTGATGCCGGGGTTGTGGCTTTCTGCGTGAGCTCGGACTACGTTGAACCACATGGCCGGGGAATCGTCAGGGATTACGACTATACCGCCTCGCTTGAGGGCAAGACCATAACCTCAATCACCTTCATGCTCAAGGGACTGCCTGATGTCGTGATTGACTGCAGCGTCTTCGTGAAACACCATGCAACCGCAACAGTAAGAGCGGTGAACAGTTCCGTGAAGTCAGGGAGCAACATAGCCATAAACTTTGAGTTCAGCGGCCTGACTGATGGTGTGAGCTATGATGTCGTATCAGTGTATTCAGGCTCCGGGCGTTCAAGGAAAATGTTTAGCGACTACGAATATTCCGGCGGGGTTCTCACACTCAAGGGCAGCGTTGAGGCAGGGAACTACACAGCCATATTCAGGACAGAGAATTACGCGGACATATCGGCAACGTTCACGGTCAAGGACCATTACGCCACAACAAATATGACGTGGGCAGAGTTCTACGCGGGCGAAACTGGAAGGACAGCATCACAGCTCCTTTCGGACGGCCTCGATGCCATAAGTACCCCGACGGTCAACGGAATATCTCGCTTCCCTCTTCTTGTTGCGTCCTCGAACGATGAAGGCAGCACCATTACCGGGCTCAAGTCTGTACCTGTGAGGATGACCGGGACAGTCTATGAGGCACTCACCGACAAGACACGTTACACATTCAGTGATGACGCAAGCTACACGGAGTACAAGGCTGTGAGTTCTGACGGCTCATTCGGGGCAATGCTCAGCCAGACAGTGAGGGCCTTAAGTGCTGACGTGTCATTCTCGACGGGCTCAAGCGCGACATAGGGGCATTACGTCCTCAGCGTCTCAGGAGCAAGCATAGACATTGGCACAAGCAACGACAAGATAGCACGGAACTACTTGGGCGTTCTACTTGAGACATCTGACGGGGCAGTCTACGGGATGAGGCACGACAATAACATTTGGAGCAACACAGATATAGCCTTCACCGTCAACGAAAATTACACCGAGCCTCACGGAAGAGGAGTACAGCGTTTCTACGAGTACACTTCAGAGCTCGAAGGTAAGACCATCAGGAAAATCACATACCTCCTGAAGGACATTCCTGACGTTGTGATTGACAGCCTCGATATTTACGTGAAGAGACAGACCAGCGCAAGCGTCAGGCCCGAAAGCCTCCAGGTAATGCCGGGCTCAAACGTCCAGGTCAAGCTGGTGTTCAGCAACGTACCTTCAGGGGCTGGGTACTCCCTCGTCTCCGTAACTTCAGGTTCAGGACGCAACAGGCAGGCAGTCCCGGGGTGCACAATGTCCGGGGATGTCCTCACGATTAGCGGGGACGTTCCGCAGAACACATACACCGCCACGTTCAGGAGCAGTGAGTACGTGGACATAGCCGCAAGCATCAAGGTCTTCACGTCAGATGCTACGAGTGCCACAGTATCGCCCGACAACAACGGGGCAAGCCTGAACTTCCTCGTAACTCCCAAAGGCTACGTTGCTTCCGTTGATGCTGAGATGACCTCCAACGATTTCGTGAACGCCACAGACTACACAGACCCTGCAGGAAACTTCACGGCCTCGTATTCTGAGGGAAGGCATCAGGTCGAGGGGTCAGGGTTCAGCTTTGACGTTGCTCTGAATAACATTCCTTCAGGTGATACGGCGGTTATAGGGTTCGGAAAACAATTCTACCTTACCCCCGACAATGTAGGCGAGGAACTTTACCCCATGCTCTACAGCGCAATAACCTCAAGGCCGGCAGGTGAGAGCGGTTTTATCGAGTTCCCCAGCTGCTCGGCACTCAGGACGGCAGGGCTCAAGGTCATGGTTCTTCTCCCGGACGGTTCGGCCCGTGATGTCAGCGACCTCGTAGGTGCGGGGGCAATGGTCTCGGATGACACACACATAATGCTGTTCTATGGTGTCATGGCCGCAGACTGTGATTCAGGCGACATAACGGAAGGTGAGTATCTCCTCTCCACTGAGGGCGAGACTCTCATAGCTGACGGCTCAAGAGATGGTCATATCAGGGTGGCAATGTACATTGAGGCACTCGACACAGAGGCTGACGTTATGACTGCCTCCTCGAACGTTGCAGGTATACAGTTCGACACGATGCCTTCAGGTTTTTTCCCGTCGGCTGACCGTAATGCTGAGGCAAAAAAAATCTACTGGCTTGACGACACAAATACCCTTTCAGGAGGAACAAGCTCATTCATCACAGGAAGAGCTAACCAGATTCCGGGCAACAGTGGCTACACTTTCACCGTTCCTTTCGACGCGGGCAAAGTACCTTCAGGATACACAGCGGCATTAGGCTTCGAACGACCGTTCACATTCACAGCCTCAAATCTCGGAGCAACTGCCTACAATGCCCTCAAGTCCCGGATGTCATCAATGACGAAAATCCCCGGCTATGATTGGGTCATTCCTTCGGTGTCTGACTGGAACGCTCTGGGTATTCATGTCGTGGCTGAATATTCCGGCGGGGCTTCACGCGACGTTACAGGCGAGATGAGCGCGGGGCTTCTTGAGACTGAAGGCGGCGTTCTCTTGCAGTACGGGGCAATAGCTCTTGACCGTTCATTGACTTCAAGCGAGGGCGAAATTTTCGACATGGCCATAGAGCAGACCCCATTAGTGAGCGACGGCAATGCTGACGGGAAAATCACCGTAACATGGTACATAACCCTCACGGCTTCAAGCGGCAGTAACGGCGGCGGAAATTCTGGAGGGAATGGCGGCGGCACCAACCCCGGCGGCAATGGAGGCGGCGGCCCAGCTTCCACAGAGAACAGGATAACTTCCCCAGCAATCGACATAAACAGCAAGGGATCAGGAATACTTCAGGCACTCGGACAGAAGAACAGCAAGGTAACCACCTCAACAGGCATAACGGAGCTTCCTTCATCGGCCATGAAGGGGACTCAGAACGTGGCTTCACCTGACGCTGAGGCAGTGTACCTCCCGGTTATCGAGGTTGAAGAGGCGAAAGTTTACGTTTTCGGCGTGTCAGTGGACAAGTTCGCGGAAGGCACTCCGATATTCTGGCACTTCAACGGCGTGGACATAGAGACCGGCGGGTTCGTACCCTCAACCTACGACAACGGGGCATATGCATTCTATGACGACGAGGGCAACGAGGTCAGCCAAGTACCGGCCAACCAGCACGTGAATGTTGCGGCGTATCTTGAGCCCGGCATAACGTATTCCCCGACAATCACGAACAGTGCGACCAATACGGGGAATGCCGGAGGTTCAAGCGGAGGGTGTGAGGCTCTTGGTGGGATAATCCCGGCAATGCTTCTTGGGCTGATGCTGGCACTGCGGAAGAAGTAGGGCACTCTGGATTTTACGCGCAGGACTTGACCGAATGAGCTTCCCGGAATTTTTCGGGAGGCTTTTTTTTCTGCTTTTTTGCCGCGTATAATACAGTCATTCACACATCATGAAAGGATTGATACTCTAACCTATGCTACAAACAGTAAACCCCTTCCTTGTTACCGGGCTTCTTTTCTTCATGAGCCTTGTAGCCGGTTCATTGTCCGAGAAAATCAAAGTCCCTGCCTTAATCCTTTTCTTGGGTATCGGAATGCTTGCAGGCGTTGACGGTCCAGGTGGCCTGAACTTTTCCGACGCAGTGGCCGCAAACAATGTAGGAACATTCGCGCTTGCCTTCATACTTTTTTCGGGAGGCTTCCAGACAAAATGGAGCGACATAAAGCCCATAGTTACGCAGGGTGTGGTTCTCTCGACACTGGGAGTTTTCTTCACCGCCGTAGTGATGGCCATACCGATAGCGATGCTCCCACAGTTCAACTACAAGGATGCGTTCCTTCTCGGCGCAATAATCTCTTCGACGGATGCCGCTGCGGTCTTCTCGATACTGAGGACGCAGAAGGTAGGTCTTCAGGGTGCGCTTAAACCACTCCTTGAGTTCGAGTCAGGCAGTAATGACCCTATGGCGGTCTTCCTCACGATAACGGCGATAACCTGGCTCTCAACCCCTGATGTCCCGGTTACTGAGCTTGCGGTGAAGTTCGTCATCCAGATGGCGGCAGGCGGTGCGATGGGCTACCTGATGGGTCGCTTCTCGTGCTGGGCAATTCAGCGTCTACGTGTCGCCAACGAGGCACTATATCCCGTCTGGGGGATCTCAATCGTAATGGCAACGTTCGGACTCACTGAGACGGTCTACGGGAACGGCTACCTTGCTGTCTACATTTGCGGTATAGTCATGGGCGGCGGGGATTTCCTCTACAAGTACAGCCTCCAGAGATTTCACGAGGGGTTTGCGTGGCTCATGCAGATAATAATGTTCTTGGTATTAGGACTTCTCGTTACTCCCAGTGAAGTAATAGATGTCTCGGTCATGAGCATAGGTATGCTGATTTCCTGCTGCCTCATGTTCGTAGCTCGTCCTGTTGCTGTGTTCATCTGTACGGTGTTCAGCCGCTTCAACTGGAGGGAAAAAGTGTTCGTTTCGTGGACTGGCTTAAGGGGAGCAGTTCCCATCATCCTGGCGACATACCCCCTAACTGAGGGACACCCGCAGGCAAAATACATGTTCAACGTAATATTCTTCGTTGTCCTGACATCAGTAATGCTTCAGGGGAAGACGCTTGCCGAACTTGCGAAACTCCTCAAGATTGACGCGGCGGTACGTGAGGCCCGGACGTGGACGCTGAATTTCGACATTACCCCGGCTTCAGGTACTGATGAGACACGCGAGGTTGACCTTATCCCTGACGCTGAGGTTATAGGCCATGAGGTGAAGGACCTGAAATTTCCTGACGGTGTTACGATACTGCTCATAAACCGGGGCGAAAAGTACATGATACCCAAAGGAAGGACAGTTCTCGAAAGTGATGATACGCTGCTTCTTTTTGGGGACAGGGCACAGCTTCCGATAGTTGAGAGGCGGCTTCTGCGTCGTGCTGAAAAAGACAGTTAAGGGGCGGTTGCTTTTTGGCGTTGGTGCGCTAATATTTCGTGGACAAAGAAATTCCCACACATCAAGAACAAGGAGTGCATACCCCCATGAACAAAGAGGACGCTAAAGAGTTAATCCGGGATTTGTTTACCCTCCGCACAGTATGGATAGACCAGGGCGGCGGAAAATGGAAAGTGAAAAGGAGGTTTCACCCGTTCCTCCGCAGTATATTCTGGGTTGCGGCGGTGATTATCGGTGCAGGGATATATTCCGGCCTGAACAGTCCCGGAAATTCTGAGGCAGTAGCCAGCTCAGCTCCTCAGTCCCAGCCCGTCCAGGTTGTTACGGCGAGGCTCCCGGAGGCAGAACGCCCGGCTCCCCAAGTTCAGCCCGAAAGGCAGCAGGTGGTTATACCAATCAGTACAAGACCTAAGCGGGCTGAGATAGTCCTTCCGTCGGAACAGAACCCCGGAACTGACAGGATCATCACCAGACCCCAGACACTCAAGCCTCAGGAGGCCAAGCCTCAAGAGGTCAAGCCACGTATTAGGCAGGCACGTTCAGGCAGTGATGAGGGTTACAGGATTGACGTGAACAAGTCGACATACACCCTAACGCTCTACAGGGGAAGTGAGCCCGTGAAAGAGTACCCCATAGCAGTGGGAAGAAACCCCGGCGACAAAAAGAGAGTTGGCGACAACAGGACACCAGTCGGGAACTTCAGGATAGTATCAATCGAGAACGCCTCAAGCTGGAGTCATGATTTCCGGGACGGCAAGGGGAAAATCAAGGGAGCTTATGGCCCGTGGTTCTTCAGGCTTGACGCTAAGGGCTGGAAGGGTATCGGCATTCACGGGACACATGACCCCGATTCGCGCGGGACTATGGCCACCGAAGGATGCATTCGCCTCAGCAACGAGGACATATCCGAGCTCAGGCAGTTCGCCCGTGTGAACATGCCCGTAACTATTCGCGAGTACTAGGGAGGAATAATCATGCTGAAGTGCGGGATAATCGGCCTCCCTTTGTCGGGAAAGTCAACGGTCTTCAACGTCATCACCCGTGCAGGTGCTGAGGTCAAGCCCTACGCGTCAGGAAAGACTGAGCCCAACCGTGCATTAGTGAACGTGCCGGATGAGAGATTTGACAGGCTCGTTGAGATCTTCAAGCCAAAGAGTGAGAAGCCTGCTGATGTTGAGTTTGTTGACCTTGCCGGGCTCTCTCGTGATGCCGGAAAAGGTGCGGGACTGGGGAACTCGTTCTTGTCGTTCGTGTCAGAGAGTGATGCGCTCCTTCATGTCGTCCGTGTTTTCGGGAATGCCTCAGTTCCTCACCCTGAGAACTCTATAGACCCATTGCGTGATTTCAGGATTGTCGAGGCTGAGCTAATCTACCGGGATTTAGGGGTAATCACTAACAGGCTTTCACGTCTTGAGGAGAAGAAGGCCAAGAAGAAATTAACCCCCCAAGAGACGGCAGAGCTTGAGCTAATCCGGGAGCTTGAGGCTCACATGCTGGAGGAGAAGCCATTACGTGAATACCCACTGAATGACGAACAGAAGCGTGCATTGTCGGGGTATGCATTCCTGACACTGAAGCCTGAACTCGTAGTGCTGAACCTAGACGACACACAGACGGGTGAAGTGCCGGAAATTTCCCCCCTCATGGCCGAGCTTGGGGCCAGGGGGATGAAGTCAGTGCGGGTTTACGGGGCTACTGAGATGGAGCTTGAGCAGCTTGACCCATCAGACCGTGCCGAGTTCATGAAGGATCTCGCAATCACTGAGCCAGGTCGCGACAGGCTGATACACGAAGCCTATAAGCTGCTTGGGCTGATCTCGTTCTTCACGTCGGGCAGCGATGAGGTGAGGGCGTGGACACTAAGGGACGGGAGCAGTGCAGTTGACGCGGCAGGGACGATACACTCAGACCTTGCGCGGGGATTTATCCGGGCTCAGGTTGTGGCGTATGATGACTTCATGGCCAACGGTGCATCACTCGCCCAGTGCCGGGAAAAGGGAGTGCTCAGGCTTGAGGGCAAAGAATACACCGTGAAGGATGGCGACATGATAGAGATACGCTTTAACGTCTGAGGTGAAGGGATATATTGCCCCCGGTCTGGGAGATGGCCGGGGGTTTTGTTTTACCTTCCGCCGAGAAGCAGCTTGTTTGCTGTCCTGTTCCTGCTGATTAGGACTGAGAGACCGTAGCATATTGCCGTGATGATTGAGGCCTCTATGAAGTTCATGATATAGCCTCCGTATCCTGATGGCAGGAGCTGATCCATGAAGCGGCTCATCACATAAATTCCGAGCGTCTTTGTCCCTGCAAGGACGAGGAAGTTTACCGGCCTGACAAGCCCCAGCAATGACAGTACGGCGGCACCCCCTGCAAAACCTATAAGCCACCTGAAAATGTCAAGACCAAGCTGCCCTGCATCAATCCTTCCTCCCCTGAATATGTTTATCTTTGAGCCGTATATATATACCTCGTTGGTGTAGAACTGGAAAAGGAATAGCCATGCCACAATCAAGCAGGCAGTAACCATGAATTTATGCCTTGACCAAATGAGATATGTCTTAACGCCTAAGCCTTCACGATGCCATAAATACCCTGCCGCAAAGTACGGGTACATGAATACGCTTGTTGCCGCCACAGGGACAAAGAGAAGGGCACAAAGAAGACCAGCGTAATATATCGGGCTGTCGTTGAAGAAAACTCTTGCTGACAGTACGGCCATTGAACACAGGAACATTGCCCACAAGAACCATAGCACATGAGCTAGGTAGTCTGGAATGTTCCATCTGTACAAGCCAGTGAACGAATGAATGAACGCATAAATCACCGTCCAAGAGGCAACAGGGAGGATAAAACTTTTTGCCTGTTTCAGTAAAGCATCTAGTGGCTTTCTGCGCGAAACTGAAGGGAAAAATAAATACCCGCTCACAAGTGCAAACAATGGCATGTGAAACGAGTATATTATTTTGTACAGCATTGACGGAAAAAATGCAGCATCATTCCCGTACTGTATGCAGTGCCCAAAAACTACAAGGAATATCGCCACTCCCTTCACAAAATCAAGGTAGACAATACGCCTCTGCTCTCTGCTCTCTATATTGTCATTATATGCGGCCATGAAAAAAATCAAGCTCCTTTCACATGATTTATTGCTGTGTAAATTCATGAAGTGAGGGATCCGGCAGAACCTCCTCACTTCTCCTGTTGCCCCTCAGCCACGAATTAGCCCCCGCCATCGCTATCATCACTGCGTTATCCGTACAGCGTCCCAATGACGGAAGCCACACCCTGAAGCCCTCACTCCTCCTGAGTGCCTCCCTCAAGGCACTGTTGGCCGACACACCCCCTGAAGCTGTTACGCGCCTGATGCCCGTCATCTTCACTGCAAGTTTCATCTTGGCGAGCAACGCATCAACTACTGCCCGCTGAAACGACGCACAAAGGTCATTCACGGGAATATCCCCGCCTGATGCCTCGAACTTCCTCACCTGCCAGATCAACGCTGTCTTGAGCCCGCTGAAACTGAACTCTACCTTGTCTGTGTTCCTCAATGGCACAGGAAAATCGAACGCTTGAGGGTTTCCTGTTTTCGCCAATCGGTCAATCTCAGGGCCTCCGGGGTACTTCAGCCCCAAGATCCGCGCAACCTTGTCGTATGCCTCACCTGCCGCATCGTCCCGTGTCTGCCCAAGAAGCTCATACCTGCCGAATGCATCAGCCCTGATTATCTCCGTGTGTCCTCCTGAGACTATCAGCGACAAGAACGGCGGCTCTATGTCCTCAGCGTCAACGAGTGGTGCGAAAAGATGACCCTCAAGGTGATTCACCCCGACAATCGGAACTCCCCACGACTGCGACAGCGCACGGGCTGTCATCACTCCCACTATCAGCGAACCCATCAGGCCGGGCCCTCGCGTTACGGCGATAAGGTCGAGCTCTTGGCCGGATATATGGCACTCATTCAGGACAGCATCTACGAGGGGCAGCAAGTTTTCGAGGTGCTTTCTTGCGGCAAATTCAGGGATTACCCCGCCAAATCGTGAATGATCCTTTATCTGGCTTGAGAGATATTCACAGAGCACTTCACGTTCACCGCGCAGTATTGCCACGCCGGTATCATCACAGCTTGTTTCTATTCCCAGTGTCAGCATGATTTACATGAACGAGTTATCTTCAACGAACTCCGGCCAAGAATGGTCAACGAAATCATCATACGCGTCAAAAAGCGGCGGCATAAGAATATCGTCATTGAACACGAACTGCTCAAAGTCATTCAGTGCAAGCTCACCGAACCATAAATTAGCGTCGCATTCCCTGTTGTGCCTGAACGCAAGCATCACACAATCACCCTCCCCAGTGTCGCAACTGCCCGGCAAGTCATGCACAAGCCACGTCCTGAATCATCAAGCCCCTCTGCTGACTTGAACTTCAGGTTGAACGGGAAGAACCCGGCCATGTTCCGCATGATCTCCTCCCTGTACCTGTTCAGTCTCGGAACTTGGGCAGTCAGTACAGCGTCAACAAACTCAACCTCCCAGCCCTCAGCTTTGACGCGCCGCATTACCTCACGCAGGAGCTCCATGCTGTCAGCTCCCCTGAAAGCCTCATCACTTGCCGGAAAAAGGTTGCCGATGTCAGGAAGCCCGGCACCGCCAAGAATTGCATCCATCACCGAATGAGTGAGAACGTCAGCGTCAGAATGCCCAAGAAGTCCCAGCCGTGTATCAGTGATATTCACGCCTCCAAGTATCAGCCTTCGTTCAGGAATGAGACGGTGAACGTCCCAGCCGAGTCCTGTCCTGGTTATCCGCCGTTCAGTCAGTGCCCTAGCTATCATCATGTCCTCCCTCACGGTAGCCTTGAAGTTCAGACGCTCGCCCTCAACACTGCGCAGTTCATGGCCGGAACGCTCCCATGCCTCAGCCTCATCCTTTGCGCCGGGACAAGCCTTTACAGCCTCAATGAGTGCCTTCCGCGGGAATGCTTGAGGTGTCTGCGTGATGTAGAGCCCCTCACGTTCAACGCACGAGATTTTCCCGGCCTCAATGCGTTTCAGGGCATCGCTCACAGGAAGGACAGGGACAACCCCGGCATCATCTCCCACAGAATCCATCAGCCGGCGGAAAAGCTCAGGTGTCGCGAACGGACGGGCGGCATCATGAACCAGAACGTAATCACAGCTTGCGGCACTAAGTCCATTCAGCACCGACAAGGCACGCTCAGATCCCCCGTGAATTACGCGGAAGGGTATCGAGTTTCCGGGCCATTCGGGATTTTCCCCGGAGCCTTCAGGGACGACAAGGACAACCTCACGAATCCCGGAATCCTGAAGACCTGCCGCATTGTCCGCACTCCAACGCCACAAGGGACGGCCTGAAAGTGTCATGAACTGTTTTCGTTCCCCGCCCATTCGTGAGCCTCTTCCGCCCGCCGCAATGATGAACGAAAATTCCCTCACATTATCTGCCTCCTTCCCTCAAGTGCTGAATGAAGAGTTACCCTGTCGGCAAACTCTATAGACCCTCCCAATGGCAAACCATAAGCAAGCCTCGTGATCTTCTTCACGTGTGAGCCTTGAAGAACGTCAAGCAGCGTGTAATATGCAATGTCGCCTTCAATTCTTGGTGTTGTGGCTATGATGACCTCTGAGGGTCTGAGCTTCATTATGTGCTGCCGGAGAAATTCAGCGGCCTCATCTGAAAGGTCATTGCCCGATGCCGGGGATATTCTCCCGCCAAGAACGTGATAGAGACCGTTGTAGATTCCTGCCTGCTCAAAAACTGAGAGTGCCTCGATGTCCTCAACAATGCAGAGAGTATCTTTTTTCCTCAGCGGATCAGAACATATAGTGCACGGGTCTTGTGGTGATACGTTGCCGCACTGGGAGCAGGTATAGAGATCCTTCTTGAGCCCGGCAATGAGTGAGCCAAGCCGTTCAAGCTCCGGGGTATCCTGCCTCATGAGGTAGTAGGCTATACGTCTTGCGCTCTTGAGGCCGATACCGGGAAACTTCTTCAGCGATGAGACAAGTTCATTCAGTGGATCCATTGGACGAGGCTATAACCCCATACCCATAGCACTTAATGCCCCGGTAATCCCGCCCATCTTCTCACTCATGAGCTCGCGGCTTTTCTTGAGCCCTTCATTCACTGCTGAGATGATGAGGTCTTCGAGCATTTCCTTTTCCTCCGGGTTAATCACTTCGGGATCTATATCGATGGCCTTCATGTCCCCCTGTCCGGTGAACAACGTTGTAACCATTCCACCGCCGACACTGGCTCCTACTGTCTCACTGGCAAGGTTCTCCTGTATCTGCATCATCTGGGACTGCATCTGACGAGCCTGCTTCATTATGTTGTTGAGCTTCATGGGATAAATCCTTCTCCTTTTTTTCGATGGGATAATTTTTCGAGGTCAATTCTATCACGCGTTATAATTGCACGAAAACATGAAGGGATGCATAGAGTTTCAACATGCTGGAAATATTCAAGTCATTACCTGCCGGGGGAAGTATCTTCAACACAATCACTGTCCTTATAGGGAGCACGTCAGGTCTCTTAGCGGGCAAGTTCATACCTGAGAGAATGCAGGCAACAATCTTCAACTGTCTCGGACTTTTCACGCTCTATGTGGGAATAAACATGACGCTTAACACGAAACACTCAATCGCCGTATTATTGAGCCTGGTAATCGGGACAGTAACCGGGGAACTTCTAGGCATCGAGCAAAAACTCAACTCACTTGGCGACAACCTGAAGGCCCGGCTTCACACGTCAAACGCCCGGTTCACTCAGGGGTTTGTGAGTGCAACGCTGCTATTCTGTGTGGGTTCAATGGCGATAATCGGGGCAATTGAGGACGGCTTGAGGCACAACCCGGAAATCCTCATGACTAAGGGCGTAATGGACGGAATAGCGTCGGCCATGCTTGCGGGGGCTTACGGTCTGGGTGTTCTCTTCTCGGTTGTCCCAATGTTCTTGTACCAGGGGGGAATTACGCTTGCGGCTTCGGGGCTTGAGGGGTTCATCACTGCGGACATGTACGCGAATATTTCGGGGCTTGGCGGCCTGATGATCATGGGTATCGGCCTGAACATGCTCAAGGTTACGAGCCTCAAGCTGGGGGACATGCTGCCGGGATTGGTGTATGTGGTGTTCTTCACGATGCTCTTTGCGTGATATAATGCTAGAAATCCCAAAAGAAAGGACTTGACACGCTTGAAGGCAAATCGCTATAATGGCTCACGGCTCACGGCTCACGGTCATATCTGCAACCTTCTAGACTCACACAGCAATAATTCCAGCGAACACGAAAATTTTGCGGCTCTTCCGTATGTATTTCGGAAGGGCTGTTTTTGTGTGGGGGGTGTTCTGAATGGGCGTTAAGGATTTCGTCAAGGAACACTGCCCGGAGTCCATGCTCCCGATTCTGAGAGTACCTTACAGGGTGGCGGCATGGCCTTACCGCAGGTTTATCAGGAAGGAGCTGATACGCAGGCGGGCGTTGAAGTATCTTCCGTACTATCAGGATGAGTTATCGCGTGAAATTCTCTACGACAACAACGAGTTCTTGAGGACGGGCAACAACAACATCTTCATGAACAGGGCAATGCAGAAAGGCTGGACGTATACACAAATTAAAGGCAGCCCCGTTGTTGGTTACTGGGAGGGCAATTTCTTGAAGAGCGATTACACTGGCTGTGTTGTCCTTTATCATGATGACCTTAAGAGCGCGGAGTATTCCTGTAACCTCCTGTACACGTATAACTCTCTCGGCAAGTGCAGGATAATGTCCCTCAAGGAATTTCTCGGCGGCGGGTTCGTAGCGGGCTCGGAACTGATTATTGCGGCGGTTAATTCCCGTTACTACGATGAAATTAAACGATATGCTGAGAAAATCGGGCTGCCTAATGACATTGCAGGGTTCATTTGGGGAAAGCATGAGGAGATACAGTATGTTGACGTGTTCAGTCCCGTTGAAGGTGAAGTTATCGTTGACGCTGGAGCATATACAGGAGATACGGCTCTTCGTTTCCTGAAATGGGGAGGGGACAAAGTCAGGCGTATATATTCGTTCGAGTTTGACCCGGAGACTGCAAGGAAGTACGAGGAAAATCTCAGACCTTACAGCGACAGAGTAACTCTTGTCAGAAAAGGCACGTGGGATTCTGATGCTACCGTCAAAATAAATCCTTCTGGAACAACAGGCAGTAATGTATTCAGTGATGGCAATGTTGAAGCCCAGCTTACGGCAATAGACAATGTTGTTATGGATGAGCCTGTAACATTCATCAAGATGGACGTAGAGGGTGCAGAGCTGAGATCCCTCCAGGGTGCGAAGAATACCATCATGAAGAACCATCCCCGCCTTGCTATATGCGTTTACCACAAGCCTGACGACATCTGCGAGATACCCGGCTATATATTGTCCCTTGTCCCTGAGTATAAATTTTTACTGAGACGCTATGATTCCCATCAAGGCGAAACAGTGCTTTACGCTTACTGCGAGGGCTGACCCGCATTATGCCATCCATCTTCTTGCATGGTATAATGCGACAAAAATTCAGGAGGAAGGACTTGACACTTTTGAGCACAAATCGCTATAATGGCTTGCGGCTTGCGGCTTGCGGCTTGCGGCCATGTATGCACCCTTTCAGGCTCACACAGTAACAGCTCCCACGCTCTAACCCTGACAACCACGAACACGAAAACTATGCGGCTCTTCCGTACGTCTTTGAGGAAGGGCTGTTTTTGTGTGGGGGTGCGATGAATGGGCAGGAACCTGATTATCGGAGCTGTAACCAATTACGGCTGGAATGAGGTAGCCCCGTTCTTCAACTCATATGCGCGGGCTGGCTTCGGGAACTGCGACTGCGTTATGTTCGTTGATGGAATGACCCCAAAGGCCACAGACAAGATGAAGGCAACCGGCATTGAACTCATACCCATACCAGAAAGGTTAAAGGCAGGATGCGTCAATGATTTCCGCTGGGAGCTCTATACTGGCTACCTGAAGGGACATATCAGCGATTACGATTTTGTGTTTACGTCTGATGTCAGGGATGCCGTCTTCCAGGATGACGTGTTCAATTACTGCGGGGATAAACCATTTCTCGGCATTGCGCTTGAGGACGGATACCTTACGGAGAACTGCAACCAGAACTGGCTCATGACCCGCTACGGTGCCGAAGTTTACGGGAGCATGAAGAACGAGCGCATAATTTGCACCGGCACTGTATGGGGAACAGCAAGTGAGTTCCTGAAGTTCTCATCAGCAATGTCTGGACATATCAACTCAAACGATTATCCATATTTCAGGGTATGCGACCAGGCTTCTGGCAACTGGCTCATTTACCACGAAAAAATATTCAGTGATGACTTTCTCGTGAAAAGCGAAAACTCAGACGGCTATGTTCTGACAGTAGGATTAACACCCGGTAGCAGCATACATCTTGACGCTGAAGGCAACGTACTGAACGGCAAGGGAGAAATAGCGGCGGTAATCCATCAGTATGACCGCAAGCCTGAGATTATTGAGGCTGTCCTGAAGAAATACTCTCAGGAAATGACGCTTATAGGCAGGCTCAACCTCCGAAAGGACAAGACCGGGAAAATCTCAAGGCGTATTTCAGGCTTCATGAGGCGTTCGAGGAAGAACGGATTCATTGGGACACTATTAACGGCAGTCAGGAAAATAATATCTAGGTAGCAAAAAAAATACCCTCCCCTTAACCCAAGAGGAGGGCATCACCCAATCCGTCAGCTAAATCCCTGCGGCCTTCCTGAGCTCTTCAGCCCTGTCAGTCTTCTCCCATCCCGGAAGTTCCGGCAGGTCAATCCTTCCCATGTGCCCATAAGCAGCAAGGGGCTTGTACTGTGGCTTGCGGAGGTCTAAGTCCCTGATTATCGCCGCGGGCCTGAAGTCGAAATGCTCACGGAGCAGCTTTGCGATCTTGTCCTCGCTGATTTTCCCCGTCCCGAATGTGTTGACGTTCAGCGACACAGGCTCAGCGACACCGATAGCATAGGCCACCTGTATCTGGCACTCGTCAGCAAGTCCCGCCGCAACGATGTTCTTTGCCGCGTAACGTGTCATGTATGCCCCGCTCCTGTCGACCTTCGTGGGGTCTTTCCCGGAGAACGCCCCGCCGCCATGTGGTACCCAGCCGCCGTATGTGTCGACGATGATCTTGCGCCCGGTAAGTCCTGAGTCAGCCATTGGCCCGCCCTTCACGAAACGCCCTGTAGGGTTTACGAATATCCTTGTGTCCTTGTCGATGAGATTTCCCGGAACTATCGGGTTGATGACGTGCTCGATGATGTCTGCCCTAATCTGATTGAGGCTTGAGTCGGGGCTGTGCTGTGATGATACTACGATGGTGTCAGCATGTACTGCCTTCCTGTTCTCGTAACGCAATGACACCTGAGTCTTCCCGTCAGGTCTGAGATATGACAGTGTACCGTCCTTGCGTACCTTCGTGAGCTGACGGGCTAGGGCATGTGATAACGCTATGGGCATGGGCATAAATTCCTTTGTCTCGTTTGTGGCATAACCGAACATCATTCCCTGGTCTCCTGCTCCTGTCCTGGCTATGTCCTGCTCGGTTATCGATGAGTCATCACGCACCTCTATTGCGTTGTTCACTCCCTGCGCAATGTCCCCTGACTGCTCGTCTATCGCAAGGAACACAGCGCATGTCTCGCCGTCAAACCCGTATTTAGCCCTCGTGTAGCCGATGCCGTTGATGGTCTCGCGGGCTATCCTCTGAATGTCGATGCGTGCCTTCGTGGTGATCTCCCCAGCAACAACGACAAAACCAGTGGACACGAGAACCTCACATGCTACCCTGCCCATTGGGTCATCTCTTAGGATTGCGTCAAGTACGCCGTCCGAAATCTGATCCGCTACCTTGTCGGGGTGTCCTTCAGTTACTGACTCCGATGAAAATATGAAGTTGTCTGCCATTTATACATACCTCCACAAAAAAATGTACCCTCCTGAACAATTCAAGAGAGTACACGCTAATTTTTTGTTGTTCTCTCTCTCATCATCCAGCTTTAACTTGCTGCCGGTATTGGCACCTGATTCAAACAGGTTGCCGGGCTTCAAAGGGCCGGTCCCTCCACCTCTCTCGATAAGAGCTATATTGTGTTACGGTGTTATTCTACATTATTGCTACTTTGAATACAACTCGACCGCAAGGATTTCTGTTACGTCAATCGGCAGTTCCTCACGCATGGGCTCACGTACGAGTTTCGCGCTGAACTGTGCCTTGTCCTTCTCGATATACGGGCAGTTGAACGACACGAGGCCGTTGAAGTTTGCCTCAACAAGGGGGTTAGTCCTCGTCTTCTCCTTGAGGCTGATTACGTCGTTGACCTTCACGCCGAATGAAGGGATGTCCACCTTTGAGCCATTCACGAGAACATGGCCGTGCGTAACGAGCTGGCGGGCCTGACGGATTGAGCGGGCAAAACCGATCCTGTAGACGAGGTTATCGAGCCTGCACTCAAGAGCCTTAAGGAGAGCTACGCCGGTCATCTCGTCGCTTTTGTCTGCCATCTCGAAGTAACGCGCAAACTGCCTCTCAAGTATCCCGTAATAGGCCTTGATCTTCTGTTTCTCCAAGAGCTGGAGGCCGTACTGTGAGACCTTCTGACCTGTACGTGCTGCTGTGGCTGATGACTTCTTTGTGTCCGTGCGCTTGAGAGCCTTGGGATGACCGCAGACGTTCACGCCCAAATGACGGCACAATTTGAATCTAGGTTCTCTGCGTGTTGCCATGAAAAGTTTAAACACTCCCTGAATATTAGTATTTGTTAGTAACTGTAGGAGTTTAGCACCCGCACATGAAAAAGTAAAGTTTCTCAGTCATGATGAAGGTTTAAGCTCATAAATGATTTAGTGATGTGTCTGTTTTTCGGGAGGCTTAATTGCTATTATCACCGAATAAATTTCAGGACAGGCAGGAATATTCACACATGATAAAGGACGCAATAATAAAGCTCGTGAACAAGGGAGACCTGACATACAGCGAAGCCTATGAAGTAATGAACGAGATAATGAGCGGCTCAACGACACCTACACAGAACGCGGCGTTCCTCTCGGCTTTGTCTACGAAGAGCGCGAGGGCTGAGACAACGGACGAGATTGCAGGCTGTGCGGCGGCAATGAGAGACCACGCCCTTAAGGTTGATACGGGAATGGACGTGTTCGAGATCGTAGGGACTGGCGGGGACAATGCCCACAGCTTCAACATCTCGACAACCTCAGCACTTGTAGCGGCATCAGGAGGGGTGAAGGTCGCAAAACATGGCAACAGGGCAGCCTCCTCACAGTGCGGGACAGCAGACTGCCTTGAGGCTCTCGGAGTGAACATCGAGCAATCCCCCGAAAAGTGCATAGAGCTCCTCAAGACTGTGGGAATTTGCTTCTTCTTCGCGCAGAAATACCACACCTCAATGAAGTATGTCGGGGCAATCCGTAAAGAGCTCGGTTTCAGGACGGTCTTCAACATTCTCGGCCCTCTCACTAATCCCGGAAGTCCAACGATGCAACTGCTAGGTGTCTATGATGAGTACCTCGTCAACCCGCTGGCTAATGTCCTCGTGTCTTTGGGGGTCAAGCGCGGAATGGTGGTTTACGGGCAGGACAAGCTCGATGAAATTTCCCTGAGCTCACCAACAACAATATGTGAGATACGGGACGGCTGGTTCAGGTCATGCGTCATCAAGCCGGAAGATTTTGGCCTTGAGAGGTGCTCAAAGGATGACCTCAAGGGCGGAACTCCCTCAGAGAATGCGGAGATAGTCCGGGAAATTCTCAGGGGCAAACATGGCCACAAGCGCAATGCCGTGCTCATGAACGCAGGGGCATCACTCTACATTGCAGGGAAAGCTCAAGACATGAAGGAGGGCATCAGTCTTGCGGGTGAACTCATAGACAGCGGGAAGGCACTGGAGACACTGAACAGGTTTATTGAGGTCAGCAACAAGGCATGAATATTCTCGATGAGCTTGCAGGTTTTGCCCGCGAAAGAGTGAGTTTGTCCCGGCAGAAATTACCCCTTGAGGCATTACGTCAGGAGGCATTGGCTCGTCCTGGTGGGGATTTTTCGTTTGAGGCGGCACTGAGGCGTGAAGGTCTCTCGTTCATCTGCGAGTGCAAGAAGGCTTCACCGTCAAAGGGACTTATTGCCCCGGAGTTCCCCTACTTGGAGATTGCGAGGGATTACGAGGCGGCAGGTGCTGATGCTATATCCGTCCTAACTGAGCCAAAATATTTTCTTGGGAGTAATGACTACCTGAAAGAAATTGCCGGGGCAGTGAAAATCCCGGTGCTGAGGAAAGATTTTGTTGTCGACGAGTACATGGTATACGAGGCAAAATTACTCGGTGCTTCGGCAGTCTTACTCATCTGCGCGATACTTGACGGCCAAAATCTCAGGGACTATATACGGCTCTGCGACACTCTGGGAATTTCGGCACTAGTTGAGGCACATGATGAGGCGGAAATACACTCGGCACTCAATGCAGGCGCGCGGGTTATTGGCGTGAACAACCGAAACCTGAAAGATTTTACCGTAGACATGGCCAATGCAGGGAGGCTCAGGGCGTTAATCCCCCATGATGTCCTGTTCGTGTCTGAAAGCGGCGTGAAGGATGCCCGGGACGTTAAGGCGGCGCAGGACTTCGGGGCTGACGCTGTGCTCATAGGTGAGGCACTCATGCGTTCACCCGACAAGGCGGCCATGCTCTCGGAACTGAAGGCGTTGCTGTGATGGTGCGTGTGAAATTCTGCGGGCTCTCTAGGATTTCTGACATCGAGGCAGTGAATGACCTTATGCCTGACTATATAGGCTTCGTTTTCTGGCCCCAAAGCAAACGCTTCATATCCCCCGTAAAAGCTCAGGCACTCCGCGAAAAACTCAAGCCCGGAATTTTTGTTGCCGGTGTGTTCGTTGATGAGCGTCCTGAAGTCATCGCTGGCATTGTGAGCAGAGGCATCATTGACGTGGTACAGCTACACGGCCATGAAGACAGGGAATATATATCGCGACTCAAGGGACTCACTGACAGGCCAACAATCAAGGCGTTCAAGGTCAGTGGTAAGGACGACATCATGAAGGCTGAAAGTTGCACGGCTGACTACGTGATGCTCGACTCAGGAATGGGAACGGGTAAAGCCTTCAACTGGGACATCATACGGGGAATAACCCGGCCCTACTTCCTTGCAGGAGGACTTGACCCCTTCAACGTTTCGGAGGCAGTCGGGAGGTTGTCGCCCTATGCTGTGGACGTGAGCTCAGGGATTGAGACTGACGGGGTGAAGGACAGGGCTAAAATGTCGGCATTCATTGAGGCAGTCAGAGGGAAGGAGAGTAATTCATGACGAACAAGGCAGGACGCTTCGGGGTTCACGGCGGGCAGTATATCCCCGAAACACTAATGAACGCGGTAAATGAGCTTGAACGCGCCTATAACCACTGGAAGGATGACGCTGGCTTCAACGCTGAGCTGACGGCATTGCTGAACGACTACGCAGGCAGACCCTCAAGGCTCTATTACGCCCGGAGAATGACGGAGGACTTAGGCGGGGCAAAAATCTACCTCAAGCGTGAAGACCTCAACCATACGGGAGCGCACAAGATCAACAACGTATTAGGGCAGGCACTCTTAGCCCGGCGAATGGGCAAAACCCGGCTCATCGCTGAAACAGGAGCAGGACAGCACGGGGTAGCCACGGCCACGGCGGCGGCGTTAATGGGAATGTCCTGTGTCGTCTTCATGGGAGTGGAGGACACAATCAGGCAGGCTCTCAACGTCTACAGGATGAGGCTTCTGGGTGCTGAGGTTGTCCCTGTCAAGACAGGAACAGGGACGCTCAAGGATGCAGTCTCGGAGGCATTCAGGGAATGGACATCGAGGATTGACGACACTCATTACTGCCTGGGCTCGGTTATGGGGCCTCACCCTTTCCCGGTGATTGTGAGGGACTTCCAGGCGGTGATCTCACGGGAGATTAGGGCTCAGGTCATGGAGCGCGAGGGTAGGCTGCCGGACTGTGTCATTGCGTGCGTAGGAGGGGGCTCTAACGCTATAGGGAGCTTCTACCACTTCCTCAATGATGAGACTGTGAGGTTAATCGGTTGTGAGGCGGCAGGTCGTGGCATTGATACGTTCGAGACGGCTGCCACAATCTCAACCGGGAGGCTGGGGATATTTCACGGCATGAAGTCGTATTTCTGTCAGGACGAGTTCGGGCAGATTGCTCCCGTCTACTCGATCTCTGCAGGGCTGGATTACCCCGGAATTGGCCCGGAACATGCCCACCTTCACGACACAGGCCGCGCTGAATACGTCCCTGTTACTGACGAGGAGGCAGTGAGAGCGTTCGAGTACCTTTCACGGACTGAGGGGATAATTCCCGCGATTGAGTCGGCTCATGCACTTTCACACGCAATGAAGATAGCTCCCGGAATGGGCAGGGACAAGGTGATTGTGGTTACGGTTTCGGGGCGTGGCGACAAGGACTGTGCGGCAATCGCGAGATACAGGGGGGAGAATATACATGACTAGGATACGTGAGGCATTCAGTGGAGGACGTAAGGCGTTCATCCCGTTCATTACGTGCGGGGACCCTGACACCGGGACAACTAAGGCAGTAGTTCATGAGGCTGTCAAGAATGGAGCTGACATTGTGGAGCTGGGTATACCGTTCTCTGACCCAACGGCTGAAGGTGCGGTGATACAGTCGGCAAATTACCGGGCGTTGAAGGGCGGCATAACTACCGACAAAGTTTTTGCTATGGTTCGTGAACTCAGGGAGGATATTAGCATTCCCCTCGTCTTCATGACGTATGCAAATGTCGTGTTCTCTTACGGTTCGGACAAGTTCATATCATCGTGTCATGACATAGGGATTGATGGCCTCATTATCCCTGACCTGCCTTACGAGGAGAAGGACGAGTTCCTGCCCTATTGCCGCAAGAATGACGTTGCCCTGATCTCAATGGTAGCCCCAACGTCTGAGGCAAGGATAGAGATGATAGCCCGCGAGGCTGAAGGCTTCCTCTATGTGGTCTCAAGCCTGGGAGTTACAGGGACAAGGAGCGAGATTACTACCGACCTCGGCGCAATCATCAGGGCAGTACGCAGGAGTTCAGACATCCCATGTGCAATAGGCTTCGGAATCTCGACACCAGAGCAGGCCCGGAACATGGCCGGGATTGCTGACGGCGTTATAGTTGGCTCGGCAATCGTGAAGATTATCGCCCAATATGGACGTGAGGCACCCAAACATGTCGGGGAGTTCTTGAGGTCAATGAAGGGTGCTATATGTTCCTCCACAGCATCAGGAGGAAGTCGGCAAAGCTCCCCAGCGTGAACGCCCTGAACATGAACGCGAGCAGGGATATTCCCACACAGCAGAGCACAAAATTCTTCTCCCCCCTGCTCATTTCCCCGGCCTTCTTCGCCATGTGGAAGACGTGCATCCCTACGCTCCTCTTCCAGGGAATGAGGAACGGAACAGTACCACACCAGGCATCCTCCAGAATGTGGAGGACACAGCCCATCAGCCAGAACCCCGCGCAAGCCCAAACGTCAAGGTGAGCGTTCTTCCCGTCAACCAGGACTGACAGCCGGGGGACAATCCATCTTGCCCGCGAGAAGCACACATAAGCCATAGCCAGCCACGGAATGAACCAGTGAGTATAACGCCGGTGATACCTGTTGCGTCTCTTCCCAAAGAAGACATATTCAGACGAGTCAGGGAACGTACTGCCCAATAAGCTGAACGTTGCCGCCAGTGGTGAGCCCGTTGCTCCGAGAACAAACGCAAATGTAGACAGACGATGACCTTTTCCCGTCATGACTTCACCAGCACCTTAACGAGTATCAATATTGCCGAGTTCATGAGGATAACCCCGGCACCTGCAGGAATGTTCACGATGAACGAGAGTATCAGCCCCCCAATGAACGCAATGAATGACACTGCCCCCGACACTACCACGAGGGAACGGAAGCCTGACGCGAGATTTTTCGCCGTTACTGCTGGGAGTATAACCACACCTGAGATTAGGAGTGTCCCGGTCATCCTCATACCCATAACGACGACAAGAGCCGTGAGTATCGAGATGACGAACTGCCAGAATGCCGGGTTGATTCCCAGTGAGCGAGCATAGTCTTCATTGTAGGTGATGAGGAACAGCCGGTTGTAGAAGATGATGAAGGTTGCCATTACTGCCAGCGAAAGGACAACCGAGAACCACAGATCACCTTCAGACATTGCCAGGACGCTCCCGAAAAGGTACGAGCCCATATTTGAGGCCGAACCCGTCAGCGATGAGACAGCTATACCCAGTGCAAGGGCTGAAGATGACGCGGCGGCTATTGCGATGTCCCCGGCAGTCCTGTATTTCCGGCTCACGAACATAATCACGAACGAGGCAATGAATACCGACGGTGCGGCTACGTACATGGGAGGGAGTCCCAGTGCTGAGGACACCGAGAGCGACGCAAAGCCAATCTCAGAGAGGCCATGACCGATAAGCGAGTAGTGCTTGAGTACGAGGATTACGCCCAGGACTGAGGCACATACGGAGATTAACGAGCCCGCAATCAGTGCCCTGTAAGCGAACGGATAAGAGAGTATTTCGAGGAGCTCACTCATTGCCTGATGACCTTTCCGCCTGAGAGAGTGATTCTGTGGCCTTCAGGTATCCCGTCAATGTCCGAGATGTCGTGCGTAACCATAACTACAGCACAGCCCCCCGCAAGCATCTTCCGCAGAACGCCGAAAAGCACCTCATGGCTCAGAGCGTCAAGACCCGCGCAAGGTTCATCGAGCAATAAGAGCTCAGGCCGTCCGCAAATTGCCCGCGCAAGAAACACACGCCTTAGCTGCCCGCCTGAGAGCGTCCTGATCTCGCGCCCCGAAAGCCCCAGTATTCCCAGCCCGTTCATGGCCTCGTCAGCTCGTTCATGGTCTTCATGGGTGTAGAAGAGTTTTCCCGGCCTCTGTGTCCCGGTAATGACGATCTCACCAGCTCTTGCGGGAAAATCACGGTCTGCCTCCTCGAACTGCGGAACGTAGGACATTCGGGAGGAACGTTCAAGCGTCCCGGAACTCAGCGGAAGAAGCCCGGCAATCCCCTTAGTGAGCGTTGATTTCCCGGAGCCGTTTGCGCCAGTGATGAATACGATTTCCCCGGCTCTTGCTGTCAGTGATACACCGTTGACCGCGACAACATCACCGTACTTTATGACGGCATCAGTGAGCCTCAGCCTCTCAATCATTCATGGCCTCCGTTATGTTCCTGAAGTTCTCCCGCATGATCTGGAGGAACGTGACATCATCGCTTGGGACGTTGTGCCCTGTCCCGAAGGTTAGGATTCTTGCCCCGGTCTCGTCGCTTATTGCCCGCGTAACCTGTGAGACTGCCCCGTAGTCCGCGAAAATATAGCGTGTCCTGTGTTCATGTATGTAGCGTATCACCTCAGACATCCGCCGCACTGATGGTTCATTCTCGCCGTCATATGCGCTGACGTACTCGAAGCCGTAACGCCTCACGAAATACCCGCAAGAGAACTCCCCCGCAAACACTAAAGCCCTGTCCTTCTTCATGGCCGTGAACTCAGCGTCAAGAGCTCCAAGCTCCGAGCAATATTCTTCAGCGTTGTGCGTGTATGTCCCGGAATTATCGGGGTCAGCCTTCACGAGGCCAGCCAGAATGTTCATGACCATCCTTTGAGCCAGCGACAAGTCAAGCCATATGTGGGGGTCATTGCCGGATAGGGGGATATTCTCTGAGGCATCGACTATCACCGTATCACCGAGCAAGTCTGAGATTTTCCCGGCCCATTGCTCCATGTTACTGCCGGTGAAAACGAAAACGTCAGCATCATGAAGTGCCATTATGTCCTGCGGTGAAGGCTCGTATTCGTGGGGTTCAGTTCCGGGCTTGAGGAGGAGGCTGACATCTGCAAGCTCCCTTGTGATGGCTCTGGTGAAATCGTAGACGGGGTACATGCTGCATATTACCTTGAGGCCGGCACAAGCCCTTGAGGAAATCAGTGTGAAGAGTGCCAGAAAAATTGTTGTCCTGAATTTCATGTGTATCAATAAAATTGTCCTGAAGAAAAATTTTAGGTTATTATAGCAGACATGTTTATATTAATTTCCGGGCAGTCAAGCAGCGGCAAAAGCAGGTACGCAGAAATGAGGCTCTCCGAACTTTCAGGCACTCCCAAAATCTACGTGGCAACCTCAAGAATATATGACGACGAAATGAGGGAACGTGTCAAAAAACACAAGGCCATGCGTGAGGGAAAAGGCTTCATCACCATCGAGTGCCCTGAAGGATTGGGCGGCATTGAGATTCTTGAAGGCTCAAGCGTCCTGATCGAGAGCCTCACAACTTGGGCGGCCAACGAAATGTTCACTGACGAGGGAGCAAGGCAGTCCGGCCATGTATCAGGGATAATACTTCATGACCTTGCGGGCATCCTTGAACGTGCCGGGAATGTTATTGTTGTGGCTGATGACCTGTTCTCTGACGGCGTGGACTATGACCCTTCAACTATGGACTATATCCGGCTCATGGCTGAACTTCACGTGAGGCTTGCGGAACTTGCTGACGAGGTCATCGAGTGTGTATCAGGCTGCCCGGTTCACTATAAGCGTCCCTGAATGATTCGGAGCATGAGATTTTCCACCGTGTCGGTCTCGATTTCGGCCAGTGCCCGGATCTGAGGCTTTGCGCTCACGACAGCAACAGGATACCCCGCAAGCTCCATCATCTCGCGGTCGTTGTCGTTGTCGCCGATAGCCATGCACTCGGACGGTGAGATACCCAAGACATCGAGGACGTGCCTTAACGCTGAGCCCTTGTTGACCCCGTGAGGCATGAAGTCGATCCATTCCCTGCCGCTGGTCACGACATCACAGGAAGTGCCGAAATTCTCCTGCCAGTGCCGGAAATCAGTATTGCCGTCATGCTCATAGACCGCTATCTTGAGGTAGTCCTCTTCAACCGCCAGAATGTCAGGAACTGCCCAGACGTTGTACTTTACCGTGTCTCTTATGTGGAGGTGAAATGCCTCGTTCTTGGGCTGAATGTAGCAGACCTCCTCACAGGATGCCATGACCTCACAAGCTCCGTGTCTGAGTATCCCTCTGATGATTTCGCGGGCTGTTTGCCGGTTCATTGTTGACTTGCTGAGACGTTCACCCCTGAAGAATGACACGCAACCGTTCTCGCAAATGTAGCCGATAATGTTTTTCACTGGGGCAAAAAGATTCTGGAGGTTGTAGTACTGCCTTCCGCTTGCCGCAAAGAAGATTACCCCCATCTCTGAGAGCTGACGGATATAGCCGCAGGTATCAGGCCGCAAATCTTGGGCACCGTTAAGCAATAATGTTCCGTCCAAATCTGAAGCTATTAGTTTTATGGCCATGTCTGCAATTCCTTTAACGGGTATCGATAATTTATTATAATAGCAGAAAAAATTTCGGCAGTGTGAACAAAGTATGAATGAGCGTTCAGGATTCAATCTCAGTGAGAACAGCAACGAGACCTCTGACTATGAGAGCCTAATCAGTCAGATTCTGGCGAGGGTGAACGAATTATCCCCCGCAGGTTTCGAGCAGCTCATCACCGACCTACTCATACGGATGGGCTACGAGGTCTTCAAGAACGCCAAACGCCGCACAAGTGCCGGAGCAATTCAGGGCATCATCATCGAGGACAGGCCGGGCTACAATCCCATCTACATACAGACAAGGAAACTGGAGAAGGGCAGTATCATAACGAGCTGGAACATGCAGAGCTTCGGTGATGCTGTTGAACGTAAGGCAGGGCGCGGGCTTCTTGCGACGAACGCGAACTTCTCGAAACCCGCACAGGACTACGCAAAGAAAAAGCACATCATCCTCATAGACGGTCATATACTGGCGCGCTTGATGATAGTTCACAATTTCTGCGTCAACGTCAGGGAAGTGGTCGAGATAAAATCACTTGACCCCTCAGCCTTCAAGGACTACGACATCTAGAACCCGTCGTCCTTCATGACCTTCACGATTCTTTCAGCGACAGCACTCCATGAATATTTGCGCAGGTACTCCTCATGCATTGCCGCAACGTATGCCTTGAGGTCCTTCCTGTCAGTGATGAGGCGTTCCATGCATCCGGCGAGCTCGTCAGGATCGTCATCATGAATCAGCGCGCCGTTCACACCGTCCTGAATGAACTCAGGCATTGCGCAGGTGTCTTTACCGATGCAGGGCAGGCCGAATATCAGGGCCTCCGGGAAAACGATACCATAAGCCTCGAATTTTGACGGCATCACGAAGAAATCGCAGAGGTTGAAGTATTCCGTGAGCTCCCCGTAGCCCAGCAAGCCGAGAAACTTCACGCCCTCAACGCCGCTGACCTCATCAGGAACACGAGAAGGCCCGGCAATGTACAGCTCAGCGTCAGAGTACTTCCTCCGCAACTTCACGAAGGCTTCAACGACAAGAGCCCCGTTCTTGCGTTCCCAGTCCCTCCCGGCAAAAAGAAACCTCCAGCCGTTCCTTCCCTGAGTATTTATGCGTGAGGTGTCAATGTTGCAGCCGCCGCCGACGTGATGGACTTTCGCGGGGTCAATCCCTGAGTTACGGACGAGGTCATCAGCTAGGTATTCAGACATCGTGAAGAGACCGGCGCATGTCCTGTTCACCTTCATGGTATGTTCGAGCCTGGCTTGTGCTTTTTCCGGCCTTACTCTCGGCGGAAGGGGAGTGTACTTCATGAGCCGGGGGTTTACCCGCATCCTCATGAGGTAGTCAACAGTGAGATCCTGATAGAGATAGCTTTGTGGTGTGTATTCCGTGAGGTATTCGGTGAACATGAGGCAGGGAGCGTTCTTGTTGAGTGCTGCCCTGCGTATCTGGTGTTCGCACATTCTGGTGTGGAGCGTCATGAAGTCGCTTGACCCCGTCAGCCTGTCGAGAATGTTGCGAGCCTTGCCTAAAGCGCGTGCTGTGAAATTGTAGAGAAGTGGAATATCAATTACATCTGCAAATTCCTGAAGTGAGCTGAACAGTCCTAAGTGTGTACCTGACCACGAAACTTCACGTCCCCGCCTGTCCCACGCACAGAGGAAATTTACAGCAAAAGAACCCGAAGCCCGAAGCCATTATATGCACGTTTTTTCATGGTTGTCAATGTCCTTTCTCCTGAAATTTTCAGGTTATGCCTGTTATTTCCCGAAGACCTCATCAGTGAGCTCAAGAGCCTTCAATGCCGCAACGTCCATGTCGTAATACTTGTACCCCCCAAGTCTCCCGGCAAATACCACGTTCGGGCATCTCTCAGCCGCTAACTTCCTGTAGCCCTCGTACATTGAGTTGTTCCGCTCGTTGTTGACGGGGTAATACGGCTCATCTCCTGCCTGCCATTCCGCGCTGTACTCACGGGTTATCACTGTCCCGGAAACCTCAAGGCCGGGGTAGAAATGCCTGTGCTCTATGCATCTGGTGAACGGTGTATCACGGTCGGTGTAGTTCACGATGGCGTTACCCTGAAAGTTGGAGGTGTCGGGCAGGTACTCGGTCTCAAATCGCAACGTCCTGTATTCGAGAGTGCCAAGCTCATAGCCGAAGTAAGCATCAATCTGACCGGTGAAGATGATTTTTCCCGCAAGCCCGTCAAGTTCTGACCTTTGAGCCAGGTAGTCGCACCCAAGACGAACGTCAACCCCCTCAAGCATGGCCTCAATCATGGCCGTGTAGCCTTTCACCGGGACACCCTGATAGAGTGCGTTGAAGTAGTTGTTGTCGTATGTGTACCTTACGGGAAGCCTCCGAATGATGAACGCAGGAAGCTCACTGCATGGCCTGCCCCATTGTTTCTCGGTGTAGCCCTTGATGAGGCGTTCGTAGATGTCCCGGCCGACAAGACTTATTGCCTGCTCCTCAAGGTTGCGGGGCTCGGTGATGCCTGCCTCACGTCGCTGAGCCTCGATTTTCGCGCGTGCCTCGTCGGGAGTGATTACCCCCCAAATTTTGTTGAACGTGAACATGCTGAAAGGCAGTGAGTATATTTCGCCCTTGTAGTTCGCGATGGGGGTGTTGGTGAACCTGTTGAACTCGGTGAACTGGTTGAGGTAGTCCCAGACGCGCCGGGTGTTCGTGTGGAAGATGTGAGGGCCGTACGTGTGAACCTGAATGCCGTTGATGTCCTGAGAGTAGATATTGCCGCCGATGTGGCTGCGCTTGTCGACGACCAGAACAGATTTTCCGTGCCTCATTGCCTCACGGGCGAATATTGCCCCTGTAAGTCCTGAGCCTACGATGAGATAATCATACATGAAGTACTCTCCTTCAAGCTGGGAAATATATTGCCTGTATAATTTACCACCAGCCGGGAAAAAAAGAAGCCCCCCAAGAAATTACTAGGTGAGCACTGACTGTTTCACTTGGCTGTAAAAAACTTAGTCCCTGAAAATTGAACCGGCCAAATATCCTTCAGGGTAGAGGAACTTTAGGCTATCCTGCCCTGTTTCCTGTTTGACTTCACTTTCGGGGGCAGTGTCAGATTTCTCACCTGCGGAAGCGATGCTGAGCCCCTCTTCTGGTACTGAGTAGCCTTCATTTTCGGGTCTGTTCGAGCTGATGGCGAAGGCAGTTCTTGAGAGCAGGGCAATAACCACAACGAGAACAACGCACAATACTTTCTTCATGTTTCAACGCCTCCTTGAAATTTATGCTGATTATAACCTGATATGCAAATTATTTCCCGCACTAATCGTCCAACTTGAACTTTAGGATTTCTCCCGTTACTGCGTCAATCTCAATCTCATACTCTTGGCCACTTGCGAGACACTCAAGAGACCATACCGGCCTGAAGTCTGAACCGTTGGGGTAATCGTCAGCCTCATCCTCAAGTTCTGCATCCTTGAAGCGCACGTTGCGTTCATGTATTCGTTCTGCCGCGATGCCTTGAGCCTCTTGGAGTGTGAGGAGCTTGATGTTTCTCCGGGCTGCCTCCTCCCTGACGTAACGGTCTTCATGGTCATGACTTAGTGCCGGGGCTGAGAACGCCACGAGCATAACCATAGCAACAAGAGCGCACAATGTCTTCTTCATGTTCAACACCTCCACAATAATTTCATCAAGCCTGCTCATTCTTTCACTTTCCGGGCAAAAAATACACCCTCCCAATATTTCAGGGAGGGCATAAATTCACGGCCTAATAGACAAATTCCTTCTCGTACTCAGGATTTTGCTCCGGGTAATCCGTGCGGTTGTGAGTTCCCCGGCTCTCCTTCCTGTTCAGCGCGGCTTTGGCGATGAGGTGAACTGCAAGTGCTGTCTGCTGGGTCATGTCGTCCTTCGCTGTTTCAGGGTCTGCAAGGATGTCATGTGTTGCCTTCAGTGCCGCCTCAAGGTCTGTCCCGTTCCTGTAGACTCCCAGGGAATGCCCGGCAATCTTCTGGAGCTCCGCAAGGTACTTCGCCCTCACTGCATCATCACGGTGATACACTGCCGGACGTTCCTGTATCTCCCGGTCAAGTTCGCCCGTCCTCATGATGCCTTCAGCGCAGAGCAGTCCCGACATAGTGGCCTGACTTGCAGCATTACCCGCACAACGGCACGCCCCGTGAATCCCCCCGCAAGCCTCGCCGATCGCGAACAAGCCCGGAACGTCAGACTCATAGTTTCGGTCAACACGTATTCCTCCGCTGAAACTGTGGGGCATTGGTCCGACCTCTAAGAGCTCCTTCTTGGGATCACAGCCGCTGTTCATGAGACGGTCATAGAACCACGGATAAGCCTTCAGTGTCTTCACGTCAATGTGCCGGAGGTCTACCCATATTCCGCCGTGAGGGTTGCCTTTGCCCTTTGCGACCTGCTTCCAGATTTCGTGGTTGATGAGGGATTTTGGAGCTCCTGCCTCACCTTGCGGACGAACTTCAAGGAGGAAACGTTCACCGTCAGAGTTGAGGAGGTAGCCGCCTTCACCTAGCATTGCCGTCGGACAGGGTTCACCCACAGCACCGGGAGGGGTCATCATTACCATTGGCTCGAACTCAATGAACTCAATATCGACGAGTGAGGCCCCGGCATTCTTTGCCATTCCGAGAGTCCAGCCGTTCACGTCGTCAGGGTATGTTGACGTTCCGAGTAGGTTGCCAACGCCACCCCATGATGCTATGACGACAGGAGCATAGACGTTGTAGGGCTCTCCTCCGTTCTCGATGACGGTAAAGCCCTCGATCTTCCCTGCGTCATTCTTGAGGAGGTTGACGGCAACGCTCTTCCTGTGAAACTCAATGCCTGCCTCCTCAAGTCTCTTCAGCATTACGCGCTCAATCTCAACGCCGATAAGGTCGGTCGTCTGGCACAATGAACGCGGGTATGTGTGTCCTGAAACGTGGCGTAACTTGATGCTTCCGTCGTCGTTGTGCGCGAAGGTTACCCCCCATCTGCACAGGAGCTCATAGCCCCGTAATGTGTTGGCGGCCATCTCGTCCACTAAGTCCTTGTTGCCGATGTTGTACCCTGCCGCTAACATGTCCTTTGCGTACTGTTCGGGGGTATCGCCGTAAGGATTTTCAGGGAGGACGAAGTTTATTGCCGCAATGTAGGGAGTTCCGCCGAGTCCGCTGGCGTAAATGGCAATGTCCCTCACTCCCTCTTCATGGAGACGAGCCGCCGCCGCAAGTGCCGCAAGACCGCTCCCTGCAATCGCAACCTTGTGATGCCTGCTCATGCTATGGCCGCCCCTTTCGCTCCCCGTGAGTTGAGAATGAGTATAGCCACTCCGAGAACTGCCCCGATAATCGAGCTTATCATCTCAGGAGCAATCAGGCACAAAGCCGCCCCAAAAAGTAACGTCCTCTCGAATGCGTTCATGTTCTTCTTGTAGAACCCGGCAACCATTACCGCAAGGAAGTACGTACCAAGTGCAAGCTGTACGGTGGCAATGATGATTTCCTGGACCGAGCCCTTGAGCAGCAACGGAGGGTTGTAGACGAACACAAACGGAACGAGGAAGCCAACCATCGCGAAGGTGAAGCCCTTCATTCCCGTCTTCATTGCATCGCCGCCCGCAATTCCCGCCGCAGTGTACGAGGCCACGCAAACAGGAGGGGTAATCTGAGCCATGATGCCATAGTAGAACACGAACATGTTTGCGCAGAGCTTGGCGGTTGAAGGCTCAAGCCCGGTCTGAAGGAGTATAGGCTCAATGCAGGGGACGAAGAGGATAACCCCGACGAGGTACGCCGCGACTGTAGGAAGTGCCATTCCGAGAATCATGCAGCCGACCATAGCTATGCACATTGCGAGGAAGAGGTAGCTTGTTCCCAGTGAACGGATGAGCACTGAAAGGTTTGTTGCCAGTGAAGTCTGCTGAGTTACCACGTTGATGATTATTCCGCAGGCCGCAGTGGGGATTGCGATTGCCGCCGCCTGTTTCGCACCGTCAACGCAACAATCCCAGAGCTGCTTCAAGTTCAGGAAGTCGGGCTTGTTCACGAAGTAGTTGATGATGTCGCAGGCAATGCACGCGAATATTCCCACCATGCCTGCCCTCATGAGCGAGTAGCCCCGGATGATCCACACGACGAGGAGGACTGCCGGGAGGAGGAGATACAGCCTGCCCATGATGGGACGGTCAACACGTATTGATGCGTCAGCTGAGGCATCGAGGTTTGCGGCACGTTTTGCGGCTATCTTGTCGACAAGTACGAACACAGCGAAGTAATACGCCACTGCCGGGATTATTGCGCTTGCGGCTATGGACATGTAGTTTACGCCCAGCATTTCGGCCATGATGAACGCTCCCACGCCCATAATCGGGGGCATTATCTGGCCTCCCGTTGACGCGACTGCCTCGACTGCCCCGGCCTCTTCAGGTTCGTAGCCGATCTTCTTCATCATAGGGATAGTCATAACGCCGGTAGTTGCGACGTTGGCGACTGCTGAGCCCGAAATCATACCCATCAAGCCGGAAGAGAGTACTGCTGCTTTTGCCGGACCGCCTGATGATTTGTTCGAGAGCTTCATTCCCATGTCTATGAGCAATTGGCCGCCCCCGATTGTCGAGAAGAACGCCCCGAAAACGATAAAGTAGAACAACGTGTTAGCACTCGTGAGCAATGGTGTACCGAATACGCCCGACTCCGTCATAGTCATTCCCGAAGTGAACTCCTCGATGAACTGGTCGAAAGGCTTTGCGTTTGTGTGGAGTATTCCGGGAAGATAGGGAGATGCCCACGCGAAGATGATGAAGGCCGTAATGAACCCTGCAAGTATTCCGCCGAGCGTCCTGTAGACCGCCACAAGAAGAAGAACTATAGCGACAACCATAGTGGCGTGGTCAATGTCAAGTACCTCATCAACGCCAAGAACGTAATCATTCAGGCGAGGGAACTGTGTCAGTACGTACCAGAGGAGATAGCCTATGCCCGCAAACGCAAGGAGGTCTATCCAGTTCCACCAAGAATATTTGTTCATGGCCGCCAAATCCGGAACAGTCCCGGCATCTTCAGCAGCCTTCTTGATTTTCTTCCTGTAGCCGTAATCCGCAGGGAAGTAAATGAATACCAGAGTAAGCGCAAAGATTAAGTGAATGGGGCTCTGGAGCATCGGTGCAAACTGCTTAACCAGAGCTATATACATCTGGAACGCAAAGAACGCAACAGTAACTATAACTGCCGCAATTGTACGTAAGTCCATAAATCTCATCTCCTAGTTCATGTATTTACCGCCGTTAATGTTTATGCTCTCACCTGTGATGAACCCGGCCAAGTCAGACGCAAGGAACACCACAAGGTCAGCAATGTCTTCAGGAGTTCCCAGCCTCCCCAGCGGAATACCTCCCAGAATTTTGGCGCGGTAGTCCTCCGTCCACTGAAGAGACATGTCCGTTTCGACAGGGCCGGGACATACCGAGTTCACCCGGATTCCCGAAGGCGCAAGGTCATATGCTAGCTTCCGGGTCAATGCGTCAACTCCTCCCTTTGAGGCTCCGTAACACACTGAGGCGTTAGGGTGTGGTGTTTTTCCGGCGGATGATGATATGTTGATGATGCTTCCTGAATGACGCTCAATCATGAACGGGGCAGCTGCCTTGCACATGTAGAAAGTACCTGTGAGGTTTGTGCGTATGACCTTGTCCCATTCTTCAGGCTCAATGTCGAGGAATTTCGTGCGCGTGTTTATGCCGGCGTTGTTCACGAGAATATCCAGACGGCCGAAAGAGGACATGCATTTTTCCGCAAGCCTCCGTGAGGTCTCAATGTCTCCTATGTCCCCGGCAACATACTCGCATCTTATGTCGAGACCTAACATGTCGCCCTCAGTGGTGAGAGATTCCTTCAGTGCCAGCAATGAGGCTTCATTAGTCCCGTGAATGACAAGACCCGCCCCGTGAGCGGCAAAGGCAGATGCGACCGCCTTACCAATCCCGCGGGACGAGCCCGTAATCACCGCTGCTTTTCCTTCAAGCAGTCCCATTGATTTTTTTGCGTCTATCTGAAGTCGTCGAACTCGTAGCCCATCTCGGCATAGTACTTCATTGCGCCTGGGTGAAGAGGTGCACCGTTGAGCTCATGCTTTCCTGCTGTCTTGGGGTCAAACCACTTCAGCGAGGCTACTGCGGCGGCTATGTCGTCCCTGTTCTCACAGATTGCCTTAGTCAGTGCATAGGCCACGTCGTCAGGCATCGAGGCAGGCACTATGACGTTCTGCTGTGAGCCCATCGTCTGGATGTCCTGAGTCTGACCGTTCCATGTTCCGGCGGTCATAGTGAGGGGAGCATAGCCCATCTTGTTGAGGTTGGCGAGGGTCTCAGGTGCAAGCTGGACAAAATGCATCTCATGAGTGAGGCATATCTCAGTTGTCGTTGACTGCCCTGCGTCAATGTGGTCAATCGTCGCGTCATAGAGGTCGTCCTGAATCCCTGACTTTATCGCGTCCGTCCCTGACTTCTCCCATGTCGCAAAGGCCATGAAGTCCTTGACACTTATACCGCAAGCCTCGATTACCCGTTCAGCCGTGAGCTCACCAAGTGAACCGTTCTTCTTGGTGATGAGCCTGATGGGGTACTTCTTGGCGATGACTTCCTCAAGTGTCGTGCACCCTGACTTCTCGACAAACGCCTTCGTGAACATGATATTGGCGAATGCATGGCCGAGTCCTCCTGCAATGCTCCGAACATCCGGGCAGTCTCCGAACTGGTAATCAGCCTTCTTGTTCTGGTAGCTCCACAGTGAGGGGCCTGCATTTGCGACTATGAGGTCGGCGCGTTTCCTCTGGATGAGAACGGGGGCACCTACTCCGCCGGGTGAGTTGGTCGTGAGGTCGATCGTTGAGCCTGCAGGAAGTCCCTTCAGCATTGCGCCCTGTATTGCCGCCGAAACTGAGTAGGCTCCTGTCCCGACTTCCTGAGCCGCAAAGATGAGCTTCACGGGTTCGCTGAGTTCTGCACATGCCGCGAGGGTAAAGCACAGAACAAGTACTAATGCTGCTGCTACTTTCTTCATGTTAATACCTCCAATGAATATATTTCTGCCGGCATAAATCACCGGTCATTACCGCAAAATAACTTGATGACGAACGGCCAGACTGCCACAGTCCAGAACATGAGGGTGAAACCCATAACGAACCTTCCGCCCCTGACCGTGAAGATTGGCTCAAGAACCTCATACAGCCACTTGTAGCTGCCCGCGAATGTCCCGGCGATGTAGTACACAGGAACAAGGCCGATTGCCGCGAGAATTATTCCCCTGACGTTCAGCCCGGTAACCTGAAACTTGATGTACCTCCGCTCAATCCAGCGTCCAGTGATGAAGCCCGTCATCATTCCCACAGCATAGAACGTGTCGAGCATCATTCTGTCCGGGTCAACGAGCAGCTTGCCGTCAACGTAATCCATAGGGTAGGGCTTGTAGACAGTGTAAATGACTCCCAGAACGCAGAGGATTAGCCCGGCCATGAGGAAGGAATTTTCCCGTTCAGGACGCGACATAATCAGCGAGGCAATCCACACAGACAATAGCCCTGCCAATGTCCCAACGATTACGTCCTGCGGAGTGTGAACGCCGAGATAATTCCGCGAGAACGCAACAAGGACTATCATCACAGCGCAGAAAGACACGAAGAGTTTTGACCGCCTGCCGATTACCGCAAGCCCTCCGAGAATTGGCGATGCCCACATTGTATGACCGCTTGGGAATGAGTAGCCTGTTGGCTTATGCCCCGCCGGAATGATTCGGGGGTCTCTGATGAACGGACGGTAGACGCACGCCGTAACCTTGATTATCCCGTTGAGGAACCTGCTTATGCATAACGAGATTATCATGAAGAGGCCGTCTTTCTTGTTCACGCACCAGTAGACCACGAACGGCACAAAAAGCAGCCACGTAATCGCAGAGTAAGAGAGCCAGTCAACAAACGGAGTCAGAATATTCCCGGTTGCCTCCCTGAAATTCTGAAGACATAGCAAAATCTCAATGTCCATAAAGCTACTTGCTACCTCCCGCTAATCTTATCCCGTAGTCCATTGCGTTAATCAGGCTGAGGTTGTTAGCCTCCCCACTCCCTGCAATGTCATACGCCGTCCCATGATCCACACTCACCCGGATAATCGGGAGCCCCAACGTTACGTTGATGCCCGCAACTGCCTCCCAGTGATGCTCTTCCTTGTTGTACACGAAACCCTTGACCTTGAGGGGTATATGTCCCTGGTCGTGGTACATTACGACGACGATGTCATACCAGCCACCTAGTGCCTTGCTGAACACCGTATCAGGAGGGGTAGGCTTCTTGTCGGGAATGTTGATGCCTTCCTTCATGGCCTCGTCAATCGCGGGCTGTATCTCGTCGATCTCCTCACGCCCGAACATTCCGTTTTCCCCGCAATGAGGATTTAGCCCGGCAACTCCTATCTTCGGGTTGTCGATACCGAGAGCCTTGCACGCCGCATTGCCCAGACGTATGCAGTCAAGCACTCGTTCCTTCTTGACGCGGTCGCAGGCGTCCCTCAGTGATACGTGTGTCGAGACGTGGATAACCCTCAAATTCTCGTGGGCTAACATCATTGCGTACTTCTTGGTCTTGGTCTCGTCAGCGTAAATCTCTGTGTGTCCCGAATAGTGATGCCCGGCCATGTTGATGGCTTCCTTGCTGATTGCGTTGGTGATTGTCGCGTCAACCTCATGATTCAGTGCCATGCGTATAACCTTCACGACGTACTGATAGGCTGCCTCACCTCCGAGCTTAGTCGGCCCAACGTTGAAGGGTTTGGGGTTCTCAGGGTCTCCGGGAATGTCTGAGGGCTTGATTAGTCCCAAGTCGAAAACGTCAATCGTACCGAACTCAAATTTTGCGTCCTTAACGTCCTTCACTGGGTTAATCTTAACGTCAATACCTGAGACCTTGTGCGCGACTTTTGCGGCGTATTCCATGCACGAGGCATCACCGACAACGAGAGGTCTGCACCTGTCGTACACTGTCTTATCCGCGAGAGCCTTCACCGTAATTTCCGGGCCGCTCCCGAAAGGATCTCCCATGCTTATGCCTAATATAGGTTTGCTCATCTTCCTGCCTCCTAGTGAAGTCCGTTAGCCTTGCACTGCTCTAACGTCTTCTTGAGTGCCTCGAGACCTTCGGGGGTTATGCTGCTGAACGGCCTCCTGCATGGCCCGACGGGGTCGCCGAGAAGTCCTGCTGCCATCTTCACGATCGTGTTGGGATTCCCGTACTTGAAACAGTTGCGGAATATCCTGATACTGTCCTGTACCTTCTTTGCACGCTCAATGTCGCCTGCCGTGAATGCCTCGTAGATCTCGACCATAGTACGCGGGAAAACGTTAGCGCACCCTGCGATGCCTCCCTTGCCCCCGAACATCAACGCCGGGAGTATGAGGCTGTCATTCCCGGATAAGACGGCGAAATCTTTACCCGGTATGTCGCTGGTGAGCTCGATATACTGCTTCATGTTGTCGAAATTTCCACTGGAGTCCTTTGCGCCCATGACGTTGGGAATGTCCTTCGCGAGGCGTGAAACTGTTGCGGGGGCTAAGGCGTTCCCTGTCCTTGCGGGAATGTTGTAGAGGACTACGGGGATTTTCACCGCGCCAGCAACGGCCTTGTAGTGTGCATAGAGTTCATCCTGTGATGCCGCCGCAAAATACGGAACTATAACCGAGAGAATGTCAGCACCTATCTCTTCGGCTTCCTTGCTGAGCGTGATTGTCTCCTTAGTGGTTGGGCAGCCCGTACCAGCATAGACCGGCACGCGTCCCTTCGTCTCGTCAACCACTGCCTTGAGGATTGCTACTTTCTCCTTGTGGCTGAGTGCGTAGGCTTCACCATTTGTTCCGAGAGCGAATACCCCCGAAACTCCCGCGTCAATCATCCTGTTCACCTGATGGCGGAGTTCGGCCTCATTGATGGTTTCGTCCTCGTTCATGGGCGTGAGGATTGGCGGTATTATTCCCTTGATTTCAGGCATTGCGTTATCTCCCTTCTACATTATCTGGCTGTAAATCATCCTTGCGTCTTCGGGCGTAACCTTCCTGCGGTTGTTCACGAGGAGGCGGGTTACCTGCATTCCCGATTCAACGAGTGAGTCCAAATCTGACTCCGGCACGTTCCATTCCTTGAGGCTCTTGGGTATGTCGAGGTGCTCCACCATCTCACCCAGACGCTCAATTACTGCATTGCTCTTGGACTCCTCAGTTGACGCGCTGCCCTTCATGCACCTGTCGTATACCTGCGCAAGTAACGGCCTGATTTCCGGCTCGTTGAACTTCATGACCGGCACAAGAAGTATTGCGTTCGAGACACCGTGCGCAATGTGGTACTTCCCTCCAAGCGGATAGCTCAGTGCGTGGACTGCCGTAGTACCTGACGCAGTTATCGCCACGCCGCCGTAAAAGCTCCCTATCTGCATGTTGAGCTTGTCCCCCATGGCCTCCGGGTCATCACACGCGGGAATGAGGCTCTTCATGATGAGCTCAAGCCCTGACATCGCGAATGTATCACTGAAGGGGTTAGCCTTGTTGCTGGTGAAACACTCTATGCAGTGAGCGAGCGCGTCAATTCCTGTTGCGGCGGCAATCTTTCGGGGGAGTTTCTTTATCATCACCGCGTCAAGAATGACATAGTCCGAAATCATTGCGTTGTTCACGATCCCAACCTTGAGCTGTTTTTCCGGGACTGCAACTATTGCGTTGGGTGTTGCCTCTGAGCCTGTCCCTGCTGTCGTGGGTATCATGAGGGTCTTGACGTACTTTCGGGCTTTCTTGGGGTCGTCAAGCAAGTCCTTGATGCCGTAGTCGTCCGTCATGAGTACGCTGGCGAGCTTGGCCGTGTCCATGACGCTCCCGCCTCCGACTGCGAGAATGAACCCTGCCCCGTATTCCCGGCACTGGTCGACGAGTTTCTGTGCTTGCTCGTAGCTTGGCTCAGGAGGAAGGTCGTTCAGGATGGTGTAGTCTACCCCGGACTTCTTCACGTACTCCATCGGGAAATCAAGAAGTCCCGCGCCCTGAATGCCTTTGTCCGTGAAAACTGCGAGCTTCTTCACGCCCTCAGATGCGAGAACGTCAACAATATTGCTTAACGAGTTTTCACCGCCGAAAACTACATTAGGCATTCCCAAAGTATATTTTGTGAGCATACTATTACCTGCCTTTCTATTTTGCCGCATCGAGTATTATGCGTTTTATTCCTTCATCATCCGCGTCATCCGCGTAATCAAGAGTGGTTTTCCCTTCATTGTCTTTGGCAAAAATATCAGCCCCCGCCTTGATGAGAGCTTTCACCACTTCAGGATTACTATTCCACTGTGTCGCCAACATTAAGGCCGTAACACCTCCATTAGTTTTAAGGTTTACGTCAGCTCCTGCCTTGATGAGAGCTTTCACTACTTCAGGATTGCTGTTAGCCATAGCCGAAATTATCCCCAGTGTTTACATCAGCCCCAGCCTTGACGAGGGCATTTACTATTTCATGACTTCCGTTGAACTGAGCTGCTTTTATTAAGGCTGTACCACCTTGATTGTCCTGAGCATTTACATTAGCCCCACTTTTGACGAGAACATTCACTACTTCAGGGTTATTATTTCTTTTAGCTGTCATCATTAAGGCTGTTTCTCCGTCTTCGTTCTTAGCGTTTACGTCAGCTCCTGCCTTAATGAGAGCATTCACCACCTTAGGATTGTTCATAAAAGCCGCCTACATTAGTGCCGTAATGCCTTGATTATTCTTAGCGTTAATATTTGCCCCCGCCTTGATGAGAGCATTCACTACTTCAGGATTGGCGTTAATGTAAGATGTCAACATTAAAGCCGTATTACCGTACGCATCCCTAGCGTTTACATCAGCCCCAAACTTAATGAGATTCTCAATCATTCTTGGGGTCGTGTTCTTGTCTCTTGCTACCTTGAGCAATTCCTCCGTCGCCTCACCAAACGCTGACGATACACATGCCATCACCAATACAACGCACAAAAACGCTTTCCTCATAATGCTTCCTCCTGTCTTATTTTCCGGCCAGCTTCACGATAAGGTCTTTCTCCCCAAAGCCGCCCGATTTCGCCATGATGTAGTACTTCCTCCCGTTGTATATGAATGACGTAAGGACTACTCCCCGTTCAACCTCACACACAGGCACAAGCTCATGAACTCCCACAGCTCCCATCAGTGCCAGAAGGGTATCACCCCCGACGCACAAGAGCCGCGCATCAAGCCCCAAGTCCATCACCGATTTTGCCGCACCAGTAACAGCCCGTGAGATGTTCAGCCTCACGTCGTCAGGTGTCAGGTTGTGGCTGTGTATGTAGTCCTCCGTCTGTGATGACTCATCGGGGTTATTCGCGTCAAGTATCGCGTGTGAGCTCCCTGCCTCGTCCATGAACTTTCGGGCGAACTCCAGACATTCAGGACTGCCCGGCCATGAAGGGCTGAGCTTCTCCGTTACTCCCAGTGATGAATACACGAAACCGTGAGAGCGTGCATAGTCCACCTGCGAGCGAGTTACGGGGTTGACAGAGCCGCAGACCATGAAGAGCCTCCGGGGCATCACCGGGACTTCCGCGCTCCTTCCGTGAAACCCTAAGACATGCGCCAGTACCCCGGCAAAACCTGCGCACCCTGCCGTCAGTCTCAAGCCTGAATGTCCCAGTTGCCCGGCAATGTGTATCATGTCCCCGTCAGTCTCGGCATCGTATACGTGTATTCCCGTCCTGTCAGTCTGCTCGGCGATGATCTCCCGAACGTCCGAGTGTCTCACAGGCTCAAACGGATCTTTCCCGAACATGCTCTGAGCCACAGGCAGGCCGTCAACGTAGTGAACCCCTCCGCGAGTTACGCGCTTCATGGCCGGGAATGCAGGGACAAAAGCCATCTCCTCAAGTCCTAATGCGTCCATTGCCCCGGAAAGTTCACTGCCGATATTGCCGCGGAGTCCTGAGTCCGTCTTCTTGTAGATGTAGGGGATGTTGTTTTCTTTTGCGCGCGAGACTATTGCGTGAATGGTGCTGTATGCTTCCTCTGGTTTTACGTGCCGCGTCTCTGAGTCGAAGATGAGAACGTCAAGACCCTCTGCGTTCCTCAAGTCATAATTGCGTTCAGTAACTACTAGGGACTTAGCTCCCAGTGAAGAGAACTGCACCCCGGTATCTAGTGCCCCTGTGAAATCATCGGCTATGATTAAGAGCTGAAGCATAGTGCGACACCTTTTCTTTGTGTGTATTAGTTTTTGTTCGTGGAAATTGGCTGATAGGTTACCAGAAAACTTTTTGCCCGTAAATCAGTCAAGCCCGTAAATTTTCGCGGACGCTCCCGATTTTTCGTGAACGTGATTTTATGACCGTTGCCATTCATTGGGTGTCATGAAATAATTCGAGGGCAGGAAATTTTCAGGAGAAGAGGCAGGCTCTCAAGGCATGAACTACAACATTGCAGTAGTTGACGACAAGAGGCAGGACAGCGAAAAGCTCCAGCGCAACATACACATGTGGTTCAACGAGCACAATTCCCCCGCAAGGAACGTAACCTGCTTCAATGACGGCCAAGAACTCCTGAATGACTTTGAGCCCGAAAAGTACAACATCATCTTCATGGACATCATCATGAGCTCCCTCAATGGAATAGAGACAGTCCAGAGGCTCAGGGACATTGATGACCGCGTTCTGGTCATCTTCACGACATCATCAGGTGATTACGCGCTTGATGCCTGTACACTTCACCCGTTCGACTACATCGTCAAGCCCTATAACTCCGAAAGGCTCGGAAGGGTTCTTGCTGAGGCTGTGAAGTTCCTTGATCCTCCTGATGAGAGATTGACGGTTCAGGTCTCACGTAGCAGGTACGCTATACCCCTGCGGAAGATCTCGGCTGTGTCGTCAAAAGATCACTTCGTCGAGCTCGTCATGACTGAGGGGAACTGCCTTCTCTGCAGCATGAAGTTCCGGGACGTTGAGGCCGGGCTTTCGGGAGATAAACGCTTCCTTGAGTGCAACAGGGGCATCATCATCAACATGGACTGTGTCTCGTCATTGAGCCGGGAAAAGGACTCCTTCATCATGATGGACGGCACTCACTACCCCATAAGGACACGCGACAGGAAGAGCATCATAGACACGTTCACGCAGTACCAGATTTCGCGCATGAGGAGGAGGGGGGGTAAACCTTGAGCCCTGAGCTTGTGCTTAGGTATTCGCTTGAACTCTCGCTGATATTCCCCGCAGTGATATTCGCCGTAATGCCCGTAACGAGGTACTTGCGCTTCAAGTCATTCATGGCCTTCTGCACCGCCGGGGTAATGCTTGCCTTTTGCGTATTTGCCGGGGCATATGCCGGGGTCTACCACAAAATCAGGGTCAGGTTTATGTTCGTACCTTTTGCGGTAATGATATTCATGCTCTACTTCATGGCTGTAGATGCTGAGGCCGGGAAAAAGCTGTTCTGTTTCTTCAACGCGGCCATGCTCTGCGAGTTGTGCCCAATGTATGCCATGTTCATTGCCGGGCCTGTGGAGCTCCTCAACTTTTCGAGGGTGTTCATGGTTCAGACGGGGCTTATATGCTTGGGTGTGTCTATAGTTGCCGGGCTGATATTCTACCGTACCTTGACCGTCAAGATCCCCACGCTGCTCAATGAGGAGAACATCAAAGACGTATGGAGCTACATGTTCCTCATCCCGCTGGTTATGGCGGGGCTCATCTACTGGATGACACCAAACAGCCCGCGTGTTGTCATGACCGGCAGGGTTAGGCCAATATCGCTGGTACTTGTTACGATAATCACGGCCTCAATATTCGTCATCTACCATATATTTTGGTGGGCTGTCTCAAGGATGACTGAGAGCGCGGACCTGAGACGAGAGAATGACCTCCTCCAGATGGAGTCCAAACGCTACAACGAGCTCAAGGGCTACATGAACGCAACCCGTGAGATGCGCCACAACTTCAGGCAGCACATCTTCGTGATCTCTGAGCTTGCGGATTCAGGACGTTACGGGGAGCTTGAGGAGTACCTTGCGCAGTTCAGGGAGAAGACAGAAGGCAGTTACCGTTCTTACTGCCTGAACAGTGCGGTTGATGCTGTGGCCTCACACTACGACAGGACGGCATCAAGGCAGGGTGCAAGCATTTCGTGGAGGCTTGAGCTTCCCCCTGTCCTTCCCGTGAAGGAGCTTGATTACTGCGCAATGCTGGGCAATCTCCTGGAGAACGCACTAAATGCCGTGAGCTCCCTTCCGCCGGAAAAACGAAAGGTTGAAGTCATCTCGTCAATGCTCTCTGATGCGATGCTCGGCCTCTCAGTCGACAACCCATACAGCGGGGCAGTAATCCCCTTCAAGGACGGACTGCCCGACATCAGTCGCGAGGGTCATGGTACGGGGTTGGTCTCGGTCATGAACACGGTCAACCATTACGGCGGCTCAATGAATATCACTACGGGGGGTAATATTTTCTCCGTTGATATTATTCTTTACTCCAATCCTTAAAGGAGGAACAAAGCAATGAAGCGTATAGTTTCAGGTTTTGCGTTAATGGCACTGCTCGTTTCTGTGGCATTTGCAGGAACACAGGACTTCGGCATCTTCAGCATTGACGTTGCGGACGGCTGGACGGCAACCCCGGACGGTAACACCGTAGGAATCGTCAGGGCAGACAGTACGGCATCAATGAGCATCACCGTAGAGGAGAATGACGGCTCAAGCGTCCAGGAACTTGCTGAGGCATTCATGAGGGAGCTCAACGGTAAAAACCTCACGACTGACGAACACGGTAATGCAGTCTTTGAGTTCGACAACAGCAACGGTGTAACCAGCCGTGTAGTCCTCAACGCAGACGCAGATCACTTCGGGCTAATCGTCATCACTATAGGGGACGGTACTCCCTCAGAGGCGAGGACAGAGATCGGCGTAATGCTTGACACCCTGAAGTTCAGGGACATCTAGCACACTTAGGGAATATCATTGCGGGGGCTTAGGGAATATCTGGGGCTTCCGCTGGTATTGATACACGCAGAAAAATTTACAGGAGGCGTTCTATTCATGAAACGTTCAGCAGTATTAGCGGTAGTAGTGGCATTATTTGCGGCAACAATGGCATTCGGTGCAGTCCAAGACTTCGGGAAGTTCACCGTTGACGTTGCGGCAGGATGGACAGCAACACAGCAGGGCCCCACAGCGAGCTTCACTAAGGACGACAACACCGCTGCAATGTCAATCACGGCTGACTCGGCTCAGGGAAATTCGGCGAAGGCTCTTGCTGATGCATTCGTGGAGAACTTCAAGGGCAGCTTTGCGTCAGTGAGTGCACCTGAAGTTGACGAGGACGGCGACTATTCGTGGGACATGGTCAACGCTCAGGGAGTGAACACGCACGCAATGCTCCACGTTGAGGACGGCGACTATATCCTCATCACGATGACGGGGCTTGAGGCTGCGGCAGATGACATTCAGGCGATGCTTGGCTCACTGAAGGACAAATAGCAAGGTTGTATAATTCCCCAAGCCGTACAAAAATTTACAGGAGGCGTTTTACTCATGAAGCGTTTAATGGCATTAGCGGCCGTAATGGTACTTGTTCTTTCGTTCGCGGCATTTGCAGGCGAGGAAAAGGATTTCGGTGCATTCAAGGCCTATGTTCCCGACGGCTGGACAGCAACACAGGACGGCAGCACGGTAGCGTTCACGAAGGACGACAACACGTCATCAGTGAGCATCACGGTCGAGAAGACTGAAGGAGTCTCAGCCAAAGACCTTGCGGCGGCATTTGCTGAGGAGTTCAAGAAGACATTTACCGGCGTAACTGAGCCTCAGGTTGACGAGGACGGCGACTACATGTTCAAGATGACGAATGCTCAGGGTGTAGAGAGCATTGTTCTTCTCACAGCAACTGACACGGAATATGCACTGCTTGTGATTACGGGTGCTGATGCAGGCGGTGAGGGTCTCGGTCAGATTCTTGGGACGATGGAGAACTCGTTCAAGAACAAGTAACAGGACACTTAACCGGGAAATTTAGGGGAGCTTGCGGAAAACTGCGGGCTCTCCTTTTTTGTATGAAGGATTAAATCATACGGCGATAAACTACCCCAGCAAGGACACCTAACTTCAAGAGTATAATCTCCACATTAATAATCCCGTAACTAATACCATCATAAACTTAACGGAGGCCATCATGTCCCGTCTTGAAGATATAACTGTCGGAAGTTCCGTAAAGGGACTCGTCAGTAATGATACTGTGGAGATCATAGCCTTGAAGTGGTACGGAACTGCTGTATTGTCTGTTACGTTCAGAGGGAGCGGAGGGACTCTCGGCAGTCAGCTCATCTACAGGGACTACGAGAACGACATAGATATTGCCACAAAAACCCTGCCCTACAGCTTCAACGGGGACGGATATTTATTCAGGCTTGTATCTGAGGCCCACAGGATACACCTTGCACACATCTTTGACCCCTACCTTGCTGTTCACTCATCGGAAGTTGAGCCATTGCCGCACCAAATATCCGCCGTCTATCACGAGATGCTCTCCCGTATGCCCCTGCGCTATCTACTCGCTGATGACCCGGGAGCCGGGAAAACCATCATGGCCGGGCTCTTCATCAAGGAGCTCATATTGCGCGGAGACCTCAAACGCTGCCTCATAGTTGCACCTGGAAGCCTCGTTGAACAATGGCAGGAAGAACTATGCAGGAAGTTCGGCCTAAAGTTCGAGCTCCTCACGAATGACCGCGAAGACTCAGCAATCACCGGGAATGTCTTTGCTGAGGTCAACTTATGCATAGCACGTCTCGACAAGCTCGCAAGGAACGACAGATTACAGCAGGCACTTAACGCCACAGAATGGGATCTTATCGTTGTTGATGAGGCTCACAAGATGTCAGCTACAGTGTCAGGAAATGAAGTAAGATACACTAAGCGTTTCAACTTGGGCCGGATGCTCTCGAAGATAACTCAGCACTTCCTGCTGCTCACTGCCACACCTCACAACGGAAAAGATAAAGACTTCCAGCTATTCATGTCCCTAATTGACGCTGACAGGTTCGAGGGGGTAAAGCACAACAGCAATAACCCCGTCGATGTCTCGGACGTTATGAGGCGTTTGCTCAAGGAAGAGCTCCTGAAGTTCGACGGCACTCCTCTTTTCCCGGAAAGAAGAGCCTTCACCGTGAACTATGACCTATCACCTATGGAGGCAGCACTGTATGACGAGGTAACTGGCTACGTTCGCGGGGAGTTCAACCGTGCCGATAAGCTCGAAGGCAGAAGAAGGAACAGTGTCGGCTTTGCCCTGACCATCTTACAGCGGAGGCTTGCATCATCACCTGAAGCAATCTACCAGTCATTGAGGCGGCGGCGTGAGAGACTGGAGAGTCAGCTCAAAGAGGAACAATCCGAAGCATACAGCTATGATTACCCCGTTGATGAGGACGAGCTAACTTCCTCAGAGCTTGAGGAGATGGAGGACAACCTTGCAGGCAGTGCATCAGCCTCCCGGACAATACAGGAGCTTGAACGCGAGATCATAACCCTGAAGCACCTTGAGGACATGGCCGCAAAAGTACGGAGCTCCGGCGAAGACAGGAAGTGGCAGGAACTCTCACAGCTCATCCAGGACAGAAGCCCGGAAGGTCAGCGCGAAAAGCTCATCATCTTCACCGAACACAGGGACACCCTCCACTACCTGGCGAAAAGGATACGTTCACTCGTCGGCAATGGGAAGGCTGTTGTTACGTTGCACGGCGGAATGCCCAGGGATGAACGCAGGAAGGTCGAGGAACTCTTCAGGAATGACCCGGAGGCAAGAATACTCGTTGCTACTGACGCGGCAGGCGAGGGCATTAACCTTCAGCGTGCCCACCTCATGGTGAACTATGACCTTCCATGGAATCCCAACAGGATTGAGCAGAGATTTGGCCGCATCCACAGAATAGGACAGACCGAAGTGTGCAACCTCTGGAACCTCGTCTCAAAGGACACAAGGGAGGGCATGGTCTTCCAGCGTCTATTCACTAAACTTGAGGAAGAACGCGAGGCATTAGGCGGAAAAGTTTTCGACATTCTCGGCAAACTCTCATTCGACAACGCACCATTACGTGAGCTCCTCATCAGGGCCATACGTTACGGCAATGACCCCGGCATCCGAAACAGGCTCAATGAAGCAGTCGACAACTCCCTGACCCGCCAGCAGGTGCAGAAACTCCTTGAGGAACACGCACTGACTCAGGACACTATGGACATGAGCAAGGTCATGGCGATTCACGAGGACATGGAGCGAATGGAGGCACACAAGCTGCAGCCCCACTTCATAGAGGCGTTCTTTGTCGAGGCATTCCGTCATCTCGGAGGGATAATCCAGCAACGCGAAAAGGGACGCTATGAGGTTGTCTTTGTCCCTCCCTCGTTACGTCAGCGCGGGAACCTCCCAAAGAAATATGAGCGTCTATGTTTCGACAAGTCATACAGTCATTCCCCCGGCAAAACATCAGCTGCATTCATCACCCCCGGACATCCGTTGCTTGAGGCAGTGATTGATCTCATACGTGAGCAGAACCCCGACACACTCAAGCGCGGGGCAGTGCTCATTGACGAGGAAGACAGCTCACAGGACGCAAGGCTTCTCTTCACCATCGAGGACGCTATACAGGACGGCAGGCAACGAATAATCTCGAAGGACATACATTTTGTGGAGCTCATGAAGGACGGCTCAGCATCAAACGCAGGATCTGCCCCCTACCTCGACTACAGGCCAGCAACCCAACAGGAACAGGAGCTTGCAATCGATTACGCGAAACGTCAGGAATGGCTCTCAGGAAACATTGAGGACTTGGCGGTGAACTATGCGGTCTCGGAGATTATCCCCCCTCACTTCTCGCAGGTCAGGGAACGGAAAACCGCAACCCTCGCCAAAATCTCACGGGCAGTAAAGCAGCGTCTAACCTCAGAGATACAGTATTGGGACTTCCGCGCAGGTGAACTGAAACATTCCGAAGCCGCCGGGAAAATCAACGCCCGCATAAACTCCCAGAATGCCGCAAGAAAAGCCGAGGAGCTGGCCTCAAGACTTCACGACAGGCTCGAAGAAATTGAGCGCGAAAAGAACATCTCCCCACTCCCTCCCGTCATCATTGGCTGTGCACTCGTCATCCCCCAAGCTCTCATCACCTCACTGTCAGGAGCAACCTTCCACATGGGAGACAGGAAGGCCATCGAGCTCGCGGCAATGAACGCCGTAATGTCCGCAGAACGTGAACAGGGTCATGAACCCCACGACGTGAGCTCCCGGAAATGCGGCTACGACATCGAGTCATTCATCCCCGAAAACTTGAGGCACGACACAACAAGCCTCCGATTCATCGAGGTCAAGGGCAGGGCTAAAGGTGCATCAACCGTTACTGTCTCAACGAACGAGATACGCACAGCCCTCAACAAACCTGACGAGTTCATCCTAGCCATCGTTGAAGTATGCGGCAATAACCCTCATGTACTATACTTGAAGCACCCCTTCAGGAACGCGCCAGACTTCACAGCAACCAGCGTAAACTTTGACATCGCCGGTCTGGTCAGGCACTCCGAAGTCATCTACGAAATCTGAAAGGAGCAATCACCACCTTGAACGCCAGGAAACTCATTGAAGTAGCCCTCCCACTGGAGACCATCAACACGGAATCATCACGCGAAAAATCCATACGCCATGGCCACCCCTCTACCCTCCATCTCTGGTGGTCCCGCAAACCCCTAACCACAACACGCGCAGTAATATGGGCCTCGCTCGTTGATGACCCATCATCTCACCCCGAAAAGTTCCCCGACGAAGCCTCACAGAATGCAGAGCGCGAAAGACTCTTCGGGATACTCCGCAAGCTCGTCGTCTGGGAGAACTCGAACAACCCCCAACTTCTCGCCCAAGCAAAAGCCGAGATACTCTCCTCAACCCACAACAACCCCCCGGAACTCCTTGACCCTTTCGCGGGCGGAGGCTCTATCCCTCTTGAGGGCCAGCGTCTTGGCCTCCACGTTCACGCACGGGACCTCAACCCCATAGCCGTAACACTCAACAAGGCCATGACCGAGATACCCCCACGCTTCTCAGGCATCGCCCCGGTTAACCCGGAAGTCAGGCGCAATATTGGCGGTGATACAGGCTGGGAGGGAGCGTCGGCACTTGCTGAGGACGTGAGATATTACGGCGGCCGCATGAAGTCTGAGGCATTCGGGAGGATTGGCAGGCTTTACCCCAAAGTTCACACGGAGGAAGGCAGCGCGTCAGTCATTGCGTGGATCTGGGCGAGGACTGTCAGATGTCCCAACCCTGCTTGCGGCTGTGATATGCCACTGGTGAACAGCTTTGTGCTCTCGAAGAAGAAGGGACGCGAGGCATTCGTTGAGCCTGTCATTGAGGACGGAACTATACGCTACGAGGTCAGGCAGGGAAGAACTACCCGTGAAGGTACGGTTACGCGTTCGGGCGCAACTTGTCCCGTTTGCGGCGGCCATGTCGAACTTGACCACATACGAGGCGAGGGCAGGGCTCACAGGTTGGGCGCGAGGATGATTGCTGTTGTCGCTGAAGGGGAGAAGGGCAGGCTCTACCTCACTCCAACGCGTGAACATGAGGAGGCTGCTGACGTTCCTTTGCCGGATGATTACCCGGACACGAATTTACCCGAACAAGCACTAGGCTTCAGGGTACAGCTCTACGGCATGGTCAAGCACAAAGACCTGTTCACCCCCCGGCAGCTCACGATGCTCACGACATTCAGCGGCATCATCAGGGAGCTCCGGGACGAGGTCATGAACGACGCACTCAGGGCAGGAATGGCCGGGGACTCTCAGGGCTTGGCCGAAGGGGGAAGGGGTGCGCGGGCTTATGCTGAGGCTGTGAGTGTGTACCTTGCGTTTGTCCTGGACAAGATGGCGAGCTATCACTCCTCATTCTGCACTTGGCTTCCTCCACGCGAGACGATGGGGCAGACTTTCGGCAGGCAGGCTATTCCTATGGTGTGGGATTATGCAGAGGGCAATCCGTTTTCTGACTCTTCAGGTTGCTTTGACAACACGCTTGCTTGGGTTGTGGAGGCTCTCAACGAACTACCAGCCGGGCCATCAGGTGAGGCTTCACAGTCAGACGCTCAGGCAATGAGGGGGCTTCAGAACGTCATGATCTCGACAGACCCGCCATATTACGACAACATAGGATATGCTGACCTCTCGGATTACTTCTACATCTGGATGCGGAGGAGCCTCAAGGACATTTACCCCGCGCTCTTCAGGACAATGTTAGTGCCGAAAGCTGAGGAGCTCATAGCCACACCGTACAGGCATGAGGGCAGCCCGTCAAAGGCCAAGAAGTTCTTTGAGGAGGGAATGCTCAATGTCTGCCGCAACCTCTGGCAATGTTCGCGTGATGATGTCCCTGTTACGGTGTACTATGCCTACAAGCAGAGCGATAACGACACTGACGCTGAAGGACAGGCTGCCTCGTCAGGATGGGAGACGATGCTCAACGCGATAATACGTTCGGGCTTTGCGATCACCGGGACATGGCCAATGAGGACTGAGAGACCTACAGCCCTGAAGAGTGCCGTTAATGCTCTTGCCTCGTCGATAGTTCTTGTTTGCCGTAAACGCCCGGAGGATGCCCCCTCAACAACCAAGCGTTCATTCTTAGCGGAACTGAAACGTGAGCTACACCCTGCGCTGGAGAAATTGCAGTCGAGCAACATTGCCCCGGTGGATATGCCGCAGTCAGCTATAGGGCCGGGGATGGCAGTGTTCTCGAAGTACTCGGCTGTTCTTGAGCCTGACGGGAGGGCTTTGACGATACGTGATGCCCTGAAGATCATAAACCAGGAGCTTGATGCATATTTCAACGAGCAGGATGGTGAGCTTGACAGTGAGAGCAGATTTTGTGTTGAGGTGTACATGCAGAGGGCATTCGACACGATGAAGTTCGGTGATGCTGACAACATGGCGAGGGCAAAGAATATCTCAGTGGCGAATCTGGCGGCTAAGGGGATAGTTTTTGCGCAGAAGGGTAGCGTTCACCTTACTGACCGCGAGGAACTGGCGAAGACAACGGGCAATGACGGGATAACGTGGGTAGTTGCGCAGAAGCTGACTCATGCGATGGAGACGGGGGGCTTTGAGGCTTGCGCTAATATTGTGGTCTCTCTTGGCGGCTCAGGGAGTGCTGAACGTGCGAAGGCTCTTGCGTATCGTCTCTACACTGTGGCTGAGCGCAGGAAGTGGACTCGTGAGGCTTTTGCGTATAACTCACTGGTTATTTCGTGGCCTGCAATAATGGAGAGGGCGAGGACGATGAAACATTCGCCTGAACAACTAGGTATTACGTTTTCGGAGGGGGAATAATTGATGATGATGATGAGTGAGAATTACCGGGTGTTGCCTGCCTGGAGGAATGTTATTGTTCCGCAGTCTGATGTTTCTCAGGGGAATTACAGGAAGGCTGAATTTGCGGCGGATTTGTCGCAGGTCTCACGCGGTGAAGGGAGCATAGAGTATCTTGACCCTGTGGAGTTCTTCGGGAGGACGTACGTTACTGAGGGTATGAGGGGGCTTCTTGTGCAGGCAATGAGGCGAGTAACCGGGGGTGATGGTGAGCCAGTGATACAGCTCAAGACTGCATTCGGCGGGGGGAAGACTCACAGTATGCTTGCGTTGTACCACCTTATGCGGAGCTCTGAGGCAGTCAGCAGGATACCGGGGGTAAGGCGTGCGCTTGATGATGCGGGCGTGTCGTTCCTCCCGAAGGTTAATGTAGCTGTTCTTGTGGGAACGTCCCTTGACCCTACGAGGCCGAGAGTGTCGCGGAGATTTCCCGGCCTCAGTGTGAATACTTTGTGGGGTGAAATGGCGTTGCAGTTTGCGGAGAATGCCGGGGATGTGAGGCTCTACGACTACGTGAGGGAGTCAGACGCTAGGGGTGTATCTCCCGGCTCTGAGGTGTTCCGTGAGTTGCTTGATGCCTGCGGGCCGTGCCTTGTGCTTATGGATGAGATTGTGGCATATGCCCGGAAGCTGAGGGAGGACAAGTACCTTCCTGCTGGGACGTTCGACAATTTCCTGTCGTTCATGCAGGAGATAACGGAGGCTGCTCGTTCAAGCCGTAACAGCATAGTGGTCGCGTCAATCCCTGAGTCAGATATTGAGGTTGGTGGTGAGAATGGGAAGAAGGTGCTTGAGTCTGTCGAGCATATTTTTGGGCGTATGGAGTCGATCTGGAAGCCTGTTGCTGCGAGTGAGGGTTTCGAGATTGTCCGCCGGAGGTTGTTCAACGAGTGCCAGGACGATGAAGCCCGTAGGATTGTGGCAAACTCATTCAGCAGGATGTACAACGATAACGCCGGGGATTTTCCCGCAGAGACTAGGGAGGCAGAATACAGAGACCGCATAATTTCCTGCTACCCTATACACCCTGAGTTCTTTGACCGTCTTTATGGGGACTGGGCGACGCTTGAACGTTTCCAGAGGACTAGGGGGGTATTGAGGCTCATGGCCGCTGTGATTCATGAACTGTGGATGACGAACGACAACAGCGCGCTGATTATGCCGGGGTCAATTCCTCTTGATGTCCCGAACGTCAGGGATGAGCTGATACGACATTTGCCGGAAGGATGGAACGCGATAATCGACAAGGAAGTCGACGGGAAAAACTCAGTGCCCTACCAGAAGGACAAGGCTATACCGCATTTCGGGAGCAATTCAGCCGCCCGGAGAGTAGCGAGGACAATCATGCTTGGGAGCGCGCCGACAAGCAGGGCTCAGGCAGTACGTGGTATCGGGAAGGAACGTATACGTCTCGGAGTAATTCAGCCCGGCGAGAATGTCTCAGTCTTCAACGATGCGCTAACTACACTGCAGAGTGCTCTTGCGTATCTCTACACTGACACGGCAGGCAGCAGGTTCTGGTACGACACGCGGCCTACTCTTCGCAAGACTGTTGAGGAGAGAGCGAGGCAGTTCGTCGCTGACCCGGACGTTAAGGAGGAGATAGAGCGCAGGCTTTCGTCATTCAGGAGGGAGAAGCCATTTGCGGGAGTTCATGTTTGCCCCGGCTCATCGCTTGATGTCCCTGATGAGCAGGCTGTGAGGCTTGTTGTTCTTGGGGCTGGGGACGAGTACAGCACCCGGCAGAAGAATGAGAGTGCCGCCGTGAAGTCATGTGCTGAGATTCTGAACAGCCGGGGGAATCTTCCGAGGGTTTACCGCAACATGCTGGCATTTCTTGCGCCGGATCAGGAACAGATGGAGAACCTACGGAAGGAGGCGAGGCTCTATCTTGCGTGGAAGTCCATAGAGAACGACAGCGAGGCATTGAACCTTGACGCTGCCCAGAACCGCGAGACTAAGGCAAGCATTAAGCGTTATGATGAGGCTGTGGGCTTGCATGTCAGGGAGGCTTGGTGCTGTCTGCTTGTGCCGTACATAGACAGGGAGAACGACATCAAGACGGTGAACTGGGAGGCCTTGAAGCTCAACGGGGGGAATGAGCCTGTTGTGCCCAGAGCCGCGCGGAGAATGGAGCAAGAAGGTGTACTGATCACGAGGTGGGCTGCCTCAATGCTCAAGATGGAGCTTGATGGTCTGCTCTGGAGGGACAAGGACGACATAGCCATAAAGACCTTGTGGGATTACCTGTGTACGTACTGCTATCTTCCGAGGCTGTCGGGCTATGAAGTTCTTGAGGAGGCTGTAATGTCAGGCCTGAGCTCCGGGGAATTTGCCCTTGCTGAAGACAAGACCAATAGCGGCGGATATACCGGCATAAAGCGCGATTGTCCCGTGAGCTCCGTCAACAAGTCTTCGTTGCTGGTCAGGATTGAGGCTCTTCCTGCACCAGTCAGTGAGGAGGAACCCAAGCCCGGCCCGGTACTTCCCCCCGTAAATCCCCCTGCCCCTCCTGAAGTTGCGCGGGGAACCAGGCACTTCACCCTTCATGCAGCTCTTGACATCACGCGGATAAACAGGGACGTTAAGGATTTGGCGGAGGAAGTAATCTCGCACATGTTGACGGTTGACGGTGGGAAGCTGGAAATTTCGCTGACGGTTGAGATGAGTTCAACGAAAGACATTCCGCATGATATTGTCCGGACGGTCTCGGAGAATTGCAACACGCTTAAGTTCACAAATTTTTCGTGGGATTGAGCTCCCTAAAATTATTCCCTAATGACAAGCCCCTTTACTGCAAAAAATTTCGTTTTATGAGATAATGACCCTCAATAAATCCATTTCAATTAAATTTCTTGCAGGTGGCCAAACTCATAATTTCGCCCGTCTGCTTATAACCAGAAAGGAGTCATAACGATACATGATCCAAAGACTGCACAGAAGCGATCTCGGTAATTCACTGCGGACGCTTATGGAGAATGATCCTGCCTTCCGACCTGTAGCCTACTTCTCCATGGAAGTCGGGCTCAAGGAGTCAATCCCTACATATTCCGGGGGTCTTGGAGTGCTTGCGGGCGACATCCTCAAGAGTGCCGCTGATTTGGGCGTTCCTATGGCAGGAGTTACCCTGCTCTACCGCAAGGGCTATTTCGTCCAGGAGTTCAACGACAACGACTGGCAGATCGAGAAACCCACAGTATGGGATCCCTCCAAGGAACTGACCCTCCTCCCGAACAAGGTATCAATCACGATAGAAGGCCGCGAGATTCAGGTAGGTGTGTGGGTCTATGAGTGCATCGGGATAACGGGCTATCCTCTGCCGATATACTTCCTCGACACTGACTTTGACGGCAACCACCCCGACGACCGCAAATTATGCTGGTACCTCTACGGCGGCGATAATCACTACAGGCTCTGCCAGGAGTTCATTCTTGGCGTTGGCGGCTTGAGAATGCTCCGTGCTCTGGGCTACATGAACATTGACACGTTCCACCTGAACGAGGGACATGCAGGCTTCCTCACTCTCGAACTGATGCGCGAACTCGGCTACTATGACCCCGACAGGATACGCGAGCAGGTAGTGTTCACGACACACACACCCGTTCCTGCAGGACATGACTACTTCACGTTCGGGGAGATCGACAAGGTGTTCCCGGAGGACGCGAAGGCCACGATCCACAGAATGATTCCCGACAAGCCCGGCGTATCGATGACTGAACTCGGACTGCGTTACAGCCGCTACGTCAACGGTGTCGCAAAGAAGCACGCTGAAGTCAGCAACGCAATGTTCAAGATGGAAACGGTAGACTGGGTAACGAACGGAGTACACCCCACGACATGGGTAAGCTCAGGCATGAGGAAGCTCTACAACAAGCATATTCCGGGCTGGGAACTTGACCCCGGTCGTCTCGTTCAGGCACTCACAATCCCAAAGAAAGAGATATGGGCGGCTCATCAGGCGGCAAAACTGAGGCTCTTTGCGCGAATCATGGAGACCAACGGAATACAGCTTGACCCCGACGTTCTGACATTGGGATTTGCGAGACGTGCGGCAACCTACAAGAGGGCAGATTTGCTCCTTACCGACATTGAGAGGCTCAAGAAGATAGCCGAGAAGAGAAAGGTACAGTTCATTTTTGCGGGCAAGTCCCACCCTGCAGACAACGGCGGAAAAACCCTCCTCCAGAGAATACGCAAGGCCTCCCGTGAGCTCAAAGGCAACATTACGATCGTCTTCATCGACAACTACAACATGGAGATAGCCTCACTCCTGACACAGGGCGTTGATGTCTGGCTCAATAACCCGATACGTCCGCGCGAGGCATCAGGTACGTCGGGCATGAAGTGCGCAATGAACGGCATCATGAACTTCAGCGTACTTGATGGCTGGTGGATTGAGGGATGGATTGAGGACGTTACGGGATGGTCAATCGGCCCTGAGCCAACAGAGACAGAGGCAGATGCTCACTATGACGAGAACCTTGACGCTAAGGATCTCTATGACAAGCTGGAGCAGAAAGTTATACCCACATACTATGATGACCATGAAAAGTGGGTTGACATGATGAGGCATACAATAGCCCTTGACGCGAGCTTCTTCAACACCCACAGGGTAGTGCATGAATACGCCTCAAAAGCCTACTCAATCGACTTCAGGGGTATGTAGAAAATTTTTGCAGTGAAAGGAATGCAGTAAAGTAGCAATGACGAAAAGCGGTAGTGCTGTAAAAGTATTGTTCGTAACGACAGAGCTTGCCCCGTTCTCGAAGGTTGGCGGGCTTGGTGATGTTGCAGGCTCGCTCCCGAAGGCTCTCAGGCAGGCAGGTGTTGATGTCAGGGTTGTAACTCCTGCATGGCCGGGCGTCCTTGAGAGGGCGGCGGCTTCAGGTCTCAAGACCACAACGGTTAAGACGAAGGTTTACGCGGCCTATGACTGGCGGATACACAAGGCCGAAGTCATCAAGGCAGAAGTCAAGGGAGTACCGACATACTTCCTGAAGGCTGAGGACTACACGGGCGACATGTACCCCTCACAGCTCAACTTCTGGACTGCCTCACCTTTTGCCGTGTTCTGTATGCAGGCTCTTGAACTCAAAGACGCAATCGAATGGGAGCCGGATATATACCACTGCCACGACTGGACTTCAGCATTTCTCCCCTGCGCCCTCGCATGGCACAGGCACTACCGTCAGGCAGGCGGAAAAAGCATCATGACCCTCCACAACGTAGCCTATCAGGGAATATTCGAGCCTTCACCGTTCCTTGAGGCTTCAGGTCTTGAGCCGTGGAGCTTCAGCTCGTCCACAATGGAGTTCTACGGGCAGGTCAACCTCCTGAAGGGCGGAATAGTGGCGGCCTCAGCAGTCAGCACAGTATCACCGACATACGCGAACGAGATACAGACCTACGAGTCAACGCGCGAATTATCCGGGATACTCTACCAGCAGAGGAGCAAGCTCAGGGGAATACTCAACGGGCTTGACGTGAAGTTCTGGGATCCTGCGGGCGACAAGGAGCTTCCTGTGAAGTTCAGCGCAAAAGACCTCAAGGGAAAGCAGGCCTGCAAGAAGGAACTGCTCTCACGTGCCGGGCTTGACCCCGAAACCGAGGCACCCGTAATAGTCTGTGTGAGCCGTCTTGTTGAGCAGAAAGGCTTCGATATGGTCTTCAGCGCGGCACATCAGATTGCAGAGACCGGCGCAAAACTCATCATCTTGGGTTCAGGCAACGACTGGATAGAGAACGGAATCATCCAGGCTGCCGAGACTTACCCGCAGAGCATAAAACTCTTCAAGGGCTACGATGAGCCGTTATCTCACCTCATGTACGCGGGCGGCGATATATTCCTGATGCCCTCAGTCTTTGAGCCTTGCGGTCTGTCGCAGATGATCTCCATGCGTTACGGGACTGTTCCTGTAGTGCGTGAGGTCGGCGGCCTGAGAGACACAGTGTTTGACGTTGACAGGCCCGAAGGCGGAAACGGCTTCACGTTCCAGACCTGCGATGCTGACGGAATGATGTGGGCACTTCGCAGGGCAGTCGACAGGTACAACAACGACAAAACCGCGTGGAAGAAAATCATGCTTGAGGGTATGCGCGAGGACTTCACGTGGGACAGGTCGGCAGGACTCTACAAGGACATGTACGAGGATTTGATGCAGTAGTGAGGAATTATGCCCCTTGTGTGATGAAATGCAGGGGGCGTTGTTATACATAAAGGAGGCAAGTATAAACCATGTACACAGGCAAACACGGAAGAGTGTTAGGCATCGTTCTTGCAGGCGGCAAGGGCGAAAGGTTAATGCCCCTCACCAGTTACCGCGCGAAACCTGCAGTATACTTCGCAGCAAAGTACCGCATCATTGATTTTGCCCTCTCCAACCTCATCAACAGCGGAATTTACTCCGTCTACGTATTGACCCAGTTCAAGAGCCAGTCGCTTAATGAGCATATCGAGCGAGGCTGGCAGTTCGGCGGAGCAATGAGGGGCCGGGACTTCTTCGTTACCACGATACCTGCCCAGATGTGGAGCGGCGAGCACTGGTTCCAGGGCACGGCTGACGCAGTATACCAGGCCAAGCACATGATCACGCGCTACAGGGCTGACAGGGTATGTATCTTTGCGGCGGATCACATCTACAAGATGGACGTTGACCAGATGATAGGGTGGCACATTGCCCAGCACGCTGACGTAACGATTGCCGCCAATGTCGTGCCTGTTTCTGAGGCCACAGAGTTCGGATGCATAAAGACCGACAAGAACGGTCGCATCATTGAGTTCCAGGAAAAACCCAAGAACCCACCTGAGATTCCCGGCCGTCCCGGATTCTCGTATGTCTCAATGGGCAACTATGTCTTTGAGCGCAAGGTGCTTGAGGAAGCCCTCGACGACGACGCAATGAAGGAAGAGACTCACCACGACTTCGGGAAGGACATTATCCCCGACCTTGTGGAGCACGGCATGAAGGTATGTGCCTATGACTTCTCGACGAACGTACTTCCCCACCCGTCAGCAGAGACCGAGCTTGTTCACCAGTGGAGGACGGACAAACCCTACTGGCGTGACGTAGGGACGCTCAAGGCATACTGGCAGGCACACATGGAGCTCATAGGCCACGAGTCAGAGATGACGCTGTACAACCCAATGTGGCCAATCCGCACGGTATCCTACGGAGATCCCCCCTCGTACTGCTACCCTGACAGCGGGCACCCCTGCAACATAAACAGGGTCATGCTCTCAGAGGGAAGCCGCATATTCGGTGCTGACGTGTCGAACTCAGTACTTGCGAGGAACTGCCTCATCCAGGCCGGTAGCGTCGTCGAGGAGAGCATCATCGGGCATGATGTCGTAATCGGGCGCAACTGCCGCATAAAGAGGGCAATCATTGACGGGCACAACATCATCCCGGACGGAACGGTGATCGGTGAAGACCCTGACCTCGACTCGAAGAACTACTACGTTGACCCCAAGTCGGGAATCGTAGTTGCTGGCGTGCCGAAGGAACTCTACCTTACGGGCAGCGACACAATCGAGGAAGGACAGAGCTGGGACACTATGGGCTAATGCTCAAAGAGTGATGGAACTTTCGGCATCCTCCGGGAAACTGGGGGGTGCTGTTTTTATGGAGGGATATAGAGGAATGTCATTGCTAGGGAAAATCGAGGGCTTCACGAGGAAATATCTCTACTTCACGCCGTACTACAACCGAAAGGCCGGGCTTGACCCAAGAGAGCCGGAAATCTATAACCGTGAGGGCGAGAGGGTACATGTATTCTTCATCTCAGACCGGGAATTTGCACACGGCCCTTATTGGAGCTATAAAGTGCGCTATATTTTGTGGGACAGGTATAATTTCGGGCTTAAGACTCATTTCTACAGCCACTACGAAGCCTTCAGGACTGTGGGAAATCCCGAAAGAAGATATGCCATGCTCACAGAGTCCCGCGCTGTCAGCCCCAAGAGCTACAGGAAGTTCATACGCAACAAGAGCTACATAGAGAATGAGTTTGATGCACTCTTCACGTTTGATGATGAGATTTTGGGGACGTTCGGAAACGCGAGGTTTGTTCCTTTTTGTGCGGGCTACTGGTACGGGAGAATAGACAGGAACATAACGATTGACCCTGAGAATTACACCCATAAGAGCAGGAATGTATCTATGCTTGCCTCAGACAAGACCTCGTGCAGGCTTCACGTTCTCAGGAAGGATTTGGCGTTCAGGTGCAGGAATGAGGGACTTGCTGACACTTTCGGGACGTTTGACGGCGGAGAATGGGTAACGCCTGAAAGAACACTGAAGGATTACAGGTACTCCGTCATAATCGAGAACGACATAACGCCGTACTTCTTCACGGAGAAAATCACTAACTGCTTTGCGGCACAGACAATACCCGTCTACTTGGGGGCAACGAGAATTAGCGAGTTCTTCAACCCTGACGGAATAATCATGATAACGGAGAATGACGCGGCCAATATCGGGGAAGTTCTGAGGCAGTGCACACCCGAAGAATACGAGCGGAGACTTCCGGCAGTGCTGGAGAACTTCAGGAGGGTGAAGGAGTATGAGAACCCATGCGACTACATGTATGTGAAGCATCTTGCCGGGACATTCGGGCAGTAAGAGCCTCCCGGAACTAGTAGAACCCTCCCTCAAACCACGCCTCGACCGCCTCAGTAACATGTGCCGGGTTTTTCCTCAGTGCCTCAAGTTCACGCCTCAGCTCATCACGCTCACGGGTAACCTCCTCAAGCATACGACGGAGCTCCTCAAGCTCGTTCATTCGTTCACACCTCCCTTCATGAAAGCTCAAACGCCCCGGTGTAAAGACTGTAGTACCTTCCTTTGAGGGCTATAAGTTCCTCATGTGTTCCCCGCTCGATTATCTCACCGCGCTCCATGACAAGAATTAGGTCCGAGTTCCTCACGGTCGAGAGCCTGTGCGCAATCACGAAGACAGTACGCCCCTTCATGAGTGCGTCCATACCTGCCTGAACGATTGATTCGGTCCGTGTGTCGATTGAGGAGGTCGCCTCATCGAGGATCATAACTGCCGGGTCAGCAACCGCAGCACGTGCAATAGCGACAAGCTGCCTCTCACCTTGCGACAAGTTCGCCCCCCCGGCAATTAGCATTGTGTTGTAGCCATCAGGAAGCCTCATAATGAAGCCGTCAGCATTCACGAGACGTGCCGCCTCCCTGCACTCTTCATCAGTGGCATCAAGTCGCCCAAAACGTATATTCTCCATCACTGTCCCGGTGAAAAGGCTCGTATCCTGAAGGACAATGCCCAAGTTCTGACGGAGTGATGATTTGGTGATGTCCCGGATGTCAACGCCGTCATAGAGTATTCTTCCGGCCTGAACGTCATAGAAGCGCGGGATCAGGTTGGCGATTGTGGTTTTTCCCGCACCAGTTGAGCCAACAAGTGCGGTCTTCTGGCCCGGCTTGGCGGTCATCGTTACGCCGTGGAGTACCTGAACACCGGGGACATAACCGAAATCAACCCCCTGAAGCTCAATGCTGCCCTTCATGGCCGAACGCTCGGCAGTGATTGTGCCCTTGTCCTCTTCAGGCTCTGCGTCAATGAGGGCAAAAATCCTTCCTGTCCCGGCAAGTCCCGACACTATGGCGTTCAGGTGCATGGATAGGTGGTTTATGTTCATGGCAAATTGTTTCGTCATGTTCAGGAACGGGATAACAACGCTTATGCTCATAGGGAGACCTGAGATGCTCACGTTCCCGGCTCCCGAAAGTATCAGGATACCACCGGAAAGTGCAACAGAAACGTAAAGTATATTGCCTATGTTGTTGAGGATAGGCCCTAAAATGTTAGCTCTTCTGTTGGCCTTTGAGGACTCGCTGAAGAGTTTTTCGTTAAGCCTCTCGAAGTCCTCTATGCTCTCGTTTTCGCGGCAAAAGACCTTGACGACCTTCAAGCCGTTCATCATCTCCTCAGCAAATCCCTCAAGCTCCCCGGTATGTTTCTGCTGTGCCCTGAAGTTCCGTGCCGACCGTCCGCCTATCTTTTTGGTTACGGTGAACATCGCTAATATTCCCGCAAATGTTACGAGCGTCAACCACAACGAGAACCAGAGCATTATAGACAGTATCGCTATGATCGTGATTATTGACGTTAGCATCTGGGGCATTCCCTGAGAGATCATCTGACGGAGTGAGTCGACATCGTTCGTGTAGCGGCTCATTATGTCCCCCCTTGGTTTTCCGTCAAAGAACTCAAGCGGAAGACCCTGCATGTTCGCGAACATTCTCCGGCGGTAATGCATCAGCACCCCCTGCGTAATCTCAGCCCCAAGCTGTCCCTGAAGGAACGCCCCGGCCAATGAGAGAGCATAGAAACCGGCAAGCATCATCAAGAGCCTCACAACCTCGCCGCTGATTTCCGGCCATGCTGAGGCTGCCCCCTGAAACTCAATTAGGGCTATAACTTTCTGGATGAATATCGAGGGTACGGTGTTTATGGCGGCGCAAAAGAGTATCAGGAAAGCCAATAACGGGAGCTTCACCGGGAAGAACGAGAATATTTCACGAAGGAGGCGGGTAAAATTCTTCATATCCCGAAAGGCTCCAGGCTTCTCCGCAATATCCCGTGCATCTGGGCAATCGCAACACCGTAATTCACCATCGGGACATCTGCAGACTTTGCGCGCTCAAGCCGTGAATGCATCTCCTGTTCATTCAGCATACAGCCCCCGCAGTGAACGACAAGGGAAAAATCTTTCAGCGTCTCAATGTCAGGGAACTCACCGCCTGAAGTGAACGAGAACTCAGGATTAGCCCCGCTGAATTTCCGTATCCATGCCGGCATTTTCTCCGTCCCAATGTCGCCGCACTGCCTGTGATGCGTACAGCCCTCGGAAATTAGCACCCTGTCGCCGTCTTTGAGGTCTGAGAGTTTTTCCGCACCCTGAACTAGTGCTTTCAGGTCTCCCTTGTAGCGTGCAAAGAGTATCGAGAATGAAGTCAGCGGCATATCACGCGGGACTATTGCATCAACCTTCCCGAAGACCTGAGAGTCAGTGATGACTAGGCGGGGGCGTGTGTTCATGGCCTGAAGCATTGCCTGAAGCTCCGTATCCTGACACACTAGGCACGAACACCGGGCATCCAGTATGTCGCGTATGGTCTGCTGTTGTGGCAATATCAGCCTGCCTTTTGGTGCTGCCTTGTCGACAGGGACAACGAGAACAACTACATCACCCGGCGTTAAGAGGTCGGCAATGAGACGTTTAGCCCCTGTGTTCCTGCGTGAGAGTGAGGCTATCCTGTCTTTGAGGGCGTTGACGTTCTCCCCAGTGAGTGCGCTGACGTAGAGGGCGTTACTGTCGGACCATGAAGTGAGGAGGTCTGCCTTGTTGTTGGCGACTATGTGGGGCAGGTTACGGGACTCAAAGAGCTTCAGCAGGTCAAGTTCAGCGGGGGAAAATTCCTGCGTTGCGTCATGGACTAGGACGGCAACATTACACTTGGCGAGTACGTTCATTGCGCGCTTCACACGGAGTTCACCAAGTGCCCCCTCATCATCGAGGCCGGGAGTGTCGATTATCACCACCGGGCCCAACGGTAGGAGCTCCATGGCCTTGCTGACGGGGTCGGTTGTAGTGCCCTTAATGTCCGAGACTATGGCGAGGTTCTGGCCTGTTACGGCGTTGACGAGTGAGGACTTGCCTGCATTCCTGAGACCGAAGAACGCTATGTGTATTCTCTCACCTGATGGGGTATCGTTGAGGCTAGAACCTGAAGTCCCTTGCATTCCCATTCCTCATGGCCTCAATGTTCTTTGCGGCAATCTCCCTCACATTCTCGCGCGGTATCCTCGTCAGTTCACGCTCTATCATCTCGTAGCCTATGCGTTTCGTCTCAGGTGATGCGTAGTCCTCCAGATATTCCGTGAGTGTCATCAATGCGTTGGGGTGGCAGCAGTTGAGTATCTGCCCTGACTTGCACAAGGCCATGAACCTGTCGCCTGTTCTTCCTGCCCTGTAGCACGCCGTACAGAATGAAGGTATATGATCCTGCTCCATCAGCCACCGCACAACCTCATCAAGCGTCCTCTGGTCTGACACGTCGAACTGCTCGGTGTCGTGTGGCCTGACTTCCTCCGTGTAGCCTCCCACTGAAGTCCTGGAGCCCCCGGAAATCTGGGAGATACCTACCTGAAGCATCTTCGCACGTACAGCCTCATTCTCGCGGGTTGAGATTATCATTCCAGTGTATGGCACTGCTACCCTGATACAAGCCGCAATCTTCGTGAACACGTCATCAGGTATAGCGTTGTTGAACTCGTCAGGGTCAATGTCATCTGCAGGCTTAACCCTCGGAACGCTGATAGTGTGAGGCCCAACCCCAAAGACTGCCTCTAGGTGTTCCGCGTGCATGAGCAACCCCGCGAACTCGTACCTGTAGCCCTCAAGTCCGAACAAGACCCCCAAGCCTACGTCATCAATTCCGCCCTGCTGTGCCCTGTCCATTGCCTCAGTGTGGTACGCGTAATCATGCTTCGGGCCTGTCGGGTGAAGTTCCTCGTAGCGTTTTCGGTTATACGTCTCCTGAAAGAGTATGTATGTCCCGATTCCTGCCTCCTTGAGTCTGCGGTAATTCTCCACAGTCGTGGCGGCTATGTTGACGTTCACGCGGCGTATGTCCCCGTTCTTGTGGTGGACGCTGTAAATCGTGGCGATGCTGTCGAGTATGTACTCTATCGGGTTGTTCACCGGGTCTTCTCCGGCCTCAATGGCGAGGCGTTTATGCCCCATGTCCTGAAGGGCTATGACTTCGGCACGTATCTCGTCCTGTGTGAGCTTCTTTCGGGGAATGGTCTTGTTCTTGGTGTGGTAGGGGCAGTAAAGGCAGCCGTTGATGCAGTAGTTCGAGAGGTAGAGCGGCGCAAAGAGCACAATCCTGTTGCCGTAAAACGCCTGCTTTATCTCTGCGGCAACGTCATAGATGCGCTGAATTGTCGCAGGGTCTTCACACGCAAGGAGCACTGACGCTTCACGGTGGGTTAATCCGGCACATGTACAGCCCTTCTCGTTGAACTTGGGGCGTGCCTTCTCTAGGAGTGAGTTGATGAGTGCAGTATCATTCTTGTGAGCTTCGGCGTAAATGAGCGTGTCAAGAATTTCGTCGTGATTGATGAACTCGTCGGCTTTGGGTGATGATGGATTGTATGGGATTGACATGGTTATAGTTTTGCCCTCCTTCTTCAGGGTCAGAGTATGATGATGCTTTCTTTCCCGTCAGAAATTTTTTGTGTATGATTATAGCACTGTGGAATGTCAAAGGAGCGTTGAGGGATGAGTAGGCTTAGTGAGATGATTGCGGAGATGTGCCCTCATGGGGTGGACTATAAGGCACTGGGAAAAATAGCAACGATTACGAGAGGAGGAACGTTCCAAAGGTAATAATTCCCGTCCCTCCCCTTGAAGTCCAAGCCGAGATAGTGAGGATACTCAACAGGTTGACAGCCTCAACGACAGGGCTAATCTCACTGCTTGAACGTAAACTATACTCACCTTCAAGGAGAAATAGCGCACAAAAAAACGGGAGCGGCCTTCAACTCAAGCCCTCCCGCTGAATTTCTTTCCTGAAACCTTAAACCGCCGGGAACAACGGAGCAAGCACCAACGCAACAACCGTCATCAACTTAATGAGAATGTTCAATGCCGGGCCCGCAGTATCCTTGAAGGGGTCTCCCACTGTGTCGCCAACTACTGCCGCCTTGTGGTTCTCTGAGCCTTTGCCGCCAAAATGACCTTCCTCGATGTACTTCTTTGCGTTGTCCCAAGCACCGCCTGAGTTCGCCATGAACAGAGCCATCATAACGCCCGTAACGATTGAGCCGCCAAGAAGTCCGCCAAGTGCCTCTTTGCCGAGCAGGAAGCCTACAAGTACAGGAACGACTATAGCCATCACACCCGGTACGATCATCTGGGTCAACGCCGCGTGTGTCGAGATAGCTACGCACTTCTCGTATTCAGGTCTGCCCTTGCCCTCCATTATGCCGGGTATCTCGTGGAACTGCCTGCGGACTTCCTCGATCATGTAGCCTGCCGCCTTGCTCACTGCGTCAATCGAGAGCGAGCAGAATATGAACGGGAGCATTCCGCCGATTAACAGCCCAACGATAACGTAGGGGTTCATGATGTCGATTTTATCGATATGAGCTGCCTGTGAGTACGCCACGAAAAGAGCCAGTGCCGTCAATGCCGCTGAGCCAATCGCCAGACCTTTGCCCATTGCCGCCGTTGTGTTGCCGATTGCGTCAAGGTGGTCGGTGATCTTGCGCACGCCTTCAGGAAGTTCGCTCATCTCTGCAATTCCGCCCGCGTTGTCTGCGATGGGGCCGTATGCGTCAACACTGAGTGATATTCCAGTGATTGAGAGCATACCTACCGCCGCAACTGCAACACCGAACATTCCAGCCAAATAGTAGCTGATGAGGGTTGAGAGGCAGATTAGAAGGACGGGAATACCTGTCGACATCATTCCGAGTGAGAGACCCGAAAGGATTACTGTTGCCGCGCCTGTGTCTGAAGATGCCGAGACTGCCTGCACGAACTTGTAGTCGCCGGACGTGTAGATTTCCGTTACTATGCCGATGATTATTCCAGCAAGGACACCTGACGTAACTGACAGGAAAACGTTGAACGAGTTCGAGAAGAAGAAGAAGATGCTCAAAACGAACGTTCCTGCAATCATGAGTCCGCCCGCTACAAACGTCCCGGTTCTGAGTGCGAACGCAGCATCTCCGTCCTCAATGCGCTGGACTACCCCGGCCATTCCCGGAAGTTTCTTCGTGAACGCCCTCACCTGAGACGCAAAGGGTGCTTTCTGGCTGATCATCATGCAGCCGATGATTGACGCGAAAACTCCCCAAGCCGCCAAGAACATGGGATAACCGATGCCCCAGAGCCCAAGCTGTGAGTCAGCAACACCCGGTGTGAACGTATAGACTGCACCGATGGCCATTGCCGCAAGTATCGAGTTGACGTATGACTCGAAAAGGTCTGCACCCATTCCTGCGATGTCGC
>JAFRAH010000008.1 GCA_017405525.1 Synergistaceae bacterium
CATCATCACGCGGCCCAGCCAATGCCCCTGCACACATGACACCAAACAACAGCATCAACAGCAAGAGCAATCCTGAAAACTTCTTCATAGTGCATCATCCTTTCTTGTTTTGTTAGACTAGCATTAGTATTAGCCTTGATTTTAGTATTTGTGGTGTTTGTTGTTGTGGTATCTACTTTTATCATGCCTCATAAACTAGCCTTCATTTAAGAATATAATTAACCTTTTTATTTTTGTCAACCGATATTAACATATTTATATCCTCAATTAACTAGCTTTTATATGCCTTGAATTGTCTAGCCTGCAAAGTCTATATTTAAGTATTTTCATGAAAGAGGTGAGTGCTATTGATTGACGGAGTTCTGATCAAAGAATTACGCAAAGAAAAGGGGCTGACACAATCAGATCTGGCCGGGCAAATAGGTACTGAAGGAAACGTAATATCTCGCTGGGAAAGAGGAGCTTCCACTCCCAGCCACTACTACATGCTCAAGCTCTCCGAAGCCCTCGAAAAACCCGTAGACTACTTCCTGAAAGGTGAGGACTCTGACCTCGACCTCAAAGAACGTTCCGTAACAGAGAATAAAGGCGTGTTAGTCTTTGAACTAGGCTCTCAAAGGCTCGAAGTCCCGGCAACTCAGACTTTCGCAAAACAATTCTGGGAGCGCGTCGACAGAATGATCGACAACAGCATGAAGGCATAACAAATCCCCCCTGCACTCTCACGCACAAGGGGGATTATTCTTTTCTCAGTCTTCTACTTCACGGCCTCAGCTACTGCCTCCGCAACTTCCTGGGGTTTCGCCTGCCCCTTAGTCTCCTTCATCACCAAGCCCTGAAGGAACTTGAGCTTTTTGCCCTTCTTGTCCTTCCCTGAACGTATCTCCTCCAGAACATCAGGGTTCGCCGTAATCACTGACGCTATTATGTCCGCAAGTGCATTCCCGGCAATTCCTCCTTCAGTGATTCCGAGTGCCCTCACTGCGTCGTCAAGACCCGCACCATTCGCGCACATGTAGTCGAATACTTCTTTGCCCTGAGTCGTCGAGAGCTTCCCGTCATCAACCCGCCCAACAAGCCCCGCAAGTACTTCCGGCCTCACGGTGAAGTCAGCAATCTTTTGTCCTCTCTCATTCAGCACACGCAAGACCTCAGTACGTACCCAGTTGGCGGCCCTCACAGGATTAGCCCCGGCACTAACGCAAGCCTCAAAGTATGCGGCTAGGTTCTTGTCGTCAGTGAGGACTTCAGCAACCTCACGGGGTATGTTCATGTCCTTCACGTAGCGGTTGGCCTTAACGTCGGGCATCTCCGGCATCATGGCCGTAACCTTGTCGATCCATTCCTGCCCAACAACCAACGGGGGCAAATCCGGCTCAACGATGAACTTGCGGTAGAACTCCTTAACGCGTGAGGCTGTCGTTACACCTTTTGCGTCGTTCCAGTGGCGGGTTTCCTGCAAGACCTCGCCGCCTGAAAGCAATATTTTCTTCTGCCGCTTTATCTCGTACTCTATCGCTCTCTCAAGGGCACGGAATGAGTTCATGTTCTTCACCTCAACCTTGCGCCCCCAGCGTCCGTCTGAGCACTTCAGCGAAACGTTAGCGTCAAACCTCATCATTCCCTTGTCGAGGTCGGCATCACTTGCCCCAGCGTAACGCACACGCCTCTGAAGGTTCATTGCGTACTCCACGGCCTCCTGTGCTGAGGAAATATCAGGCTCTGAGACAATCTCACCCAGTGGCATACCCGCACGGTTGTAGTCCACGTAGGAGGTTGATGCTCCCTCAAGCCTGCCGTCTGATGCACTGTGATGCATGGCCGCAGCGTCCTCCTCAAGGTGAAGGTGGTTTACCCGTATCTTCTTGAGCCTGCCTTCAGCGTCGTGAACTTCTATGTAGCCGTCAGCAACAACAGGAAGATCACACTGGCTTATCTGGTAGCCTTTGGGAAGGTCAGGGTAGAAATATGACTTCCTGAAGAACAATGAACGGGGCTGTACCGTGCAGTTCAGAGCCATTCCCGCAAGCATTCCCTTTTCGACGACAGTATGATTCAGGCGTGGCAGTGAGCCCGGAAGTCCCATGCATACCGGGCAGATGTTCGTGTTCGGGGGGTCATTGGGATTTGTCGAGCATGAACAGAAAATCTTTGTGTCAGTCTTGAGGCGTATATGTATCTCAATTCCTATTACGGGCGTGAATGTTAGTTCAGGCATTCTATTTCACTCCTCCGTTCGCAATTCTTGGGCTGCCCAGCTGGCGTTCAAGCACTGTCCCAGCGTCAAGCAATGCAGGGTCGCTCCATCTTGGGCCAATGAGCTGCAACCCTACAGGAAGTTCACCAGAATACCCCGTGAAGAATGACAGCCCCGGAAGTCCGGCCAAGTTCACGGGCAATGTGTATAGGTCAGTCTCGTAACCCTTCATTTCGTCCTCGTCAACTTCTCCGATTTTTCCCGGCAATGACGGGGTAACAGGCTGGAGGATAAAATCAGCCTCACCGAATGCCCGCGCGAACTCTTGAGCTATGAGCGTCCTGACTTTCGTGGCAGCCACGTAGTATTCATCACAGCGTGAAGGTTCAGTGAGACACGTCCCGGCGATTATTCGGGATTTCACCTCACTGCCGAAACCGTAAGACCTCACAGCCTCGAACATCTCCTTGACCCCGGCGGCATCCTTCACGGTATAGCCCAGTCTCACGCCGTCGTAACGCTCCAAGTTCGTGTGAGCTTCGGACATTGCGAGGGCATAATAGCAAGCGACTGCATACCTGGCGACAACAGGCAGTGATACCTCAGTGAGTACTGCCCCCTCAGCCTCAAGGACACTGCAGGTTCTGTTCATGGCCTTCGAGATTGGCGCGTCAAGTGTGAAGTCCTGGAACTCCTTAACGAGGGCTACACGCTTCCCCTTAAGGCTCACGTCTTCATGGTGGGTGAAGTCAGGGTTCTTCTCCCTGAAACAGCTTGAGTCCATCGGGTCATGCCTGGCAATTACTGACATGACTAACTGGAGATCCCTTATTGTCCGTGCAAACGGGCCTATCTGGTCGAGTGATGAGCCATACGATATGAGCCCGTAACGGCTGACCATCCCATACGTGGGCTTAAGTCCGTAGACACCGCAGAAAGATGCAGGCTGACGGATTGAGCCGCCCGTGTCAGAGCCCAGCGAGAAGGGGACATAGCCCGCACTTACTGCCGCCGCGCTACCTCCTGAGCTTCCACCGGGGACGCGTGAAATGTCGTTAGGGTTGTGAGTTGGTCCGAACGCCGAATTTCCGCAGGTGTTGCCCATCGCGAACTCGTCCATGTTGACCTTCCCCATGAGGACAGCCCCGGCATCCTTGAGGTACTTCCAGGCTGTGGCATCATAGGGTGGCTTCCAGTTGCCGAGTATCTTGCTGGCCGCTGTGGTACGTATCCCGGTCGTGCAGAGGTTATCTTTCAGGACTGTGGGAATCCCGGAAAATATGCCGTCAGGGTTTGAGCCGGGCTGTGGGTTGTCGTCAGTCCTCGTGATGAATGCATGTATGTTTTCCTCGCACTGGTCTATTCTTTTCTTGCAGGACGTGAAAATTTCTGAGGGCGTGAATTTCCCGGCCTTCAGTCCCTCAATGAGCATCCATAAATTCAGTTCGTATAGTTCCATGTTATTCCTCCATTATTCGCGGCACCTTGAAGTATGAGCCGTCTACATGTTCGCTCTCGTCAAGTATTGCCTGCGTGTTCGTGAAGGGTATGACCTCGTCGTCTCTTAGTGGGCATTCGAGGGCTTCGGCAAAACTGAACGGCTCTACGTCCTTAAGGTCAAGCTCCTTGAACCGGTCAAGCATGTTCAGGAAGTTGTTGATGTATCGGACTGCTCCGGCTAGTTCCTGCTCAGTGAGCACTAAGCGGGACTCCAAGGCAATCTCGTTGACTTCCTCGCTGTTGAGTTTCACGGGTAATCATTTCTCCTTTATGTGGGGTGAATTTTGCCGGGAGTATTATACAGCCTTAAGCCTCAAGCTCATGACTTCCTGCCTAGAAGGTAGTCGACGTATTGACGTGCTGCCCTTCCTGTCTTCCCTCCGTGCCTCATCTCCCACCTGTCAGCCCCGGCCATGAGCTCATCATCAGGGATCTCAAGCCCTGCCTTCCGTGAAAGTGAGCGCACAATCTCGTGATACATTTCGCGCGTTGGACTCGAATAGTTCAGCGCAACCCCGAAACGTGAGGCAAGCGATAATTTTTCCTCGACAGTATCAGAGCGGTGAATGTCCCCGTTGTGCTCCATGTCGTCCCTGTCCTTCCAGACCTCGCGGACCAGGTGCCGCCTGTTCGACGTGGCATAGATGAGTATATTCTCCGGCCTCGTCTCTATTCCGCCCTCAATGACAGCCTTCAAGTACTTGTACTCGCTCTCGTTCTCCTCAAACGATAAGTCATCAATGAACAGTATGAACCTGTAGTTTCGTATCCTGAGCCTCTCTGTTATGGCAAGTATGTCCCTGAACTGGTGCTTGTAGAGCTCTATCACTCTGAGGCCGTCATCACAGTACTCATTGAGGAGTGCCTTGATGCTTGTGGATTTCCCGGTGCCGCCGTCGCCGTAAAGAAGGACGTTGTTCGCTGGCCGCCCGGAAATGAACGCCTCAGTATTTGCCCGGAGCTCCTGTTTCTGGATGTCATAGCCCACAAGGTCATCAAGCCTAACGTCCCCTACGTTCTCGTTCCTCAAGGGTACTATTTCCTGCCCGTCATACCTGAAGGCTTTATGGAGTGCGAATATCCCGGCACCGTGCCGCCTGTAAAAGTTCGTTACGATGTCATAAATATTCTTTGCGCTCCTTGCCTCAGCTATGGCCTTGCTGATCTCACAGACAGGGGAGGTGTTCCGGGCTCTTCCCGTGAAATTGTCTATGTAGTGCATGTGTTCATTGTCGAGGGCGAATAATCTCTTGAAGGCCTCAAAGTCATGAAGTGCTATATCTCTCAGTGAGTCTTGAGGGGGGCTGCGGCGTTCGCAGGAGAGTGAGAAGAAATTTTCATTGCTCAGGATAAAGTGAGTAAGGTAGTTCTGCCAGATGTTTCCGGAGGCATAATCATTCCTGAAAGCGTCGGTTATGAGTTCGTGAAAGAGTATATGAATTTCGAGCGTATCATCACTGCTAAAGGCCGTACTTAGCCTCACTATCATACTGTCAGCAGGAGCTTCATAGGCAAGAAGAACGCACATTGAATAATCCTCCCTGTAATGTATTTGGGATTTCTGCATTATATCAGCAAGACAAAAAAACAGACCCCGCAAATTCCTTCACGGGGCCTGCAAAATTATTCCGTTATTGCTGACGTTTAAGCCTTATCTCGCCGAGCCAGTAATACCCCCAAGCCTTAGCCTGCTGTGAGAGTATAGGCATGTCCTGAGCATACCACTTGAAGCCCGACTCACGTACCAGTCTCCTCAACTTCGAGTATTCCCGCCGCAATGACCTCACGGGTGAATGCACTTCCCCTGTGTTGACCTGATGCCAGCCGTTCCCGGTCCAGACATAAATCACTCTTGGGTTGTTGCCCTTCCACGCAACCGGGACTGCCGGGTCATCGAGGACACCCATGCGGTCAACAGTGCCCTTCCAGTTCCCTATAGACATGAACGCCGGGCTGAATGTCCAGTCGGGAATGTAGGTAGAATAGTTCTTGCCCCCTGACATCTGGGAACGGGTAAAGCCTTTCTGCCTGACTTCGAGAATTTCAGGGTTAGGCAGCCTCCTGAGCTCCGAGACCTGAACATCACTGACCCACTTTGTGATGCCTGCCATTGACGGGACGATTGAGCCGACTACGTAGTTAGTGGCTACGAGGTTAGGGCCTTCTGCTGTGCCGTACACCCACATTCCGTCCTTGTTCTTGTGGACGGGGTAGCCGTCGAGGGTAATGTACCAGTCTTTAGGCATATTGTAGGGACGGTAGACGTAGAAGGTCATTCCTGCATAGGGGGACTCAGGGACAAGGAGCGGCTCAGTGATATAGAGCTTTGCCCCTGCACTTGAGGACATGAGGACAACGCCAAGGATTGCGGCCAAGAATTTTTTTGCGTCCGTCATTTCTAGTAGCCTCCCTGAAGGATTATCTGGCCAACCCACTGATAGCCCCACATTGCTGCGTACTGTGATAGGACATGAGAGTCGTCATCAGTCCAGTGAAGGGAGTTAGCCCTGTTTGTGCTGACAGTGAGGCCGTAAATCTCCCGGCGTATTATGTTCCTTGCTGTCGAGCTCTGGGAACGTGAGGCAAGCTGTTTCCACTGCATACCCGTCCATGCATAGACGACTTCGGGAAAATCACCTTTCCACGCAACGGGCATTCTTGGGCGGCTGAGTACTCCTATGTGGTCTATGCTCTTCTGCCATTTCCCGACGGCCATGAAGTTAGTGTTCTGCGTCCAGTCTGAGGCATTCGGGGACAATACCGGCGGGCTGTAGAGTTCAGGTGCTGAGTTAGGAGGCATGTAGACTATACGGGAATATTCCGGGTCTCTGACTGCGCTTGAGCCTGAAGGAAGCTCAACTACCCTGTCAGTGCCTAATACTGGGGCGACTGATGAGATCTTTGCGTTGTAGGGCTTGAGCCTCACGACATAGGGGATGACTGCACCGACGACATAGCCGGTTTTTGTGATGCCTCCCTTTTCGGCTGAGCCATAATGCCACACTCCTTTTGCGTTCTTGTAGACAAGGTAGCCGTCAAACGTAACGTAAAAATCTTTGGGGACGTTCACGGGCTTGTAGACGTAGAAGCTCATCGAGTGGTAGGCCGGCTGTGTAACCTTGATTGCTTTTTCTGCGGACATGGCCGGACTTGCTGACATTGCCGCGAAAATCACTATTGCCGCTGTAACTTTCTTCATCGTCAACATGAGATCACCTCGCTAATTTTGGTTGCCCTGACCGACAGGGGGAATTGGCCTGTCTGGTACAGTCCCCGGATCTGGCGCATATTGCCCGACTGGCGGCAAGTATTCGTTCTGCCTCCGCTGTGTATCCTGCCTGTCTTCCTGCTGTATCACCGGGGCTTGCGGCGGCTGAGGAGTCTGCTGGCGTGTCTGAGGTCTTGCGGGTTGTGCCGGGGGTCTTGGCCGAACGTCCTGGGATGCCGGGGCTCTTTGTGCCTGCTGACGGGACTGCCTGCTCTGACGTGCCGGGGCTTTTGCGGCGGGGGTTGCCTTCTTCTGCGCTGACTGCCTCACTACTCTGTTTGCCGGAACTGTCGCTGACTTCTTCCCTTGTGGCTGTGCTGGCTTCTGAGCTTGTGCCGGTTTCCTTGCGGGAGATGGAGCTTCAGGCTGTGCTGGACGCTGGGCGATTTTCTGGCCGGGTTCTGGCGGGGTATATAGCGGCTTGTCGGCCCTGAGTATTCTGTCCCTGTTGGTGATGATGAGGCCGGTTTCAGGTTCAGGCTGTGTTACCGGCTGTGTCATGGGAACACTGAGGGACTGCCTCTCCTCGGCAATAACTCCCTGAGCGTCCGGGGGGGTGTATACGGGTGCTTGCTCTCCGTCAATTACGGCCTCCTCTGGTCTTGGCGGAACATAGACACCGGGAGCCCATGGGTCTCCGTCAAGCGGATTAGTGCCCGGCTCAGGAGGGGTATACACTGGGACTTGCGGGACTTCCGGGTCATTGGGAGCGTCGGGAAAACGTGAGACGTTCGGGGGAACTTGGGTTATCCCTCGCGTTGAAGTATCGACAGGATAGACACGGGCGGGACGCTTTGGGTCCCACAACGGTGTTTTGTCGGGGTCGCTTGGGTAGAACACGACACGTGAAAGCGGCTCAAATGCCGGGTCAATCGTTACGGCCTTCGTGTAGAAATACTGCGCCTGATGAAAGCCCCCGGTCTTTTCATGGTAGACACCGTACCAGTACCATGCGTTAGGGTTGTTCCGTTCCTCCTGAATTGCCTTGAGTAGCCACGGCTTGGCCTGCTCGTAGCGTTCCTGCTGCATGAGCTCAATGCCTTTCTGGAGCGATGACTTCCGGGCAGGTGCTGGCTTCCTTGCGGCCTTCTTGGGAGCTGGCTTCGGGGCAGGTGCTGGCTTTTTGGGAGCGGGCTTCTTCTTGGCCGGAGCTGGTTTTCTGGGAGCAGGTTGGGGAGCTGGCTGTTCTTCCTGTGGCGGCTGTGCAGGGTAGGGCATGAACTGTGCGCTGTCGTCATCAGGGACTGCAGGCACTGCGTCAGCGGCATACAAGGCCGGGGCGGAAATCATCACTGCGGAAATGCAGAGAAATATCATCCTTCTCATCATGTTACTTCACCTCCCTGTTATTCCTGTACGCTTTATCACTATATCCTTGAGCGTTACAGGCTCTTTCTTGTTGTCCTTTATGACCCTCACGATTGCGTTGTCATCGTAGACTTTTATCACCTTCACGCGGCCTATTACTTTGGGCAGGACCACTACGGGGTTATCCGGGACAACCGTAACATAAGTATCAGCCCTCACAACGTCCAGGACTTCACCGACCCTTACGCCGTCAAGTGAGCCGTTCGCAAACCTTCCCAGTGAGATGATGTATTCGCGCTTTTTTCTCGTTGATGTAGCTGTGGGGGCAAGTATCCTCCCGACCGTCTGATATGACGGGTCAAAGTTATCGCTTGCTGTGAGCTCAGAACCCGGCTCATTGCTCCGTATTGCGTTCCGTACCTGCTCCATTGACTGCCTGTATGCCTCGTTTATGGCGTTCTTTATGGACTGCCAGTAGACCGTGCCGCTGAACTGCTGCCATGTTGGACGGCTCATTTTCTGCCCGGTGTATTTCGTGTTCGTCAGGCCGAAAAGGTCAAGACCGTACTCGAACGGTATACCCAGCCCGGATATTGCGCTGTCGAACCAGTATATGTCCTCGTCCGAATCCAACGTGAAACGCTTGCTTGTACCCTTGACGTTCCTGACAGCCAGCTGCTGGACTCTCTCGCGGTCATAGACACGAAGGCGTATCAGTGCCCGGCCGGTTGTTGCCGTGCCGAGTATGTGCTTGTCCTTCATGATCGCCTGGTAGAGCTCAAGCTGTACGGCCATGTCATCGCCACGTCTTGAGCCTGAAAGCCACCTGTTCATTGCCGCCTCATCAAGCACCCTCGCCTCAATCAGTGGGGAGTTCTTGAACAGTGTCTCCAGATACTCAGACATTTTCTGCCTCAAGACATCATAGGGGTAAAACTTGCTCTCCCAGACCTCAAGCTCAGTTGAGTTCAGGGTGGGGAAAATCACGACAGAGAGCCTCCGCTGACCTCCTGCCTCAGAAATCCCGCACATGACGAGGAGCAGAAACACACACAATAATTTCCGCATCATCCCTCAATCAGCCCCGCGAACTTCCTGACGTATGGCTTCAAGTTCCCGAACCACTCGCCGAACTGTTTTGCCCACAAGAGCCGCGTTATCGTGTAGAACTCGTTGGCACTGCTCCCGCCCATCGTGTCATTCTTCATGGCCTCGCTGAATGTCCCTGATGGTATCGTTATGACCATGTCGCCGGTGTGCCTTGCTGTCTGCATTCTTGGGTTACAGCCGAAAGCCGTCAAGCCTTCCGCCTCGTTCTCGTAGAACGTAGTCCTGTAGGGTACATCGCCGAGCGTCCCTGTGTTGAAGTCGAGCCGCCTTGTCCGCGTGAAACCTGCCGCCTGAAGTTCCTTCTCACTGTCTCCCGAATAGCTCACACTGACATCATCGAGAATGTAGCAGTGCCGGATGAATGCCGTCATCTTATGGCCGAGCCTGAGCAAATCCGCGTCATGTATCGAGAGCTTGCGTTCAGGTGCCTTCATGGCCGTAACGTTGGGATTGAGCACCTTGGGCTTTTCCCCGGCAGTCCAGAGAGCGTCGGAAGTCTTTGAGCCGTCAGCCCCGCAGTACGAGAAACCAAGCAGCATTGCCGCCGCAGTAACTCTAACAGTGTTGTGCCAGCGTTCAGGGTTGGCCTTCTTGAGAGCCTCGACTGCACCGGTCTTGTAGAGCCCTTCGGTTGTCCTCATTGCCGCGCCGTTTATGGCCAGCTTCTCTTCAGGGACTGCTGAAGACTCCTCCTCACTCATCGGGAAGAACGGCCTGAACATTCCCTTTGTCCTGTCGCCCCCCGAACAGTCGGCAACCCACAGGCAGGATCTCTTCTCGTCGGTCATCATGGCAAAGTCTGACTTGTTCATGACCGGCTCAGGGCGGTTAATGGCTTTTTCGAGGTCTAACACGAGCTTGAAGTACTTAAGTCGGAAGTTAGTGGCCGCAAAATATTCTGTGAGTATCTTCGTGATTGCGGGCTCAAAGTCATTTACGGTGTAGGTGATGTTTTCTCCGGGCTTCTTCCCGCCAATTGAGAGGGTCCTGTCGCGTTTCTCGACCCAAGCTATATGTATGAGTTTCCGGGAATTTTTGGCCTTGTTGAGGAGTGAGAGCCTAGGTGTCTTTCCTCTCGTCCAGATCTGGAGGGCAAGGTTAGCGTCAATGTCGCAAGAACTTATGATCTTTCCCTGTTCTTCCATGTTGAGATTTCTCCTTATATGTGAGATATGTTACTGAATGCTGAAATTATAGCGCAATTGATTTTGGTTATTATTATGTATTGTGGCAGAGGCCATAAATTTTATACAATTCGCATATAAACTTAACCCGTAAAAATTCAAGAAGGAGTGTGCAGGATGAAGGCTAGATTATTTTCTGCTTTGTTGCTTGTAGTTTTGGTATGTTCTGTTGCAGGTGCGGCTTCAGTTCCTTCAGTAACGATGCTCTCGACCAAGTCATGCCCAGCCTGCGCGGAGATGTCTAAGGTACTGACCCAGATTAACAGCCAGTACAAGGGAAAAATCTCGACGGCTCACGTATACCTTGAGGACAACCCCGACATAGCCAAGAAGTACAATGTGCGCTACGTTCCGACGCTGATATTCCGGGACGCTTCAGGAAAGACAGTAGCCCAAGAGGTAGGTTACAGGTCAGTGAGCGAGGTCATCAAGGTATTCCAGAAGGCCGGGGTAAAGATTTAGGTTAGCCGCAATAACGCAGCTTCCGCAGTAATAAATCTCCTTAAGATTTCCGGGATTGTCTCACGTTAAGGCAGTCCCGGTTTTCATTTGCTCCTGTGTGCTAGAATAAGTTCATCCATAAATTCACACACAATAAGGAGTGTTATACATGCACGCAAGATTATTCCTCGCGTCCGTTCTTGTCGTATCGTTATGCGCCTGTTCATTCGGTGCAGATTTCGCGCAAGGCACGGCTGACTCTATCACAATGCCCCCCGGTAATCGTGTCTCACAGACCATGCTGGCAGGCGACAAGCTCGTTACCTTCCGTTCATGGCTCGACATCCCCTACGTCAGCAACCCGGTAGAGCCCGAATACCAGAAGCTGAACATCTATATCCCCGAAGAGTACTTCACTGAAGGCGGCACGGTCAACGGCTACACTGCGAAGACTGCTCCGATCTTCATGCCCAACGGTGTGGGAGGCTACATGCCCGGAAAACAGTTCATCCCCGCGAACGACACACGGCACGGAACACCCAACGCAGCACTTTACGCACTTTCACGCGGCTATGTCGTAGTTGCCCCGGCAATCAGGGGAAGGACTCTCGAACACGGTAAAGCCCCCACCCTCATCGTGGACTACAAGGCGGCGGTTCGTTGGGTTCGCCACAACAAGGACAGACTGCCCGCAGGAGACACCGAGAAGATCATCTCTGACGGCCTAAGTGCAGGAGGAGCATTGTCCTCACTCTTGGGAGCAACAGGGAACGCTAAGGAGTATGAGCCCTACCTTAAGGAGATTGGCGCGGAAGATGAACGGGATGACATTTTCGCCTCAGCTGTCTACTGCCCAATAACCAACCTTGAGAATGCTGACATGCCCTATGAATGGATCTTCAACGGGGTGAACACGTACCACATGGGCCCGGCTCGTGAGATGGACGAGAACATGAAGGCGGCATCTGAGGCACTGAAGGCGGCATTCCCTGCGTACCTGAACGGCCTCAACCTGAAGGGCTACACTCTCGACGAGAACGGCAACGGGACATTCAGGACGTACATTGAGGGTCTCTACATTGCGGCGGCACAGAAGGCACTTGATGCGGGGGTTAATGTTCGCGGGCTGGACTGGCTCACGGTTGAGGGGGACAAGGTTACGGGTGCTGACCTCTCGAAATATGCGGTGTGGGCTACGAGGATGAAGGCTGCCCCTGCATTTGACTCGCTGAACATGAAGAGCTTTGAGAACAACGAATTTTCGGACAAGCACTTCACGGAATACGCGTTCACCCACTCAACGGCAGAAGCTCCGGCAATGGCAGAGGCAGAGAAGATATACATCATGAACCCCATGAACTTCATCGGACGTGAAGGAGTTGACACGGCCAAGCACTGGCGCATTAGGCACGGCGTGAAGGACCGTGATACGTCGCTTGCTGTCCCGGCAATCCTTGCGCTGAAACTCAGTCAGGAAGGCTATGATGCTGACGTTGCGGCAGTATGGGGAGTACCTCATGACGGGAATTATGACCTCCCTGAACTTTTCGACTGGCTTGATGGAATTTGCAGGTAGCATATAGAGAACAGAGACAATAAGGCCGGGATTGTCCCCAGTGAGTGGGATGCTCCCGGCTTTTTGTGTGCTTAGTGTTTCCTGATGACTAGGAGGATTGATGCGATTGCGAGACCTGCAAGTGCTGACACTGATGCACAGCCTCCTCCTCCGCTAGGACGAGCTGAGATGTTCACCGTGAACTCCTTCGACACGCTGGCATGTGTGTTGTACGCATAGACCGTGAACGTGTAGCTCCCTCCGTTATTCAACGTCCCCGAAAGAAGCCCGCTGTCCTCGTTGAGCGTCAGGCCCGGAGGAATTACCCCGGCGTTTATCGTCCACTTCAAGCCCGAACCGTTGGAGCTTATCGTCTGGTTATATGCCTCGTTTACTTGGCCGTTCGGAAGTGTCTCGGTCGTTATCTCAAGTGGTGCTATCGTCAGGCTGAGGCTCCTTACTGCACTTGCTGTTCCGTATGCCGCCGTAACGATGAACGGGAAATTTCCTGAGACCGTCGGAAATCCCGAAATCCTCCCCGATTGATCCAGTGTTAGCCCCGCAGGAAGATTGCCTACCAGCGTCCATGTTGCCCCTTCAGGATTTGAGGCGAGTGCAGCACTGTAGGACATACCTACGATGCCTTCAGGTATTGTTGTCGTAGTTATCTCCACCGTCTGGGGGTTAGGGTCTCTGCTCACTGTGAGGTTGAACGTCTTTTCCGCGCTGATCCAGCCTGTTTTTGTGGCCTTGACCGTGAACGTAGCTGTGCCTTCGGTTATGGGTATACCTGAGATTGTCCCGGTTGTGCTGAGCGTGAGCCCTGCCGGAAGTGTCCCGGATGAGACCTGCCACGTTGCACCTGATGTATTCGCGGTGAGTGTCGTGCTGTATGAGGCTCCTGCTTGTGCGTCAGGGAGTGTTTCGGTCGTTATGGTGATGTCTGCTGAGGCGGGGTAGAAGTTCCACTGATATATTGCGGGGTTGTCGGTGTCTTCGTATGAACGGAGACGCACGCGAATACGTTTGACGATGCTGACAGGCTGAGGAATATCTAGGGCTAATGTACCTGATGCTGTGTTCCTGATCCAGCCGGGACGGTAAGTGCTAGCCCATACATCCTTACCCGTTGCGCGGTCAAAATATATGCGGAAGTCCGTCCTGTATGCGGGCGTGATTGCGGTTGAGGTGTCTGACGCTATGACTATCCTGTAGTTCACCGCCGTGATGTAGCCGTCCTTGCTCACGACCTCGACATACGGAACTCCTGACGTGAGCTGCTGGGCTGTGGTCTTGTAGCTCTTGATTACGCCGCTTCCGTTCATGTTGAGTTCTGCCGGGAGCGTCCATGTTATCGTTCGGCCGGGAAGGCTTGACTCTGCCCCTCCTGTAAACGCTAAGAGCCTTCCGCTGCTGTCGGCTACATCATATTCGACGTAAGAGCCGCCAATTTCAGCATCAGGGTGATTCCTCAGTGGAAACGTCATATCAGTACCAGCGGCCACAGTTGAGAGCGTTTCCCCGGTAGTGAGGTTAGCGAGCGTGTAGCCTCCTCCGGGAACTGTAACGCGTCCTGCATCGGTGAAGTGCCTGCTGTCGGTCATGATTAAGTTTGCGGTCTCTATGTCGAAGAATATCTGTGAGAATTTTGCGGTGCTGTAGTCGGATTTTCCGTTGATGAGTGAGGCATCAGAGTAGTGGCTGTTCCAGAGAATCATTTCCGGCTCTGTAGACTTGGCGAAAAACCACACATAGCACTGCTCAGCTCCATCCTCATACGTGAAGACTTTTGTCCTGACCTTCCAGATGTCCGACTCCTTTACGGGACTGTCGAGCATGTATACACCTTCGGGGGTCTCGCCGGGGTTAATCCATCTCCTGACCCTGCCGTCATATATTCTGTTGCCGTTATAGTCTTGGAGCGTAAACCTGCCAAAGTTCACAGCGAAATCCTGAGATGCCGGCGTTGAAGCATCAGGAGCCTTCACTATGCGCCAGTTAATCCCCGTAACAAGGTCTCCTGACTCTATGAACTCGAAGTAAAGAACGCACGAATTGAGCTGTTCCTGAGTTGTCTTATGGTTAGGGAGCGTGAATGTCCCGTCCATTTCGGGAGCATCGGGGAAAGTCCAGCTTGCAGTTACTCCGTTAAGGCCGTTTTCTGCCTCACCACCAAAAACAATCGCGCTGCCTCCGTCAGAGTGTGGCATGTATGATGCTGTGTCCCCTGAGCTCACCCACGAGGCAAGAGCAAGCCTGTACGTCATGGGAGTACCTGAGACACTCTGCATTGCCGTTCCGTTCCAGAAGGAATAATTGCCGCCTGAAAGCCTGAGTGTTCCTGTGAGCTTGGCGGTCTCCTCATCTACAAGGAGATCATCACTGAAGACATCAATAATCATTTTCTGGAAGCTAGCACCCGCAAAGTCAGCTTTCCCGTCCTTCAGGCTTGCAACTGAATAGTGCTCACGGTCCATTCTTGCCGCCCATGCTCCAGATGCCAGCACCATCACCAGCATCACACCTGCCAAAAATTTCTTGACCATTCTGCATGTCTCCTTCCGACAAAAAAAATCGCCCCCATGCTCAAAGCGAACATGAAGGCGTTGGTCTCAGTATTCAGTATTTC
>JAFRAH010000042.1 GCA_017405525.1 Synergistaceae bacterium
ATGACACCGTGGCCTAACACCAACATAGCAGGCTCATCTGAGAAATACAGCCCCAAAATCACCGATGACTTTTACGGGAACGTCAATCATGAATGGCTATCGACAGCACAGCTAAAACTAGGCTATCCACGTGTTGGAGCATTCACAGAACTTCAGGACATTATAGACGTGCGGCTTAAGGGTCTCATGACTGACGGAAGCATTCCCGGCCATGATGCGGAACTGGTCAGGCGGCTATATTCACTCTGGCTTGACTGGGACGCACGCAACAACGAGGGGCTTGCGGATCTCAAGGAGCAGGCGGCAAAGATAACGGCCATTGAGACGATTGACGAGCTCAGCGAATATCTCATGTCCGAAGAATGCATGTACAACGGCACAATGATTCTTGATTTCGGCATTGGCAGGGACAACAAGGATTCGGAATCGTTCAACCTTGAGCTTGTTGCGCCGGGTCTTTCACTGGGAGATTCGGCAGAGTACAAGACCATGACCCCGAACGGCGAACGTACCCGGAAGATGCATGAAGGAGTCGTGAGCTACATGCTCCGTCGGCTGGGATACACTGAGGATTTTGCGCGGGATATGTTGGCGAGGGAGTACAGCTTTGAGGCACGAATTGCCCCCCACATTATGACGCTCGAGGAAGGCAATTCACCCGAAGCAATCACCAAGTGCTACAACCCCATCACTATGGACGAGCTCAGGGAGAAATCACCTGTTTACCCGTTCGCTGAGATACTCGAAGCACATGAAGCACTCTCAGACCTCATCAACCTTCAGGAGCCCGCCTCACTAAAAGCCCTCAACGAGCTTTATACCCCCGAAAATCTCGACGACATAAAGGCCTATATGCTCTGCCGACTTGTTGCCGGATATATCACCCTGACCGATGAGCCGGCTTACAGGGAGTACCAGAGGTTGAGGCGCGAGCGTTACGGGATTTCAGGGGACAAGCCGGACGATGAGATTGCTGTGGATTTCGTTCACGGTCAGCTTTCAGTTCCTTTGTCGAAGGTCTACGTGTCGCGATATGTTCCTGAGAGCACAAAGAACGAAATTGCGGAGATAATCAGGCAGACGGTGAAGTATTACCGGGCTATGCTTGATGGTGAGGAATGGCTTTCAGAGGCAACACGAAGGAAGGCTATAGAGAAACTCGATGCAGTGCGTCTGAACTCGGCATACCCTGAAAAATGGGTAGACTTCTCGGAATTTGAGTTTCCCGAAGATGCCGGGCTGTTCGAGGCAATGAAGGCACTCGAAAAGTACAAGTACAAGAGATATTTCTATGACCGCCTGAACGAAAAGGTTGACCATGACATATGGATTGATGACGTTGTTACGGTGAACGCGTACTACATGCCCTCGGAGAACTCGATAAACATTATTGCCGGGATATTGGGCGGGGATTTCTACAGTCCCGAAATGTCCTACGAGGAAAAACTCGGCGGCATTGGCTTTGTGATTGGTCATGAGCTGTCCCATGCGTTCGACACCAGCGGAGCACAGTTCGACAGGACAGGCAACGTCTCTTCATGGTGGACCGATGAGGATTACGCCAGCTTCAAGGCACGTGCTGACAGGCTCATCAAGTACCTGGACACCTTCAACGTTGACGGCTCTGATGTCCACTACAACGGCTCACTAATCCAGACCGAAACGATCGCTGACATGGCCGGTGGAAAAGCAATGCTTGGGATTGCCGGGGAGGTTGAGGGCTTCGACTACGATAAGTTCTTCAGGTCATACGCCAGAATCTGGAAGATGATAATGACCCGCGAAATGTCAGATATGCGAGTGAAGTCTGACGTTCATGCCCTGCCATATATCCGGGTCAATGCGATCGTCCAGCAGTATGGGAAGTTCTACACAACCTACGGGGTCAAGCGCGGGGATAAGATGTACCTTGCGCCGGAAGACAGGGTTGCGGTGTGGTAGAAGCAAAGGCTGGCTGACTGGGACGGGGTATAATTGCGGCCATGTACACGGTAGAGGAAGTGAAGGCACTCGCTAAGGTCAGGACTCCTGAGAGCTTAGGGACGCTGCTTGAGATATTCAGGTCTGACGCTGATATTGACGTTCGGCGCGAAGCAGTCTCATCAATCGGCAGGCACAACAACAGCGGACGGATTTATGATTTTTTGTTGACGGAAGCCTTCAGCCGGGACAACCCGATGGAGCTTGTGTACCAGATGTTCAGGACGTGCCTCTACAGAAGCCGGGATGACGCGAGATTTGAGGACTTGCGCGTGAGGATGTTGGACTTCTGGCGCAACGAGATACTCGACAAGATGAACGCGTACTATGATTTCCGCCAGAGCCGCGAGAAGCCCCGCCCCGTCAGCAAAATCACGACTCCCCTCCTCCTAATCGGAGACAACACAAAGACCCTCCAGACTCTCCCAGCAAATTCGGTTCAGCTAGTCTTCACGTCCCCGCCTTACTACAACGCCCGCGAATATTCTGACTACTCATCATACAGCGAGTACCTTGCGAGGATGGGCGAGTCATTCCGCGAGTGCCACAGGGTGATTGAGGACGGACGCTTCATCATCGTGAACGTCTCACCTGTCATCACCAGAAGGCCGGGCCGTGAGTTCGAGAGCATAAGATACCCGATACACTATGACTTGCACCGGGTCTTAACTGAGGCCGGGTATTACTTTGTGGACGAAATCCTGTGGGTGAAGCCTGAGCCGTCAGTCCCGGACAGAGTCAGCGGTTACCGCCAGACACGCAAGCCCTTATCCTACAAGCCCAACTGCATCACTGAGAGCCTCATGGTTTACCGCAAGGAATGCGCGTTCCTTCTTGACCGAAACATGAGGGGCTACGAGGATTTTGACCGACACGAGGACGAGCCGATAGACACGACTAACTGCTGGCACATCACGCCAAAGTACGACAAGAATCACCCGGCTGTTTTCCCGGAGGAGCTGTGCAGGAGGGTCTTGCGGTATTACTCGTTCGAGGGGGATGCGGTGATGGATATTTTTGCGGGATCCGGGACTTTCGGGAGGGCGGCGCGGAAAATGGGAAGAGTCCCGGTTCTGTGCGAGATGAACGAGGATTACGCGGGAATTATTCAGAGTGAAAGCGGGGGGTATTATGACGTTCGGGGAGGAAACCGTGAGAAGTGCTGTCAGCAAATTACTCTGTGGGAGGGACTACAGGGACGAGGTGATTAACGCGGTCAACGCAGAGTTTTTCGACTTTACGCTGGAGTTCTTCTGTGAGATTGTCGACGCAAAACTTCATGGCCGGGATATTGGTATGTCGTGGTACAGGGAACACTTCATTGACGGTGATATTCCGCCGGACGAGGCTGTAATTTTCGCCGGGCTTAACAGGAAGACGGTAACCAACATTTATGGTACATCAGCGCGGGAAGTCATGCTTGATGCGGCGAGAAGCAATTTCGTGTACCTGCGCGGGATTCTTGCTGACCTGGAGAATGACGCGGACAACAATTTAGCCGTAACAATCATCATAAGCCATAACGATATTTCCGTGAGGCTGTCTCTGACTGAGAGTCTCATTGTGATTAACGCCCTCGCCACGAAGAAGCTGCAGATCCGCGGGGGAGCTTGGAGCGCAATCGGCAAAAGTGTCGAGAAGCCCCTAGTCGATGAGCTGTGCAGGATGGCCGGAGTCCCTGAGACGAACATAGACCGACAGCCCTTCAGACGGGACAGGAGTCTTCCGTATGACCGTGAGACAGATTACAGGCTCATAGCTTCTGATGGGAGAATCTGCCGTGTTGAAGTCAAGCTCATGGGACGGGGGAATCCTGAGAGCGCAGACATGACCATAGCCCGCGACACCGACATACTCATAGCCGACACACTCAGCCCTCAATCACAATCACAGCTCACCTCACGCGGGACTCAATGCCTCATCCTCAGAGATAACCCCGCAATCCTCCCTGCCTTCACCGAGATATTATGCCGCCTCAATATACCCCACGCGCAAAGCTAGCCTATTCACTGTTTGTGGTAATATCTTAAGCAAGAGGTGAAATCTTTCATGAGCAGGATAATCACTATAGGCCGCGAATTTGGCTCAGGAGGTCGTGAACTTGCACGCTACCTTGCTGAGATTCTCGGCTATGCATACTATGACCGCGAGATCATCTCAGAGATCGCCAAGCGCACATCACTATCCGAAAAGTACATACAGAACGTCGCGGAACACAAGCCGGTAATCCCCTTCCCGATTCACACGGGCCGGACATTCTGGGCAGTCATCCCCGACTACGGCCAGAACGTACAGCAGGAACAGCACGCAATAATCCGCGAGATGGCCGCAAAGTCTGACTGCGTTATCGTGGGCAGGGGGGCAGACTACATTCTGAGGGATGAGAAACCCTACAGGATATTCGTGTATTCTGACAGTGAGGACAAGATGAGACGCTGCCGGGAAAATCTCTCGGACGACTACGCTAAGGGTGCTGAGATGACCGACAAGGAGCTTGCCCGGAGGATTGAGCAGATCAACGCGTCAAGGGCAGAGTACTACGAGTTCTACACCGGGCAGAAATGGGGCGACAAGTCCAACTACGACTTATGCATAAACACGTCAGCGTGTCATGACCTGAAGAAGATTGCCCAGGCTGTAGCGTCAATGTTCTGACACAAAAAAACAGGACGGCCTCAGTTCGGGGTCATCCTGTTTCTGTGTAGTCCCTGCTACATCTCGTACCTGAGAACGTATTTCGTGTAGAGTGGGATCTTGCTGATGGTCTTGTCGAGACGGGGATTCTTGTTCCACATCCTGAAGTTCCGTATCTCGCTCTCGGACCTTCCTCCTGCAAAGAAATCATATACTCCCTTGCTGTATTTCTGAACGAAGAGGAAGAAGCGTTTTCCGCCGGAATGAAGGTAGAAGGTTATCATGTCGTTTGCTTTGCTGACGGTGATTTTATTCTTCATAGCTTTTTGCCTCCGCGTCTTTTGGATTTTGCCGACAATTATACAGCACATAATAATCTTGACGTGTTAAAATTTCAGTCAATACATTTTCCATCACAACATACAAATTCATATGGAGGCTAATATAATCATGGGAATGAAACTCGGATTTATAGGTCTCGGCATTATGGGCAGACCTATGGCGTTGAACCTTCTCAAGGCAAAAGATGACCCCACCTCCGAACTCCTCGTGTCTGACCTCAACAAGGACGCGGTGAATGCTCTCGTCCAGGCAGGAGCGCGTGAGGCATCATACTCGGAAATCGGCAGGGAGTGCAGCATCATCATCACTATGGTACCCAACGGCCACATAGTGCAGGAGATTCTCTTCGGCAAGGACGGAGTTGCCTCAACGGTAAAGGCTGGCTCACTGGTCTGTGATATGAGCTCAGTTACCCCAGTCGAGTCGAAATTCTGCTACGACAAGCTCAAGGCTCAGGGTGTAGGCTTCATTGATGCCCCCGTCTCAGGTGGAGAGCCCGGCGCGGTCAATGCATCACTGGCCATAATGTGCGGAGGAGATCAGGCAGACTTTGACCGGATGATGCCGTTCTTCAAGATTCTGGGGAACTCTGCGCTCCTCATTGGCCCGTCAGGTTCAGGGAGCACAGCAAAGCTCGCTAACCAGATGATAGTGAACAACACAATAGCTGTAGTGTCTGAGGCGTTCGTCTTCGCGGCCAAAGCAGGAGCAGACCCGGCGAAAGTCTACCAAGCAATCAGGGGAGGACTCGCGGGCTCGGCAGTGCTTGACGCAAAGATACCGATGATCATTGAGCGCAACTTCAAGCCCGGCGGCCCCATCCGCATCAACCACAAGGACATAAAGAACTGTGTAGAGTCAGCACACGCAATTGACGTTCCCATACCCTACACGGCACAGCTCTATGAGATTCTCCAGACGCTGAAGATTCACGGCCACATGAATGATGATCACGGCGGAATAGTCCAGTACTTCGAGAAACTGGCAGATGTCGAGGTGAAGGGGGTAAAGGCATGAGGCTTAACGCGTCAGTCCTGATGTCATTCCCGAAAATTGACGAGGCATTTGTTGACGGCCTCCTTGCTCAGGAAATCGCGGGCAATAACAAGAAAATAGTAGTCCTCGACGATGACCCCACAGGTGTACAGACGGTGCATGATATTCACGTCTACACGGGCTGGGGACGTGATGAGGTTCTTGCGGGATTCCGTGAGAGCAACAACCTCTTCTACATCCTCACGAACTCACGGGGCTTCACTCAGGAGCAGACCATTAAGGCACATCACGAGATAGCCGCCTCAGTGAACGATGCCGCACGCGAAACAGGACGTGAATATATCTTCATCAGCAGGAGCGACTCAACCTTGAGGGGACATTATCCGCTTGAGACAAAGATACTCAGCGATGAATACGGGAAGTACACCGGGAAAATCATAGACGGCGAAATACTCTGCCCGTTCTTCAAGGAAGGCGGAAGGTTCACCATCAACAACGTGCATTACGTGAAGTATGGTGATGAGTTAGTCCCTGCAAACGAGACGGAATTTGCGAAGGACAAGACATTTGGATATTCTGCTGCGACAATGCCCGAATATATCGAGGAAAAGACAGGCGGCGAGTTCAGAGCCTCAAGCGTAACATGCATATCACTCGATGACATCCACGCAATGAACTTTGACGCAATAGAAACCCAGTTGATGGCAGTTACGGGGTTCAACAAAATCATAGTGAACGCTGTAGATTATGCTGACGTTAAGGTGTTCTGTGTCGCGTTGTTCCGTGCAATGAAGAAGGGAAAAGTCTTCATGTTCAGGACTGCGGCAGGTATCGTCAAGGTCATGGGAGGAGTTACGGATATTCCCCTCCTCACGCGCAAGGACATGGTTACGACCGGCAACAATAACGGCGGCGTAATCGTTGTAGGCTCTCACACCGACAAGACCACAAGACAGCTTGAGGCGTTGAAGTCCCTGAAGGGTATTGAGTTCGTGGAGCTTGACGCGAGACTCGTACGTGATGATGAGGCGTTCGCGAGGGAAGTCCAGAGATGCCTTGACGTTGAGGAGAAAGCCATAGCCTCCGGGAAAACCGTATGCTGCTACACAACAAGGGCACTGATCACCGCTGACACTGGCGACAAGGAGGACGAGCTCAGGCTGTCGGTGAAGATCTCTGACGCTGTACAGTCCCTAGTAGGCAGGCTGAAGGTTACCCCGTCGTTCGTCATCGCTAAGGGCGGAATAACCTCAAGTGATGTCGGCACTAAGGCACTCGGCGTAAAGCGCGCCCTGGTACTCGGCCAGATACGTCCGGGAATCCCTGTATGGCAGACGGGCAATGAGAGCAGATTCCCCGCAACCCCCTACGTGATATTCCCCGGCAACGTCGGCGAGGACTCAACACTGAAAGAGGCCGCAGAAATATTGATGACCCACTAGAAGGAGGACTAACACATGCGCAACTACCTAGACGTTCTCAAGAAGATAGAGGAAACAGGAGCAAAGGCCTGGCTTGTGGGCGATACCGTCCGAATGATGGAGATGGGTATTCAGCCCGAAACTGTAACACTTGCTGTCGACTCTGATGACATGTACGCGGTCTCACAGGCTCTCGGTCTCGGAACTGTTGACGCACGAGGGCCGTTCCCTGCATTGAGGGGCGAGCTTCTCGGAGCATCATTCCGGGCTTTCGGTCTCAGGGGTGCGACAATCGAGGAGGACTTGGCCTGCCGGGACTTGAGCATTGAGGCAATCGCTGTACGTTCTGACGGCGGGATTGTTGACCCTTTCGGCGGTAGGTTCGACATAAGGAACAAGGTTATTCGTCTCACAGGTGATAACGTTGACCTCATAAAGGCTGACCCGCTGAGAATACTAAGGATGTTACGTTTTGCCGCTGAGTTCGAGATGGACATATTCTGGAAGACTGAGAGCGACGTTCGCAGGTTTCTTGATGTCCATGCTGACAGGATGAATGACATTCCCCCCGAACGATGGGGCAGGGAGATCATGAAGGGCATTCGCAGGAGGCCGTGGAGGTTCATTGAGCTTTGCGATGACTACGACCTGATACCGTACTTCCTGAGAGACCTTGACGCTCTGAGGAGAGTTCCAGACGGCAGACCGGGCGGTAAGAGCCTCTATGAGCACACCCTTAACGTCCTGAGAGTGATTGAGTCCAGACTCGACACCAACATACTGATGCAGAAAGATGCTTTCGTCCTTGCGGGGCTGTTCAAGTTCGTGGGGATAAAGACCCTTGACGGCAGCGACAGGGACAAGTACTCAGACAGGCTCATTGACGGCTACATGTCCCGGTGGAACGTCCCTTCAGAGACAGTTGACGAGGTTACGGCGATAATCAGCCACTACAAGAACGCTTATTCCCCAGTCACTGAGGAAGAGATCTGCCGTGATGTCCTGGAGTACTCGGCTGACGCTATGGAGGTATCGCTTGAGTTCGCGAACTGTGCGGCTGAGGCTGAAGGTTTCATGGATGATGTGGCTGACGCAATCGAGGCCAATACGTGGAACTTGGCGCAGGTCTTGCGTCGTTTCAGGAACGTTTCACTCCAGACCGAAGGGGCATCACGCTACCTTACTGGCCGTGAAGTGATGAGCCTCCTCCACATGAAGCCGGGCAAGAGGGTCGGCGAGCTCCTTGAAGGTCTCGACATGGCTGTGGGGACTGGGAAGGTGAGTTCACGCGCAAGGGCTGAGGAGTGGCTCAGGCAGCAGACCGCATGACAGGCAACGACACAATAGCGGCAATATCTACGGCATTGGGCGAGGGAGCAATCGCAATCGTGAGGATCTCCGGGCCTGATGCCGTTTCTGTTGCCCGGAAAATCCTAAAGCGTCAGGACTTCCCCGAACACTCAAGAATGTACCTCACCAGCCTGGTAGACAGCTCAGGGGCTATAACCGACCGCGTATTGTGCGTACACTTCAGGAGACCCAACAGCTACACCGGCGAGGACATCATAGAGATACACACTCACGGGGGAATTTTACCCGCGAGAACGTGCCTTGAACTTGCGTTGCGTAACGGTGCGAGGATTGCCGAACCGGGGGAGTTCACGCGCCGGGCATTTGAGAACGGCAGGATAGACCTGACACAGTCTGAAGGGGTGCTCAGCGTCATAACCTCACGTAGCATTGAGGCACTTCACGCGGCGGCAAGGACACTAACGGGTGAACTTTCGCGGGCTGTGCAGAAAATTCATGATGACGTTCTGAGCTTGCAGGGAAGCCTTGAGGTACAGCTTGACTTTCCCGAAGGCGAGACGTTAAGCGGCCTTGATACCGTTGCAGGAATTGGCCGGGCAATCTCTGAGCTTGAAGGGTTAATCCCCCGTTGCTCGGCGGGAATGATACTCAGTGAGGGGGTTCGTGTGGTCATTGCTGGCCGTCCCAACGCAGGGAAGTCATCACTCCTGAATGAACTTCTCGGCAGGAACAGGGCGATAGTTACGGACATTCCCGGAACAACCCGCGACATCATCGAGGAATGCATCACAATCGGCGGAATACCCGTAAGGCTCACCGACACTGCGGGGCTACGTGAGACAGGCGACATTATCGAGGCTGAAGGCGTGAGGCTTGCACTTGAGGCCATGAACGGCAGCGATATTTGCCTTTACGTTCTTGACGGCTCAGGGGCAATCACTCAGGAGGACAGGGACTATATAGGCTCACTTGAGGGAAGGAACGCAATAGTCATCATCAGCAAGTCAGACTTGAAGGCGAGAGCAGGGGATATTGATACGTCCCTCACGAAAATTCACGTCTCGGCAAAAACTCATGATGGAATTGACGCGTTGAAGTCAGCAATCTACGACATGGCCGCTGGGAATGCCGCAATATCCTCCGGGCTCAACGTATCAGCCTCACAGCTTGAGGATTTGCGCGGGGCATTAGGGGCGTTGCGTGAGGGGAGGAATGCCGCCGTAAATGGTGATGGTGAAGATGTTACGGCGGGGCTTCTTGGGTCTGCTAGGCTTGCGTTACTCCGGGTTCTTGGTGTCGGGGCTGGTGATGAGCTCATCGACTCCATGTTCAGCCGCTTCTGTGTCGGGAAGTGAGGGCCTCATCCCGTCCATTGCCTCGATGACTAGCCTCACTGCCTCACCGCGCGTTGTCCCTTCCTTCATGGCCGGGAGAGTGAGTTTCCCCTTCATGACACTTTCGGCACGTGATAACAGCCTGTTCATGTCCCTCCTAGTCATCTTCCTGTTCACCCCGAAACGTCCGGGAATAATCCTGTTCTTTGACGGTGAACTAATGCGCTGCTTTGGGTACACAGGGAACTTCTCCGGCTCAATCAGGTTATAGAGCGTGGCAATCTGTACGGCGGAATAATACTTGTCCCCCTCCTGAACGTCCGAGTACTCAGCAAGCGACAATCTCACTCCCGAATCAGCAAGCACCTTCTGGACGTGTAGCGCATGAACTTCACGGGGCTTAACGTTCCACTTCAGCGACAAGGCCGCCAATGCACCCACTGCCTGCCCGGTCATCATGCAGACGGGCTGTAATCTCAACGCTCCCGAAGCAAGCCGGGACATGCTCAGGTTCTTTTCCGCCGCAAGGAAGGTGTCATCACTCGCAGGAATGAATATCCTCATCGGCACCTGAAACGCTCCCGCAGGCTCGTATGTCCGTATTGATGCCTGCCATTCCCCCAGGTCATGCTCGAAATCATCATCATCATCCCCGGCGTGAAGGTCAAGGATATATCCCCCGATTGCTATTGCGTCAGGCAGCTCCTGATTTTTCCGGCCATCCCTGTAGCTCATGGAGTTGTCGTATATTGCTTTGGCGTTGAACGTGTAATCCCCCAATATTCTCCGGCATTCCCTGACGTATGGCACTGGCGGAAGATGACGGGCAATGTTCTGCCATTCCTCCGGGAGGTCTCTAGCGCATTCGGGAAGTTCGTTGTATTCGTTCTCGTCGACTGACCACAATTCGCCGAGCTCGTTCTGTATGTACCAGATGAAGTGCAATGTCTTGATGAGTGCCTCGCGGTTAATGTCTTCCCTGAATTTCACGTCCTCAAGGTACGCAATGGGCAGGCCGTATTTCTCCTCCCAACCGTAAGAGCCCGGATAGTCATTCCCCCAGTTCACGCCGGTCTTGGTGATTCGCTTCCAGTCCCTACGTGCTCCCGTGTAGCTTCCTGGAGTGTAGCTGTCGGGAATTGCCCTGTATGCATTGTGAGCCGAGAACTCCGCAGGCAGCTTGAAGGGGGATTTGTCGCCTGCACCGAACATGTTACGCGAGACATAGGCCAAGTAGTTCTTCCTTGCGCGCTCATAGCCCGGCAATGGTGATTTGGGCCTGAGAGTCTCAGGGATTCCTTGAGGGTAGCTCCGAATTACCGCAGTCCATGTGATGTCCTGAATCATTGAGTTGGGATTCATGTCAGGGGATAACGAGTTCCCTGACCTGTAACGCAGTCCGGCCATCGGGATAACGTCGCCGTATTCTGTCGCGTCAATGAGGAGCCTGCACGTGAAGCTCTTAGTGCCGTCGGAAGTCTTGAGGGTTACGGTTCGGCCTGACTCGTCCCTGCTCACTCCCACAACCTCAGCGTGAAAGAGTATATCTGCGCTTGCGGCCATGTCCTGAAGTATCTTGTGCCCTGCAAGAGGCTCGAAGGCTTTTCCGTTCTCCTTCCAGTATGATGTTGCTATGGACTTCCTCATTCCCTCGTAGTGCTCACGTACCCTGTCAATGAACTCACGGTATAGCCCGTTCTCCTTGATCCTGCTCATGTCATCCATAGTTGAGACACCCGCCGCGGTTGACTGCCCCCCAAGTAGCCCGGTAGGTTCGGCGACAAGAACACTTGCTCCCATTCTTGTGGCCTGGATTGCCGCAGAGATTCCTGACATTCCTCCGCCCGCTATGATGATGTCATAGGCATATGATGATGTCGCTGTGAGAAGAAGGACGAACAACGCTAATAGTCTTTTATGCATGATGAAGCCTCCATGTGAGAATGCCATTATTCTATATGACTGTGCTAAAATTGCAGGAAAATTTTTTCACAGAGGGGAACAGTGAACATCATATCCAGAAAACTTAACGGCTCGGAGATTCTGATTCAATGTCTCCTTGAGCAGGGAGTAGATACAATATTCGGCTATCCCGGCGGCGCAATCCTCAACGTTTACGACAAGCTCTATGACCATCCCGAAATACGCCACATACTCACAGCCCACGAACAGGGAGCATCACACGCGGCAGATGGCTATGCACGTTCAACCGGCAAAGTAGGAGTGTGCTTCGCGACCTCAGGCCCCGGCTCAACGAACCTCGCCACAGGAGTCGCAACCGCATACATGGACAGCTCCCCGGTAGTCTTCATCACCTGCAACGTCAACACTGACCTTATAGGCCGCGACTCGTTCCAGGAGGTCGACATAACCGGCGTAACTCTCCCAATCACGAAATGCAGCTACATAGTGAGCAACGTCAAGAATTTGGCTGACACAGTGAGGGAGGCATTCGCTGTTGCACGTTCAGGACGGCCCGGCCCGGTACTCATTGACATACAGAAGAACGCAACCGCTGACGAGTGCGAGTATTCCCCCGTAACGCCTGAAGAGTTCTTCACCGGCAAGAACACGAGAATGGAGCGTCTCAGGTCAACCCATCACCCGGCTATAGGCTGCCCTGAGATCGACATGAAGGCACTTGATGATCTTGCGGCCATGATTGAGCGTTCGGAGAAGCCACTCATGATTTGCGGCGGCGGTGTAGTACGTTCGGGGGCATCTGAGGAGTTCAGGACTCTGGCAGAGAGGATTGACTCACCAATCGCAATAACCGTAATGGGTGGCGGGGCAGTTCACGGGAGGCATCCGCTCGTTACCGGCATGATTGGTATGCACGGCTCCCAAGCGTCGAACATGGCCTGTGATGCCTGCGACCTGCTCATTGCTGTAGGCTGTCGTTTCTCGGACAGGGTAACGCTGAACCCTGCAGGTTTCGCCAAGAACGCAAAGAGAGTACACATTGACATTGACCCTTCAGAGATCGACAAGAACATAAAGACAGACCTCCACATAATCGGCGACGCAAAGGACGTGTTGACCCGGTTGCTCGCAAAAATCAAGGAAGGCAGGACTAATGACGGCTGGAAGAACTATGTATTCTCCTTCAGGCGTGAAACAGAATATGACGACCCTGAAGACGGAACATTGACCCCGAAAGAGATACTGTCGGCGGCGGCTGAGATACTCCCGCAGGATACGATCGTAACGACCGACGTGGGGCAGCATCAGATGTGGGCAATCCAGCACTTCAAGTTCGACTATCCCGGCCAGCTCATCACTTCGGGGGGCTTCGGGACGATGGGCTTCGGGCTTGGTGCGGCAATAGGTGCCCAGGCAGGTAACCCGGAAAAGACCGTGCTTCATGTTACGGGCGACGGGTCATTCCGCATGAACTGCAACGAGCTCGCAACTGAGGAGTTCTACAAGATGCCGATAATCACTCTCCTGTTCAACAACTCGACTCTTGGTATGGTCAGGCAGTGGCAGCACCTCATCTACAAGGAGCGTTACTCACAGACAACACTTGACCGCGGCCCTGACTTCGCGAAACTTGCGGAGGCTTACGGTGTCCATGGTGTTGTGGTGAGGGACGTTGCGACTCTGAGGAAGGCACTCACTGATGCTGTGGCTTCTAGGTCTGACGGCTTGGGCTGGGTCATAGACTGCCGCATAAACATTGACGAGATGGTGCGGCCTATGGTCGGCGGCAACAGCTTCATCACGAACTTCATGCTCTATTAGGCGGGGAGGTGCAAGACATGCAGGCAAAAGAGAATGACCAGAACCTTAAACGCTACACGATAATAACGGCAATGGACAATGAGGCGGGGGTGCTCTCACAGCTGGCTCACCTGTTCTCACGGAAGGGCTATAACATTGAGACGATTGCGGCGGGCTGGACTGTTGACCAGAACGTAACGCGCTTCACGATCGAGATATATTCCGACGAGGAGAGAATAAAGCTCCTCTGCAGCCAGCTCAGGAAGTTAGTACCGATACATTACGTGGAGATACTTGACCCGTCGAAGTCAATACGCCGTGAGCTCATGATGGTACGAGTGAAGGCCGAAGACAGGGCAGCACGCAATGAGGTAATCCAGATCTGCAACATCTTCCGTGGCAGTGTTGTAGATATTACGCCCGACAGCATCACCGTGTCAGTTACTGGGGATGACCAGAAGACCGGGGCATTCGAGGAATTGCTGAAGGAGTTCGGGATAATTGACCTTGCCCGGACGGGAATTGTTGCGATTGAACGCGGGGAAATGTAGGAATCATACATAAGCCCCTGATGGAATATTCGGGGGTTTTGTGCTGAAAGAAAGGATTGAACCCAATATCTGCAATATCGTTTTTCCCCTCCCGCTAAAGTCCCACATAACACACGCCGAAACTGTCAGTGAAAAGAGAAGAGGCCAATCACAAAAACGGTCTCAAAGCTCCACAAACTGCCTAAATCGCGATTAGGAAAAAGGTTACACAGGCGCACAAGAATTACCCTCGTACCACGTGAGGGGAGGAACAAATCCCCAGTACACGGAAGAATTGGGGACAGCAAGAACAAAATCACAAGGAGGTACAATACCATGAGTATGGTAATTCAGCACAACATACCGGCGTTGCAGTCCTACAACATCGTCAACAACACCAGCAACGCACTCCAGAAGTCAATCGCAAAACTCTCAAGCGGTCTCCGCATCAACTCAGCCGCAGACGACGCAGCAGGTCTCGCAATCTCCGAGAAGATGCGCTCACAGGTCAGGGGACTCGACAGGGCAGTCGCCAACACTCAGGACGGCATCAGCCTCATCCAGACCGCAGAAGGCGCACTCGGTGAGACACACTCAATCCTTCAGCGTATGCGTGAGCTTGCAGTTCAGGGCGCGAACGACACACTGACACAGCAGGACAGAAGTTACATACAGGAAGAAATTGACCAGCTCAAAGAGGAAATCACCCGTATCGGCAACACAACCCAGTTCAACAAGAAGAAGCTCCTCAACGGCGACTCGGCAGGTCTCTGGAGTTCAAGCGACATGGAGACAAAAGCCATCATCAACGGAGGACTCCGCGAGGTTGACCAGTTCGGGCAGAAGAAATCGGTCGAGGGCAACTACAAAATCCGCGTGAAGGCCGAACCCGGACAGGCTCAGGTTCAGAAGTCGGACATCATGACCATCAAGCACGACGGCGTTCTCACCAACAAGTCGATCAACGCTCCCGACGGCATCAAGGATGTCTCAGTCAGCAGCATGACTCCCGGCGACTATTCGATCAAGCTGACCGACTCCAGTACCGCTCCGGCAGCTGCACAGATTACGGGTGATTACGATGTCGGCGGAACTCAGTACACCAAGCTCGTGAACAGAACCGACGCGTCAGATGCCACAGTAATTCTGGCTGCAACTACAGGTGGTACTGCCGCTAATTCAGTATCTGTCACAACTAAACTCCACTTCAAGATCGGGGACAATGATCTCGGTGACGTAACCCTCACTGGCAAGAACAATAACACGACACAAAGCACCGCCGTCAATGGAGCTAACTTGGGAACTATCCTGGCTGGTGGGGATGCTACCGTTACCGTTTCAGGTCTCGATGATGTTATCGGTAACGCGCGCAAGCTGGGTATAGAGATCACCAATCTCAATGCTACTGGCATTAATACATCACAGACTGCTACAGGCAGCGGCACCACTACGAACTCCATCGTGATGAAGCAGTTCGGAAGCGCGAACATGGGCGACCTCTCGATCACGTATGGCACTACCGGTACGGAAAATACATTAGCCCTCTTCAACGACAGCGCAGCGGATGGCAGCAAGATAGCTGACTCAGGAACGGAAATCGCGGCCAGCGATGTCTTTAGCATTGTATCCTCCGCTAACAATGAACTGAACGGCAGCGTCCTCTTCGAGGTAACCGGGCGCGATGACATGAACGGAATCCTTACCCTGAAGGCAACCGATACCTTGATGGACAAGAACGGCAAGAACTCGACAGCCTCACAGGACAACATCGTCCTCAAGCAGGGAGGTGCTACGGTCGGTCTCGGCGACATCTTCGGCACAACTACATCAGGTACACCAGCTGTAACTACAGCGAACGCCACCATCAAGCTGAACGACAATATGTACACGGCACTGTCGGACGGCAGCAAGATGGTCGTGAACTTCTCTGCGGGCAAGGCGACTACC
>JAFRAH010000043.1 GCA_017405525.1 Synergistaceae bacterium
ATCGGGTATCGGGTATCTTATTGTCTAGAAAATTCCCATCACAATAATTCACAAGTAACCAATTCAGGAAATAACTGCCCTGCTGTGAGTAAGTTCATGGCGGGGCGTTTTTCATGCACAAAATTTTTCAGGGGAGGAACACTCTTTGCAGATTTTCCAGCGGTTAAAGCGAAGATATAGGCGTGCTCGTTACGGCCTCGACACAAGAACAGAATTTGTACTCTCTTCCATCGGGGACATCATCACATCAACAGGAGGGAAGTTAATTACGTTGGGCTCGAAGATACACAGGAGGCACCTGCGCAAATTCATGGGAGGCGGAAATTCATACTGCCTTAAGGACGTGAGGCTTCCTGTTGTCGGCAAGGACGAGGAAGGAACTATGAGGCTGATCAATCTCATAGACGAGGATATATTTTGCTCATACCTTCATTTTGGCGATGACTACAGCGAGAAAACTTTTGACGTTTGCGAGGGCATTCTTGGCGAAGGACTTTACGGCCTCGTGAACGGGAGCGTGAACGTTACGGTGAAGCCCGGTGATATTGTGATAGATGCCGGGAGCTGCTGCGGGAGCTTTTCCGCCTATGCGTCAGTGAAGGGAGCTGAGGCAGTCTATGCGTTTGAGCCGGTCGCCGAGAATTTCGCCTACCTTGAACGGACAGCCAGCCTCAACAAGAATATTCACCCGGTGAACAAGGGCCTGTCAGACGAAAACACAAGCCGCGACATATTCATAGACCCCGGTCATTTCTCCGGGAGCTCATTCCTTGAGGAGCTGAAGCCCGGCATCCCCGGTACTCAGGTCGAGACAGTGAGGCTTGACGATTTCGTGAGGGAGAACAACCTTCCACGTGTGGACTTCATCAAGGCAGACATTGAGGGTTTCGAGCGTCATATGCTGGCAGGAGCTCAGGAGACGCTTGCACGTTTTGCCCCGAAGCTCGCACTCTGCACGTATCACCTCCCGGATGACCCCGAAGTCATGGCCGGGCTCATCAAGAAGGCTAACCCACGCTATAACATTGTGCAGAAACGTATGAAGCTCTTTGCCTCAGTCCCTCAAGAATAACTTAGAGCCTCCTCAAAAAACGGGGAGGCTGTTTTTTTTTTGCCTGCAAATCTTTTATGCAAACTCCACTAAATCATCAAGCTGTTATAATCATGCATTATTTTATCTGGAGGTCTTAATCAATGTCAGAGAAACCGCGTGAAACATTCGCGAGCCGCCTCGGATTTATCTTCTTGTCCGCAGGCTGTGCTATAGGCTTGGGCAACGTCTGGAGGTTCCCCTTCATCACAGGTCAGTACGGAGGGGCTGCGTTCGTCCTCGTGTATATCCTGTTCCTGTTATTGCTTGCCATGCCCATAATGGTTATGGAGTTCGCCGTCGGCAGGGCATCAGGCCAGAGCGTCGCGCGTTCGTTCAACGTCCTCAGCAACGGCCACAAAGCATGGTCATTGTGGGGATATATAGGCTGGGCGGGAAACTATATCCTCATGATGTTCTACACCACAGTTACGGGCTGGATGCTTGCCTACACGTACTATTCTGCGGCAGGCTCATTCTCCAACCTCAACTCGGACGCTATAGGCCAGTTCTTCGGTTCACTTCTTGCGAGCCCGAACGAATTAGTGTTCTGGATGTTCCTTGCTGTGATTATCGGTGCTGTAGTCTGCTGGTCTGGTCTTCAGAAGGGAGTCGAGCGCGTAACCAAGGCCATGATGTGCGGCCTTCTTGTCATCATGATTGCCCTTGCTGTGAGGTCAGTAACCCTTGAGGGTGCGGAGAAGGGTCTGGACTTCTACCTTAAGCCGGATTTCGGGAAGCTCGTGTCTGAAGGTCTGGGAACTACACTATATGCGGCATTAGGTCAGGCATTCTTCACGCTGAGCATAGGCATCGGGTCAATGGCAATTTTCGGGAGCTACATATCGCGGGACAGGACTCTTTTCGGTGAGAGCCTCATCATAACCGGGCTTGATACGTTCGTGGCACTGACAGCCGGGCTGATCATATTCCCTGCTTGCTTTGCTTACGGCATAAACCCCGGAGCAGGACCCGGATTGATCTTCGTTACCCTGCCCAACATGTTCAACCAGATGCCCAGCGGCAGAATTTGGGGAGCTCTCTTCTTCCTGTTCATGAGCTTTGCGGCACTCTCAACGGTTATTGCGGTCTTCGAGAACATCGTAGCGTGCTTCATGGACAATTTCGGCTGGACTAGGCAGAAGGCTTCCGTCTTCATGGGAGTGAGCGTGTTCATCCTGTCGATACCCTGCGCATTGGGCTTCAACCTGTGGTCAGGGTTCCAGCCATTGGGGCCTGGCTCAGGAGTTCTTGACCTTGAGGACTTCATACTGAGCAACAACCTCCTTCCGATTGGGTCGCTGATATACCTTCTCTTCTGCGTTACACGTTACGGCTGGGGTTGGGACAAGTTCATTGCTGAGGCTGACACAGGAAAGGGAGCGAAATTCCCGAAGGCAATGCGTTTCTACTTCACGTACATTGCGCCGGTAATAATGCTCGTGATTCTTGGCGTGGGATATTACCAGACGTTCAGCAAATAACGGCCTCTGTATGCTATAATAACCCAAACATAGAGGGAGGAAAGTACAATGACAAAATACGTTTGCACAGTGTGCGGATACGTTTACGACCCGGAGGCCGGAGACCCCGACAACGGAGTAGCCCCCGGAACAAAGTGGGAAGATGTGCCCGAAGATTGGGTGTGCCCGCTCTGCGCAGTAGGAAAGGACATGTTCGAGGCTCAGTAGGTCAGGGTGGCCTTTGAGCCAGTGAAGATAGAGTGAAGTAAATGAATGCCCCCGGTTGAAGTCATAGCCGGGGGTTTTTTGTCGGATTATGAGAGCCTGCCGCCTGACAGCGTCCTGAATGCCTTTTGCCTGAGCAGCTCAATCACTGTGCAGGAGATATACACGATCATGATTACGGCGATTGAGTAGGGTATAAGGTGAGGGCTCTCCTGAAACGATGCGTTGCGGAAGACATTCACCCAAAGGAACGGCCTGACGTATCGGTTATCGTGAATGAGGTATACCCCGAAAGTCGCGGAGGCTATGACGTTGATGATTTTGCTGCTGGGTATGTTGAGGCTCCTGAAACCGATAACGAGGCAGAGAACCGCAAGGACAGTGAACGGCCTCATCATTCCGAGAAAGTAGGAGGACATTTTAGCGAAGTATGGGTGTCTCGTTCCGGCAATGTCGAGAGCGATAACAGACAGGAAATTAACGCCGACAAATGCTAGGCCGTAGAGAATATATTTCCTGCTCCCGTAGTCCTCAGCATGAAGCCTCAAGTATCCTGCGAGGCAGTAAAGGCACATGAAGTTTATTGTTGCGTTTGCCCCGAAATCCGAATTTGTCAGCACTGGAATTATGCACCAGTAAAAAAATATGGCCTTCAAGAATTTTAGGTAGTCCTCACGGCTTAAACTGTGAAGCAGCCTGTTCATGTATGGGTGAACTAAGTACATGACAAAATAGGTGCTCGCAAACCACCATTGAGATTTTGTTACCGGCATGAGTATCTTTAACGCTTGCTTTAGTGAGAAGACCTCAAGCCCTGAGACAGTGAAGAGGCAGTAAATCACCACAGAGTAGAAGAACATCCTAAACCATAGGTTGAACAGCCTGCGGTAATTCAGCCCCGGCGACTTGACGAGAAAATACCCCGACAACATCACGAATATATCATTGCCGAGACTTCCTCCCATGAAGATGAACTGCTGCCATAACCTGTTGAGTGTGATTGTGTTTGCTGGAAAGTCAAACCCTCCATGAACTGCGAAATGATGAGCTACAATAACAAGCATTCCTGCAACTCTCAGCAATTCTAACGCCGAATTTCGGGCAATATGCTGGTCTGGTCTGGTCTGGTCTGGTCAATTATGATGCCGTTTTTCATTTTGTCAAGCCTCACCTTGCGTGATATTATTTCCCGGCCATCATCAACGCAAAGACTTTTGCATTGTTCACGAGGTAGCAGATCTCCGTATACTCGTCCGGCTGATGAGCAACCCCTCCGCATTCCTGAGACCACACAACCGCAGGTATACCCTTCCGCCTGAAGATTGCCGCGAAAGTCCCGCCGCCAACTCCCCCTGTATGAGGCTCAATCCCCATCACTGCCTTGACGCTCCCGATGAGCAGCCTGCACACCTCAGCATCAGGGCTGGTTACTGGTGCGGCATCAGTCCTGTCTATGTCGAGGTCAATTTTCGCCCCCGTCCTGCGCTCAACGTCAAGACGTACACTCTCCACAACGTCAAACGCATCATCAAGCGACACTTCGGGCAACACTCGGCAGTCAAACTCGAACCTCTCACGGCCAGGAATGATATTCGTTGCCGGGACGTTCGCAAATCTCCGGGTTGGCTCAAACGTCGAGAATGGCGGGTCAAACGCGTCGTTCCTCTGTGTGAATGTCCGGTGAAGTGCCTCGTCTACCTCATAGGCCAGAATGTTGGCGGCACGGCAGGCGTTTATTCCCCTGTGAGGAAGTGAGGCGTGAACTTGCTTGCCTGTTACGGTGAATGAGAGCTTCCACATTGCTTTTTCGGCTATCTCGATGAAGTCGCCCGCATCATTCCCGCTGTCAGGAACTACTACCAAGTCATCAGGACGGAATATATCCCCACGTTCAAGCAACGGCTCAAGTCCGTAATGGCTGCCCATCTCCTCATCAGCCACGAACGCAAGCAGCACCGTGTATTCAGGCTTAACCCCTGCGTCCTGAAGTGCTTTCAGTGCGAACAGTGAGGAGACCAAGCAGGTACCGTTGTCGCTGACTCCCCGGCCGTAAATCCTTGAGCCCCTGACTTCCGGGCTGAACGGGTCAAGTGTCCAGAGTGTCCTGTCGCCTTCGGGGACTACGTCAATGTGTGAGAGAATGCAGAGCCTCTGAGCCTTCTTGCCGGGGTACTCAAGGAACAGTGAGGGCCTCCTGCCTGATGGGGCTTTCTCGTCGTCAACGTGCTCAATCCTTATTGTGATGTCTTTCAGTCCGAGGTCATCGATAAGTTTCGCGAGCTCCAGAATTTTTGTGTCCTCACCTGTCCCGCCATTGTGGGGGGATATTGCCGGTATCCTGCATAAGCGTATGAGTGCCTCAGTCATTGAGCCTTTGAGGGTTTCCACTGAGGTTAGTATTTCGTCAAGCAATTTACTTCATGCCTCCTGTTTTTGTGATGGGTATTATTCTACACTGTCAGCATCTTCACGCATAATCTCAAGGAGCGTTTTACCCTCCGGCCATGTGTTATAGGCATCGAGGACTGCCCTCATCTGCCTGTCATTTGCACCGCCAAAGACGTTTGCCTCAGCCAGTGAGGTTAGCTGTGAGTTGTACACCATGAAGCCGGGCACTCCTATATTCAGCGCGCTCTTGTGGGCAACCAGGACTGTCCTTGTCCCGTTGAGCATCTCCATGAACCTGAGCCATATATCATCAGCCTTTGGGCAGAGCCTCATCATTGCCTCAAGGTTGAACGCCTCAGTGTGAAGGCTGTGAGGAGGGTAGAGCACTCCGCTGACACCAGACGCAAAATAGCAGTGTGAGGCATGGCCGGGAATTCCTCCGAGTGTGTCGAAGTCGTTATAGTCCGCCAACTTCCCGTCATCAAGAAATTTTGCCTCCTCAACGCGCATTGCCGAGACACAGCCGGGATTTCTGGAATATGACATGCAGAGCCCCTCGATTACGTCAGCGTCATATATCCAGTCGTCATCGAACGTGATTACTATGTCTTCAGGGTATTCCTTGAGCGCGTAGAAATATTTTGTGTGCGGGCCTATGTCCTTCCTGAACTCGACATCAACCCCGCATTCCCTGACCTCGTCAAAAATATCCGGCAGCTTCTTTTCCGGGAACTTGTCCTCACCAAGCCAGAGTATTATCTTGTCGGGCTTCATCGTCTGGTTCAGGAGGGAGCCTATCACGTAGGGAACAATCCCAATTCTTGCGGGGTAGCTGGTCAGTGAGGCTATGATCTTCTTGGGACGCTGTTCGGTTGTGTTGAGGCCGTTACGGTTGAGCTTGAAGGATGCCTTGTACTTGAGCCACTTCACGAAAAGCCAAGCCAAGCGCAACCTGATGAAAACGTAGCGGCTGGCTCTGAAAATGAACGGGCTCTTGTGGATTTTTCCCTTCAGGCGTGAGAGGAACGGCTGTTTTTTGTCTGGTGTCTGCATTATGGTTTGTTCCTTCCTTGATTGTGAGGTGATTGATGCGGGAATTTTACCACAACAAATTTAACACAGGCATGAATAACCGAGTGCCTGCGCAAAAGTCAGCTCATCAAAATTTTTCCGGGTATTATGGTTTTATGCCAGCTTTATTGAGTTCAGAAAGTCGCTGTTCTTCTCCGTCTGCCTGAGCTTGTCCAGTATCAGGTTCAACGCCCCAGCCTCATCAACTCCGGCAATCCTCTTCCTGAGTATCCAGAGCCTTTTCAGTTCCTCTTCAGGTATCAGCAGCTCTTCACGTCTTGTTCCCGAACGCGTTATGTCAATCGCCGGGAATATTCTTTGCTCCGAGAGCTTCCGGGACAAATGCAGCTCCATGTTCCCCGTGCCCTTGAACTCCTCATAGATCACGTCATCCATTCTTGAGCCGGTATCAGTCAGTGCAGTCCCGATAATCGTCAAGCTCCCGCCTTCCTCGAAATTCCTTGCTGCCCCGAAAAATCTCTTCGGGAAATACAGTCCTGAAGGGTCAAGCCCTCCCGACAATGTACGTCCTGACGGTGGCACTGTGAGGTTTGACGCTCTGGCAAGCCTTGTGATACTGTCGAGGAGAATAACAACATCCTTCTTTGCCTCAACAAGACGCTTTGCCTTCTCCAGTGCAAGATTGGCCACACGTATATGCTCGTCAGCCGGGCGGTCGAACGTTGACGCAATGACCTCGCCATCAATTGAACGTGATATGTCCGTAACTTCTTCGGGCCGCTCGTCAATCAGCAGGGCCATGATGATTATTTCGGGTGAGTTCGCTGAAATTGCCCGTGCTATTCGCTTCAGGAGGGTAGTTTTCCCTGCCTTCGGTGGCGACACCAGGAGTGCCCTTTGTCCCAGTCCTATGGGTGCGAACATGTCAACGAGACGTGTAGCCAGGTCTTTCGGGTCATACTCAAGGCTGAGCCTCTTGTCCGGGAATATCGGGGTAAGCTGCGCGAACATTGGCCTTCTCCGTGAGTGCTCAGGATCGGAGTAGTTCACCGTCTCGACACGCAGTAATGCCTCGTAGTGCTCCTGATCCCGTGGAGGACGTATCAGCCCCCAGATAACGTCGCCGTTGCGCAGGCCGAAACGCCGGATCTGTGAGGACGACAAATATACATCGCTGTCTGTCGGGAGCATTCCCTTCGGACGGAGAAACCCGAAATTTTCCGGGAGTATCTCCAGAGTTCCGCCACCAAAACGGTAATTCATGCTCTCAGCCTGTGCCTTGAGTATCGCTATAATCAGGTCGTCCTTTCGGATTGATGAGGGTATGCTGACTTCGAGCTCTTTGGCCAGCTTCCGGAGGTCCATTGCGTTCCTTGAGGCAAGCATGGCGTATGTGTACTTGGGTTTTGGGTGCTGGATGACCTCACGCCTTCCCCTGAATCCCGGACGCTGTTCACGCGCTACACCTTCAGGGCTGGGCATGTCATCATCAGGTTCATCATCGGGTTCATCCTGAATTTCCGGCTCATCTGGCTCGTAGCTGTCTTCGAGGTCGTCGGGCTCGTCATAGCGGGCTTCTTCCTGTATCTCCTGAACTTCTGCGCTGAGTTCTTCGGGTGTCATTTCCGGGCTTATCATCAATTCTTCAGCTATTTCCTCCTGTTCTTTTCTTGCGGCGGCCTTTCGTGCTGTTGCGGGTGATGCACGTTTTCTTTTCTGCGCTGTGGTTTCCTGTGATGTTTCTTCTGTGGCTGGTTCAAGTGATTTTGCTTTTCTAGGCATGAATTTTTTTCCTTAACGTGTAATGTGATGAATGACAAGGCCGGGGAGCATAATACCCCCCGGGTAAAGCACTAGTTCATTTTGTTGATGAGGCTCAGCATCTCCGGGCTCAATGATTTATGTTCGCTCCATGCCCTTTCGAGGGGACTTAGCGTGAGTTTGTGGTTTATGTTCCCTACCATCATTCCTGACTTGCCTATCATGAGGTTCTCGGTTGCGAATGCTCCCATCCTAGTGGCGAGGACAACGTCAAACGATGTCGGGTGTCCTCCGCGCTGAATGTATCCCAAGACCGTAACGCGTGCATCATACCCGCCAGAGTCCTGGAGCTGTTCGCGCATCTCTGCGGCAGTCATTACGCCCTCAGCAAGAATGATGAGCGTGTGGCTTCTGTGTTCGGCGTATGAGCTCTTGAGCCTCTTGGTGAGATCCCCAATGCTCAGGGGCAGCTCAGGAACTACGACGTATTCAGCTCCTGTAGCTACTGCCACTTCAAGGGCAAGAAACCCTGCGTTCCGTCCCATGACCTCGACCACAAAGAGCCTCTCATGGCTTGATGCCGTATCTCTGAGTTTCATGATGGCCTCAAGGGCTGTGTTTACTGCCGTGTCAAAGCCGATAGTCTCATCAGTGCCGGTTATGTCGTTGTCGATTGTTCCGGGAATGCCTATCGTAGGGAACCCCATATCATGGAGAGCCTTTGCGCCGTGAAATGACCCGTCCCCGCCAATTACTACGAGGCCGTCAATTCCTGCATCCCTCATCTTCATGAGAGCCTCTTCACGTCCTTCGGGGGTCTTGAAGCGTTCACTTCGTGCCGTCTTGAGGATTGTACCGCCGCTGTGGATTATCCCGCCTACTGCCGCACGGTCAAGGGTGATGAAGTCTCCCTCGATCAGTCCCTCATAGCCTCTTCTTACGCCGATGCACTCTTTATCGTTGAACATGCATGTGCGGGCTACAGCTCTTACGGCCGCGTTCATGCCGGGGGAGTCTCCTCCGCTCGTGAGTACAGCGATACGGTCCATCTTGATCATGATGAATAATACTTCCTTTCGTCTGCTGTGAATGTTTTTGTGATATTGTGAAATGACGTGAATATTTTAGCTAATGTGATTGCAGTTCGTCTATGCGTTTATTTACGTCATTATACTCTGAGTTGAGAGCGTCAATCTGTCTCTGCAGAGCCTCCCTGTCAGCCCGGATCTTTTCCGCCCTCTTTATGAGCCTGTCAGCCTCCAGCCTGTCTGCTGCCCTTCCTCCTGCAATCTTGCCCCTGTCCTTCGTCAAGTCCCAGACCCAAACAACGTCGCCCTTCCCTGCCAGTGCGTGGCTTATGACGCTGTCGAATATGAGGCGTATATCCCTTGCACCTTCGAGAATTTCCTTGCCTGTCTTCGGGTCATAGCGTGGGAAGAAGACCATTCCGTCCCTTGCACCGAGTATCTTGAAGTTGAAGCGTCTGTCGTAATCTGAAGGGGAGTATTTTTTTCCGCCGACCATTAGGGTTATGTGCTTGTCGAAAGGCCCGGCATACATTGGCATTCCGCGAACGTACATATCAATGTGAAACGGTATCGCCTCGGCAAGGTTAAGATTCTTGAGGAGGGTATACTTGTAGTTCTCCATCTCGTCGGCAGTCCACATGTTCCTTTCGGCCTCTGAGGCAACGAGCGCGTCAACGTATTCATTCGAGTAGTAGGTAGCCTTGATTCGTATGGACTGGTCGCCTTCTTTTGTTGTAGCGTTGGTTTCGTGAGACCATGCTGAGAGCGCAGGGTCTTCCGTTTCTGCCGCTAATGAGGACGTGCCTAACATAAGCAACAAAATCAACGACGCTGTGAATTTTCTTTTGAGCATCCTTGTGAGTTTCTCCTTTGTTCAGTTTTGTGTGAGATTAAAGCTAGCATGATGTGATGTTGGCTAATGAGCCTGAAAAATTTTCGTGTATTATACAACAAGTTTTCACAGTGTCCAGACAATCAGGCTTGATGATTTGCCAGTGATTAAGTGGGACAAAGCACAGCAATAAACACGGAGGCTTGTATCATGTGTAAATCTTTGCAATGAAATAATTATTATGATATTCTAACCTGCATTCAGACATATTCACACAATACCAAAAGAAGGAGGACTTTGGCAGGATATGGGATTTCGTACTATCGAAGAGCTTTGCGCTGAACTTGACGGAAAACGCAAATCAGCTCTTTCAGGCGGAGGAGAAGAAGCCCTCGCAAAACAGAAGTCCAAAGGCAAGGGAACAGCCCGCGAACGTATAGCACAGCTGCTTGATCCGGGTTCGTTCGTTGAGCTTGACGAGTTCGTTACCCACAGGTGCAGCAATTTCGGCCTTGAGGAGAGGAAGCCCCTGGGTGATGGAGTAGTTACCGGCTGGGGAACAATCGGGGGCAGGAAGGTCTTCATCTACAGCCAGGACTTTACGGTGTTCGGCGGGTCATTGGGCGAGAAACACGCGGACAAGATCTGCAAGGTTATCGACATGGCCATGCAGAACGGCTGCCCCGTAATCGGCATCAATGACTCAGGCGGCGCAAGAATCCAGGAAGGCACTGACGCGCTCAACGGCTACGGAAAGATCTTCCGTCGCAACACAATGGCCAGCGGAGTAATCCCCCAGTTCAGCATCATCATGGGCCCCACAGCAGGAGGAGCAGTATACAGCCCCGCACTCACTGACTACATATTTATGGTTGACGGCGAGAGCATCATGCACATAACCGGCCCTGAAGTCGTCAAGGCAGTAACGGGCGAGGCAGTAACCAGTGAGGAACTCGGAGGAGCAGAGACACATAACACCGTCAGCGGAGTAGCACACTTCGAGGCCAAAGATGAGGCAGAATGCTTCGAGCAGGTTCGCAAAGTCCTGTCGTATTTGCCGCTGAACAACCTTGACGATGCACCCATAAAGGCCACGAATGATGACCCGCAGAGGGCAGATATTGCATTGCGCGAGATCGTCCCCGTCAATCCCAACAAAGGCTACGATGTCCACGAGGTCATAAGGCGCGTAGTTGATGACGGGGAATTTCTGGAGGTTCAGGCTGGCTGGGCAAAGAATATCGTTACAGGCTACGGAAGAATAGGCTGCCGTCCTGTCGGTATAGTCGCCAATAACGCGGACGTACTTGCGGGATGCCTCGATATTGACGCGTCCGACAAGGCTTCAAGGTTCGTTCGTCATTGCGATGCGTTCAACCTGCCCATAGTTACGTTCGTCGATGTACCCGGATATTTGCCCGGTGCAGACCAGGAACGCGGAGGGATTATCCGCAAGGGTGCAAAGCTCCTCTATGCATACAGTGAGGCAAGCGTCCCGTTAATCAGCGTCATAATGAGGAAGGCTTACGGCGGTGCTTATCTGGCAATGTCGAGCAAGTCCCTCGGTGCTGATGCTGTGTTTGCGTGGCCACAAGCTGAAATCGCAGTGATGGGTGCTGAGGGTGCCGCAAGCATAGTGTTCAAGAAGGAGATTGACGGAGCAGATGACCCTAGCGCGAAGAGGCTTGAGAAGATTGACGATTACCGCGATGCATTCGCCAATCCCTACAGGGCGGCAGAACGTGGCTATGTTGACCGCGTTATCATGCCCGAAGAGACACGCAAGGTAGTGTGCCAGGCACTCGACGCAATGGAGAGCAAGAGAGAGACCAGACCGGCCAAGAAGCATGGAGTAATTCCTCATTAGGGACAGGAGGGAAGAAGTATAATGCATTTCGAGGGACTTTCAGGAGCAATTAACGTCAGCGTAGTAGCATTCTCGATAGTGTTCGGAGTACTTTTAGTGCTCACGGGCGTAATCTACGGAATGAAACTGTTTGCAGGCGGGGAAGAAAAAAAAAATGATGTAGCCCCGTCCAAACCATCAGCTCCCGCACCGTCATCACCCAAGCCCGCACCCGTAAAGGCACAGTCAGCGGACAAGGCAAAAATCGTAGCGGCAATAACGGCGGCAATAGTGGAGTTCACCGGGACGAGTGATTTCCGTATAGCGTCGATTGAGGCGGAAGTTCCGGGTATCCCGATGGATTACTGGACGGCAAGATGGAAGACAGCAGGAATGATTGGGCTCAACATGAACGGGCTCAACAGGAAGTGGCACTAACGACAACGAAAGGAGAAATAGAATCGTGAGCAGCAAATACAGAGTAGTAGTAGACGGCACTGCATACACCGTAGAGGTTGAGGCACTCGGAGCAGGAGCAGCAATTCCCGCCCCCGCAGCAGCACCCGCACCCGCAGCGGCAGCACCGGCCCCGGCAGCAGCCCCCGCGCCCGCACCTGAAGCACCCGCCGCCCCCGCACCCGTGGCAGAAGGCGCAATGACCGTAACGGCACCGATGCCCGGAAAGATCCTCAGCCTCAAGGTCAACGTTGGCGACAGCGTGAACAGTGGTGACCTCGTGTTATTGCTTGAGGCAATGAAGATGGAGAATGAAGTTTTCGCCACAGCATCAGGCAAGGTTACGGAGATCCGCGTGAAGTCCGGCGACAGCGTCAACACCGGCGATGTCCTCATGGTGATAGCGTAGGAACAAGAGACATTAAAGCACAGTCCCTCCTGTGGAGAAATTCTGCGGGAGGGATTTTTTGCAGACACTAAAGGAGGCATTAACGATGCGTAAAATTTTAGCTTTGTCCCTCATAATCAGCGTCATTTTGTGCGGAATATCTGAGGCAGTCTTCAGGAGCTTCCCTGCTGATGGAGTATGCACCGGCGATTACGTCAGGTATCGTTCAAGACCAAGCACTAACTCGAAAATTCTCGGAAGGCTCTTTGAGGGCGACAGTGTTACGGTTGTTTCGGAGAGAAGGGTCGGCAAACAGATATGGTACGAGATATATGACCCTAACGATGAGGATCGTACAGTGTGGGTTTCAGGGCAGTACATAGTCCCGGAAGATGAGTTTTAGCCATTAACGCGTGATTGTGTGCAATAATATCACTCAGGAGGTCAGTTACTCGGCTTCCTGAGTTTTTTTGCTAGGAGACATAAATTTTTTCATGACAGATTTCAATTCTTACGGCCTCAGAAAAGAATTACTAGCCGCCCTGAAAGAACACGGATTTGATACGCCTATGGAAGTTCAGGACAGGGTACTTTCTGAGGACTGGAACAGCGACCTTATAGTGAGGGCACGTACAGGTTCAGGAAAAACCCTCGCATTCCTCCTCCCGTTACTTCAGGAAATGAAAATTGGTGAGCACATCCCCCAGATACTCATACTTGCACCAACACGTGAGCTTGCCCAGCAGACAGCAGACGAGGCCGAATTTCTCGGACGTTTTCTCAGAGTATCATGTGCCTCACTCGTCGGGGGAATGGACATAGTCCCACAGCTCAAGGCACTGAAGCACGGGGCGGCAATAATCGCCGGAACTCCCGGACGTGTACGCGACCACATACAGCGGGGGACTCTCAGGACAGACGGCATTCACAGCGTTGTTCTCGATGAGGGGGACTTGATGCTCGACATGGGATTCCGTGAGGAGCTTGAGGCAATCCTTGAGACCATGCCCGAAGGCAGGAGGTGGCTATTCTCCGCGACAATGCCCCTTGAGGTCCGGGAACTGGCCAGCAACTACCTGAATGACCCCGTAACACTCTCGGTCAATGAGGAAGGTGAACAGCACGGCGATATTCTTCACCGCGTCTACAGAATACCATCACAGAAAAGATTTGAGGGACTGGTTGATGTGTTGCTGTGGGAGCACCCTTCACGCAGTCTTGTGTTCTGCCACACGAAGATGGAGTCAATCGAGATAGCCCAGAGATTGCAGGATCACGGGTTCAGTGCTGCGGCATTGCAGGGGGACATGACACAGGGCGAGCGCAACGCAGTACTTGCCTCGTTCAAGTCGGGATCTGTACCGTGCCTTGTCGCAACCAACGTAGCCGCAAGAGGACTCGATATTGAGGGTGTCAGCCACGTGATACAGTTGGGGCTACCTGATGACCGGGAGACGTTCATTCACAGGAGCGGAAGGACAGGAAGGGCAGGACATGAGGGCGTGAACTTGGTGTTGCTTGCGCCGCCGGAGATTGGGAGATTTCGCGAGATGCTCAGGGGTACGGACATACGGACGGAATGGCAGGATATACCAGGCATCGAGAAGATACGTTCAGCATGGAGGGACTCAGCCGAGCAGGATATATTCGCCGCACCAATCGATGAGTTCTACGGGGAATGCGTGAAGTGGGCTGATGACCTCATAACGAGGGCTGAACCCAAAGTGATAATCGCCAAGCTGCTGGCCGTCCTGAGCACTCGAAACAGGGGCTACAGCCTTGACCGTGAACTACAGAGGGAGCAGGAGAGACGCACAAGGAAGCCTTCAGCGAAACCCAAGCCCAAAGCCGCAGGACTGACTCCCAAGCCGAAGGGAGCATTCAAGCGTTTCAGGAGCAGTCAGGCTCAGGATGTCGGCCATGTCCTGAACGCAATGTGCCGGGCCCTCAAGGTTGAACGTTCAGAGGTCGGGGCAATAAGGCTCAAGGACAATCACGTTATTGTGGAGCTTATGCCGCTTGCTGTTTCGAGGCTTGAGCAGGGGATGGCTGGGTTGTCGAAGTTCGGGCTTTACCCTGACGAGGAGAAACGAAGGAGAAGGTAGCTTTTCGGGAATGGCAGGCCGTCAAGTGGGGCGGTCTGTTTTTTTTTGCGCAATCATGACCATATGATGTAAATTCTTGAATTTTATGATGTATTATCATAATATATACGTTGTATCAATAAAAGGAGAGATATATATTGCCTGTTTCAACTATTATTGCTAAGGTTGACGAAGAAGACAAAAGAAATTTCAGCGCGTTCTGCAGTTCTGTGGGACTCAATGTATCTTCAGCTATCAATATCTTCATTAAGACCGTGCTCAGGGAAAAGCGCATACCCTTCATGATTGCACAGAATACAGACCCTTTTTATTCCCCTGAGAATCAAGCATACGTTATGAAGTCAGTACAGGAACTCAGGGAAGGTAAAGGCAGCTCCCATGAATTGATTGAACCTGAAGAATAAAGCTATGGCTGAAAAAATATGGTCAGATGATGCTTGGAGAGATTATCTTTACTGGCAATGTCAGGACAAGAAAACCTTAAAGCGCATTAACGACCTCATCAAAGATATAGAACGCAACGGATGCCTTGAAGGTATTGGTGAACCTGAACCACTGAAAGGAAATTTACAGGGTGAGTTCAGCAGAAAGATTAACAAAAAGGATCGTCTTGTCTATCACATGGAGGACGGCAGGATTTATATAGCACACTGCAAGGGGCATTACGATGAATGACAGCAATTCTTCAGGCTGCCTTTTGCCTAAACCAAGGCTTAAGGTGCTATCATTAACGCATTCCATAAAATTTTACGAGGGGGTAAAGTTTTCATGTTAGGCGACGACATCAAGAAACTCGGCTTCGGACTGATGAGGCTTCCCAGAGTTGAGGGCAAAGAGGACGTTATCGACATTGAGCAGGTCAAGCAGATGGTTGATGAGTTCCTTGCGGCAGGGTTCACGTACTTCGACACAGCTTGGGCTTATCCCGGAAGTGAGGACGCAATACGTCAGGCACTAGTTGAGCGTTATCCGAGAGAGAAATTCCAGCTCGCAACGAAAAATGCCGCGTGGATAGGCTGCAAGACCAAAGAGGACGCAATAGCACAGTACACCACCTCACTGAAGCAGTCGGGGGCAGGATACTTTGACTTCTACCTTCTCCACAACTTGGGGGACTCACGCACAAAGCCGTTCGATGACTTCGGGCTGTGGGACTACTTCATGAACGAGAAGGCCGCCGGGAAAATCAAGCACCTAGGTTTCTCGTTCCACTCAACGCCGGAACAGCTCGACGAAATTCTCAATGCCCACCCTGAAGCAGAGTTCGTACAGCTACAGATCAACTATGGCGACTGGGAGAACCCCGCGATACAGTCGAGAGCCTGCTATGAGGTTGCCCGCAAGCACAACAAGCCCGTCATCATCATGGAGCCGGTCAAGGGCGGTAACCTCGCAACTCCTCCTGAGAGCGTGGCGAAAATCCTCAAGGCCGCCGAACCTGAGTCATCATGCGCATCATGGGCAGTGAGATTCGCCGCTGACCTTGAGGGAGTGATTACTGTCCTGTCGGGAATGTCGAACATTGAGCAGATGAGGGACAACCTGAGCTACATGAAGGGGTTCACCCGCCTTACGCCGTCAGAGAAGAAGGTCATTGAGGAGGCTCGCATTGCCCTCGCCAAAGTCCCGGTTATCCCCTGCACAACCTGCAACTACTGCGCAAAGGTCTGCCCCATGGACATAGGAATATCGGCCTCGTTCACGTCCCTGAACATGTACACTCTCTACGGGAATCTTGAGAGCGCGAAGAACAACGAGAAGTGGAACGTTGAGGGAATGGGCCACAAACATGCAAGCGAGTGCGTGAAGTGTGGTGCTTGTGAGCGGGCATGTCCCCAGCACATAAAGATACGTGATGAGCTCGTGAGGGTTTCCGAAACTTTGGGAGTGTGAGAGAAGTTTTTTCCCCTTGTCCTGAGAGGCAGGGGGATTTTTTTTGACCGTTTACTTTGTGCCGTAACCCCACTTAATGCCCCAGCGGTAATATTTCTCAAGGTCAGCATGTCCGTAGAAGAAGTCCATCAATTTTTCGACACTCAAAGCCTCGTCATTCACATTCTCGAACATGGCCGCCGCGCACATTCTCTGCTTCGAGTCATACTCCTTCATGTGTATGAATATGTCGGGGTTTGCCGGACTGCTCACGGTGATTACTCCGTCAGCTCCCTTCCAGTCAGCCGCGCCGTTGTACATGAACGTGAACACAAGCACCCTGCTTATTACCGCTACCTTGTCCCCGTTGATGTGTAGAGTTCGCCCGTTCCCTGATGCCTCATCGTACGGGTCAAGCGATATGTAGGGGGGATTGTCCTTGTCGCCTGTGTCATTGCCGAGAGACTGGAGCATTCCCTTCGTGCCGTCAGTGAGTGCATAGAGGCAGCCCAAGTCTATATTTGGCGTTACGTCCCTGTTCCACCTGAGATTTACGGAGATCTCGCCAAGACCTGAGCCCGTACCCTTGAGGCGTATCTTCTGCCACTTCCCTAACTCTTCAGGTTCAGGTTTCTCCTCGCCGCCGTAGAACTTCAGGAGCTCGCTCAACCCCCCGTTGAACCCAGACGCAACCGCCGCAATCCTCCACGTGTCATTTTTCCTGTATATCTCAACGCTGATTATTGCCTTCTCGCTGCTGAAGTCTTGGCCTGTGAGCCTGAGTTTTACTGCGTCCCCAAGCGTGAAGGTGTGTGAGGTTATCCCGCCCATTGTCCCGGTGCCGTCAATGCTGGCCGTGAATACTAACTTCTGTATCGAGGCAGGAAGGCGTGAGAGGTTCAGCGTGAACTTTGCCCCGCCATCAGTGGGGGAATATGACAGCTCACCGTTGGGGCTCTTGGTCTGGTTGTAGAACATCATGTACCTGTCATCGCTGAGCTGGTTATTGCCGTCGACACCGAAACAGCAGAAATCATAGACATCACTGCCCGATATAGTCATAACAGCCTCAATGCTGCCCGAAACGTCAACGTACTGTGCTATATCCCCCCTGAAGCCCCGCTGTATCTCCGTCATACGTTCACCCCGAAATTCACGCAAAGAGCCTTGAGCCCTCCCTTTGTGCCCGTACCTATGGCGTTGAACTTCCAGTCTGAACCGCTCCTGTAGAGTTCCCCGACAGTTACGGCCGTCTCAACCGAGAAATCTTCAGCAAGGTCATAGCGGATTAATTCTTTGCCGCTTACGTCGTCCTTTATGTGTATGTAGGCGTTCGAGACCTGCCCGAAATTCTGCCTCCGTGTATCAGCGTCATATATCGTTACGGTGAAGGTTATCCTGCTGATGTCCTGCGGTATCCTCGTGAGGTCAACGCGTATAACCTCGTCGTCCCCATCACCTGCACCTGTGAGGTTGTCGCCGGTGTGCTCAACTGCTCCTGATGAGTGCTTGAGGTTGTGGTAGAAGATGAAGTCAGCATCTGAGGTTACCCTGCCGTTCGGGCCAAGAAGGAATGCCGAAGCGTCAAGGTCAAAGTCATAGCCGCCGTCATATTTCTTCACGTCCCAGCCAAGTCCTACAAGAATTTTCGTGAGGTTGGGATTGCCTTTAGTGAGCTCAACTTTCTGGCCCTTGAAGAGATTTATAGCCATGATGAAAGCCTCCTGAATGCGTTAAATTTTGGATTAGGCTATTATAGCAAATTAAAGGCGAGAATATTTTATGCGCTCCCTGTCATACTCAATCATCTTCATCACGTAGATGTAAAGGAAATATGTGTTTGTCCATGCATATGGATCAGAAAGAGAAGTTCCAGCTATTGCACCCACAAATCCAGAAAGTAATAAACAAAATAGAGCAAGAGCAAGTTCATTATCGCCTCTGTGCATGTATAAACGTTTCATCATCATGTAGCACATTCGCAGAAGAAAAAATGTGCCTATCAGGCCGTAACGCGTCATCATCATCCCATAAGAAATGTCAGGTGTATTTGCTTGGTCTATATACCCTGTCTCCTTGTCCCTAAGGCCGAACCTGAAATCATAGTTTCTGTGCCAGAACTTAGCATCACTTGTCATAGGCAGCCCCATCAACAGTTCAACCGGGCTTGTTATCAGGTATGCTCCTCTTTCAATGACCCAGCCTATACGGTACATGAGTGTCAAGCCATTTGATACATCGCTTCTTGCTTGGTTGAAGTCCCCTCTCATCAATGCAGATATGTCATTGGCCGTAGAATTATTACCCTTTGCTAAACGCTCACTGAACGCGTTCCCAAAAACTAGGTATATCACGAGAAGTACAGCAGCAGCTTTAAACATCTTTGTGAATGAACCCTTAAAGAACATCACTAACAGTATACATAGCAATGACGTTGCAATAGCAGTTCTGTATAGTGTGCAAAACCGACCTGCAAGAAATACGATTGGGGATATGTACCTTAACTGTTTAGGTACAAGTTTCTTGCAGAATATGCTTATTGGAATCAAGACTGTCATGAAAGCAGGAGTAAACAAAAAACGATATACCCCTCCAATGGCTTCTACTCCTCCTTCTTCTTCTTGGAACTTTGACATCGGAAGTATCGCTTGACCTGTGAAGCATTGGATGAGATACAGAATTGAAGCTGCGAAAGTAAGTATAAATATTATCCTGAACAACTTATCACATTCATGTTTTTTTAAGGGAACGAATACGAAAATGCTCATTAGCATCATGAATTTTATCCCCTCATTAATCACAGATGCAAATGAAAACTCTACCCCCCCCCCCATACAATGCAGGTAAACAACATTGACACAACAAAAAACATGGACAACACAAACACAGAACGCAGAATTTTGTCGTTTCGTACGCCACGTATAATGTTATTGACGTTGAAAATGATGAAGATGAATAAAGCAACGAAAGGCACAACTCTTGTCTTCCAAGGGGAAAGAAACCCAAAACCCTTCGTACACAATGCCAGAAACAAAAAGGCTGAATACATATGCCTTTTCTGGATTGTGAAAAAGGCAAGCATTACGAGCATAAGAACATAAATTAAAATAAAAAATGCATTCATACTTAATACCACAAAGCTATTTGTTATATTATTGAGTAAAATTATGAAATTATTATAACAAAGTAAAATGAAAATAGGTATATATAACAAACGTAGCATTTTATCTTCGTTGCTGACTGTTATATCGTTCATATCAGTCATACCCATACCCTCAAGACTCCTCCCTAAATGGACACCCGATAACCTCCGGCACTTCCCCGTTATGCTCCCGGTTGCTGGCTTGGTATTCGGGGCGTTCTGGCTCATCTTGTGGCAGGTGCTCTCATCACTCCCGGCCGTGTCCCCAATCCTCCGGGGCTTCATGATGATGCTCCTCACTCTTGCACTCACTGGAGGGCTTCACCTTGACGGCCTCATGGACACGTGTGATGCAATATTCTCACACCGCGACCGTGATACCCGCCTGAAGATACTCTCAGACACTCACACAGGAAGTTTCGCGGTCATTTGCTGTGTCGTTGTCCTCATGGCGAAAACACTCCTCTTCTCCGAGCTCCTCACACATGGCGTTCACCCCTTAACCCTCTCGTTCATTCCTGTATATTCGCGTCTGGGAATGGCATTGCTGCTCACTAACCTCCCCTTTGCGAAACCAAGCGGCCTCGCTGCAACATTGGGAGCTTCACGCAGTAAGCGCGACAATATCCCCCTCGTCATGATTCTTCTTGCCCTCTCGTTCTTGAGCACGGGCATCATTACGGCCATGATGATTTTGTGCCTTGTCCTTCACGTGATAATATGCGTTAAGATTTTCGGGGGAATAACCGGCGACCTTCTTGGTGCATTCGTTGAGGTCTCCGAAGTCATTATGCTTTCCGGGATGGTGATAGTGAGTTGCATCTGATACTTGGCGGGCGTTACATGGGAAAACGTGATTACGCCATGAAGTTATACGGGAGCTTTGAGGCGGTCTGTGAGCTCTCACACAATGACCCAGGCGGTATAAAGGCAGGGCTGGTTGTCGGCATTCACGAGGGAGTCAGGTCCCTCATGACGCGGAACATTGACCCTCTGGAGTTCTTCAGCTCAATGATAGGCACTCTCAGGCATTGCGTGATTACGGGCGATGAGATTAGCGGGGGAGTAATCCCGGTTGATGCCTTCTCCCGGAAGTGGCGGGACGAGACAGGAAGGCTCTACCAGTATTTAGCGCGTGAGGCAGAAATAGTTGACCGTGTATTCGCGGGGCTGGCTCTCAGGCTCAAGGGGTAATCATGGGACGCAAATATATATTCTTCGACATAGACAACACACTAATCAGCCACAGGGGAACTCCCCACATTCCCCCGGCAACCCTCACGGCAATAGAGCGTCTCAGGAACTCCGGCCATGTCCCGGCAATCGCTACGGGGCGCGCGTCATTCCTCACGATGAAGGTGGCTGAGTCGTTCGGGATTGATCACATTGTGTGTTCGGGAGGCTCTGAGGTTTTCGCGGGGGGCAGGAAGATTCACACGGCTTACTTGCCCGGTGAATGCCTTAATGCTTTCCGTGAGACGGCGGCGAAATTCCCGGACCTCACTGCGGCAGTTGATGAGAGATACCTTTATGCTGATGCTGCCTTTGACCCGTTCAGGCAATACTTCAACAGCCAGGCAGGTTATGACTGTTTCAGGCCATTGAGTAATCTTTCTCGCGCGACAATGTGCTACATCATGATGCCACACAGGATGCTTGGCACTGAGCACGGAATTTTCTTCACTCCACCTGAAGGCGTGAGGCTTGAACTTATGCGGGGCTTCACTGAGGCAAGGCATGAGGCTTCCACCAAATGGAACGGTATAGGGCTCATGATGCGCTGTCTTGGTGCAGTGATTGAGGACGTGATAACCTTCGGGGATGGTCCAAACGACGCGGAGATGCTCAGGCGTGCGAATATAGGGGTAGCTGTCGGGATATGTTCTGACGAGGCGAGGAATGCGGCGGATTATGTGTGTGATGACATTGACGCGGGGGGAATACTTGAGGCTTGCGGGCACTTGGGGCTGATATGACCCTCACCTTGCCCCGGCCTTCTTGAGCATCTCGATGACTTCCTGCCTTCCTTCCTTCCAGCCAACCCGGAGGACTGCCTCAGCTTCTCCCAGAGGTGTAACGCCGTAATTGTCCTTGAGGTTTACGTTTGCACCTGCCGCAATGAGTGCCCTGGTTATGTCGGGGTTGTCGTTGTGTCCTGCCGCCCAGTGAAGTGCTGTCTGCCTGCTTTCCTTTGAGCGAGCGTTGATTATGTTGATGCCTGCTTCACGAGCCTGCTTGAGGATGAGCCATATTACTCTTGGGTCAGTGTTGGAGGCTGCCGCAGAAATGAACGCCCTTGCATCCCATTCCACTCCTGCCTTGAATGCGTCCTGAATTTCATTGACGGTGGCACTTGCGCAGAAGGCCGCGAAGTCCTCCGGGGTCATGCGCCTGAAACGTGAATCTTTTGCCATTGATTATAGAGACTCCTCCCTGATTATAGAGACTCCTCCCTGATTATAGAGACTCCTCCCTGATTATAGAGACTCCTCCCTGATTATAGAGACTCCTCCCTGATTATAGATAAATAAAAAAGTACGTGGAATTTTCAGATTGACGCATTATAGCATATTCTTTTGTTGTGAAGGAATATAATTGCCGGTGAAAAAATTAATGCCTCCGCAGAAACCGTGTAGTGAGTGTTCTGACCCGTCCCTAATTATGACAGAATGTCTGCGGCTTGTGCCTGGATAGAAGCGAGTGTTGGCTCAGAACTTAATCAATATCACGCGAACCCGCAGGGGCATGTGGTAAATTATAGCAGGTTTCACACAAATTTTTATTGCGAGGTAAGAGTCTTAATGTCAAAAAATTTCAGGCGTTTCTTCCTGCTTGTGCTCATAGTATTGCTCACAGCAGGGACATCATCAGGAACAACGAAGTATGAATTTCTCACGGGCTTATTGGCTGCACGTGGCATAGACTGGAGCGAATCCCCGGAGGCTCCCTACAATGACGCTCCCGGATTTCTTCTGAGGACCGGCTACGTCTCTGACACTGTCGGGAAAATGGATACCCCCGTAACGAGACGGGAGGCACTCAGGTGGTGCATCGAGAGCCTAGGAATGACGTTCGAGGCCGGGCTTCTCACTGACTACCCCACGGGCTTCAAGGACGAGAAGAATCTTAGTGCCTTTGAGCGGGGCTGCCTGGTCATTGCCACGAACATGAACCCGGCAATATTCATCAAGTCCGACTTCAAGGCCGGGAATTTTTCGGGAGCCTCAGCCCTGACACAGAAGGAGGTCCGTACGATCCTCCAGCGTCTTGGGAGCGCGTCCCGGAACTTCAGCCTTGACGTTGTCCGTAACCCGGTGAGGGGGCTCAAGGTACATATTCACCGCGAGGGAGTGCCTTCGGGTATTCCTTCATGGCGGTTCTACGCTGACGGCATAAAGAGCAAGGCGGCGGCAGATTACTTCAAGGCATCCCTGAAGTCCGAGGGCTATGATGTCAGCATTGCCGGGGTGAACGGGTCTTACAGCGTAAGGAGCCAGAAACTTGAGGACTATAACGACGTTCGGAGGCTTGAGGCTGTCGCAAAGGCACGCGGCTTAACGACAAGGATAATCCCCTCAATGAGCAACCCAAAGACCCGGATAGTCCCCCGGTTCTGGATAATGCTCGCAATTGATCCCAGCTACTTCAGGATTTTGCCGGTAGCATCACGCAGTGGCCCTACAGACCTGCGCACACTGTCAGCAATATACTCAAGCAACAGGGTACAGGCGGCCATAAATGCCGGGTTCTTCGGGACGATGAAGGGCGGGAAAGGCTACCCAATAGGCGCGCTCAGGGTCAACGGCAGGAACTACTCGATGCCCTACGACATGAGGGGGTGCATGGCGTGGAACGATAACGACGAGGCATTGTTTGCGGTTGCTGAGGCTACGGAAGATGCGGGATACTGGCCGGAGATGAGCAACGTCATTCAGGCCGGGCCCATGCTCATAGATGACGGAAGACCTGCAGGCTATGATGAGAGCTTTTCGGGCGGTCTTGTCTCGGCGAGGCACCCGCGTTCTGCCGTCGGTCTCAATGCTGAAGGCTCATGGGTCTTCATGGTTGTTGACGGCCGCAACGGTATGCATTCTTCCGGGGCAACGATAAGCGAGCTCACGGAGATTTTGCGGGCTCAAGGTCTGGTTTATGCCCTCAACCTTGACGGCGGAGGCTCAACGGAAATCATAATTGACGGGAAAATCTGGAACATCCCTTCAGACGGGTATGAACGCCGAATATCTTATGCTCTCGGTGCTGTACCGTATTAACCTGTATGTGCTACAATAACCGACATAATTACACGAAAGGCTGTGCGTAAAATCATGAAGAAATTTGCAGTATTAGCTCTTATCCTCGGACTTGTGGCACTCATGGCCGCCCCCTCACTTGCATGGGATGCCTCCAAGCAGAAAACACTCGGGCAGGACAAAAACAAGATGACCTGGTACCTTCTCGACTATGGCAAGGACAGCAACGGAGTACCCTTTGCGATCTCCAGGAAATACTACACGAACACGACCATCAAGAACGAGACGATAGAGCTTCTCATGTCCAAGTTTGGGATTTCCCCTGAAGTTGCCGGGAGCCTCTACTTCACTGAATACGGCTACGAGTACACGCCCGACGGAAAGCAGTTCGCGTTGACGTATCTGAGGCACTATGACATGCTGGGCAACCTCATTCACGGCACGGAGTACGACGGGAGCACTGAGGCCACGCAGAAGACCTTTGCGGCAATCCCTGCAGGCTCAACCCCTGCGAAGGGAGCGGCCTATGCACTCGGCAGGAGCACGACATCATCAGCCCCTGCGGCGGCAAAACCTGCTGCACAGAAGAAGGCCAGCAGCACCGTCCCGGCAAAAAGGGTAGTCCGCGCAAAGAAGGCCAACTAGAACGCTCACTCAGAGACAAGCCTGCTCCTCCCGTGAAATTTCGGGGGGAGTTTTTTTGTGCCTTCAAGGAAATCTGATGCACTGGACAGCAAAAATTAGGAGTCCTAACATTGCGGCAAGTGCGGCAAAAGGAGGAGACCATGGACTGGAGCGACATTATTGCGAGTATCTTTGCTGTAGTAGCGATTAACGCATTAGGTTATGTCTTCAAGGGGAATGGCACTCAGAAACGCCCCCTGAAACGCGGGAAAAAGAAATAGCTCAAAGGAGGAAATATCATCATGGGTTTCTTTGATTCATTGGGTGATGCATTAAGCGCAGTGGGCGACGGTCTCGGAACTGTCGGCAAAGGCTTATGGGACATTGGCGGCTCTGTCGTATCCACAACAGGGAAGGTCATAGTTACGACGGCTGAGACTGTAGGGAACGTTGCAGGCCATACCCTCGATGCGGCGGGCTCAATCGTCAGCAACACCCTCGAAGGCAACCCCGGAAAAGGTCTTGAGGAAGGAATAGGCAGCCTAACCAAAGGAGTAAGCAGCATTGTTGACGGAGTAGGCGGTGTAGGCAAGCACCTAGTTCACGGAACTGGTGAGGTCCTCAGCACAACTGCAAGGGCAGGCACTGAGACATTGGGGCATACCTTGAAGGCTGTCGGCCATGCAGGACAGGCGGCTATAGACGGGATGAAGGAAACCGGCGAACTTCTCTCAGGGACGAACAGGCAGGGAAAAAGCAGTACAAAAAGTTAGCTGTGTCTATGATTTTGCGGGCAGCCTTCGCAGGGCAACGAGGGCTGTTTTTTTATGGCCGCTTGCTTGTCAGAATGTGTGAAGATATGATGAAGAATGTTTTTACCAATATTACGAAGTCGAGCCAGACGGACCAGTTCCGTATGTAGTAGAGGTTCATTTCAGCGCGTATGTTCTTGTCGTTGTCCTTTCGTTCGTTTATCTGCCAGAAACCAGTTATCCCCGGCTTCACCGTGCAGATCTTACGTGCAGTCTCCTCACCGTAAGCCCTTCTCAGATCCGTAATGACCAGCGGCATAGGACCTACAAGGCTCATCTCACCTTTGAGGACGTTGAAGAGCTGTGGGAGCTCGTCAACATAGAACCTTCGGAGGAGCTTTCCCGTACGAGTCAACCCTTTCCGGCCTGTGTAGCTCGTCCTGAACTTGTACATCGTGAACGTGTCGGTGCCAAGCCCGGCCCGCTCAAGAGGCGACAATACATGTCCCCCGTCATCGTGCTTTATCTTGAGTGCCGCCCATGCCATGAACGGCCAGAGAAATACCACAGCAACAGCAGCACCTACATAGTCCATGATATTCTTCACTGTCCTGTTCATGGGACGCATCAAGCCCTGGGACGCGGCAATAACCGGCATACCCTCAACGTCCCGGATTGATGACGAAAACGTCGTGAGCATGTACATGTCCGGGATATAGTGCACCTGCCTGACGTGGAACTCTACAATGTCGAGAATGTGGGCGAGAAGATTCCGTGAGGCAGTGGAGATTGCTACGGCGGCCTCGTCAATTTCGTATTCAGTGTAGATTGTGATGAAGTCCTCAAGTTTTCCCAGAACGGGGAAGCCTGCAATGATCTTTCCCTGTTTTTCCGGGTCATCATCAAGGAAGCCTATAACCCTGCAGGCCGTGAAAGGGTGCGAGACTATTTTTTCGGCGAATATTTCCCCGGTCTTTCCTGCTCCGAGTATTATGATGTTGGTTTTGAGGATGCCAAGCGCAAAAAGTATTCTCCTGAAGACGTACCGGGCGGCAATGCACAAAGGGATGAAGATTATTGTTCCGGCGGCAAGAATGAACCGTGAGAGCTCAAAGTTTTGGGAGTAGAGATAGAGCACAGTAACAGGCAGTATCAGGGCGGCAGACTTCAGGATTGCCTTGATCTCGTCCCAGAGAATCCAGTTCCTGAAGCTGTAGAGTGAGCTGAAGTAGAACACAGCTAACATTGTCCCCGTGAAGAACGCCTTGACCTCGAACGTGAAGCCTGAAGGTGATTTTCCGGCGAACCACAGAAATATGACCAGCCTGAAGCTGAGCCAGTAGACAGCCGAGTCTATTACAGCCTGAAAGAATGCCAGTAAAGCCCTGAAAAAATTTTTGTGATTAGACATCTCTTCAATGCGCACATGTTGAAGCTCTGCGTTGCCTGTACCTTTCTTCATGATTTTCTGTAAGTATACCATGAAAATTTTTCGGATGCGTTCAGGGAGGAGTTCCCCCCTCATTTAAGGCACTGTGAGATGAAATCCCTGTACTTCCTGCCAGTTTCTCTGTAGGTGAAGAAATACCTCCTGTTCTCCCTGAGTGTTCCTGTTATGCTTTCGGGGTCAAAGGTCTTTTTGCCGCCTGACTGAAGCTGAAGCATCCTTCCCGAATAAAAATCCAAGCCTCCGCAGTCCCGGATGAAACCGATGATTTTTCCTGTTGATGGGTCAGTGTAGTCAAGTATGAAGTTGTTGCCGTTAAGGATTGTCTGGAAGAAAACTGAATGATACCTCATGCCGATACATGCCGACGCGTTCATGTAGCAGCTGTAAAGCTCGTGAAGGTTCTGCGGCCGGTGAACTACCTTATACCCCCCCCCCCGTATGCATATTTACGTCTAGGACAAGCCTTGCGAGATAGTACCTGTCATCCCCGCCGACAAAGAATGTGTGCATAGGTACGAGCCTGACATCCCCATATTCCCGCGAGAGGCAGAACACCAAGCTCCTCAAGTCGTCATCAGAGACAGCAATATTCTTCCCGTACTGTCCGCCGGGGTTGCCCCTGAAGTTCACAGCACAGTATTCCGGGCCATTGTATGACTCACTGACAGCCTCCTTGTAGTTCCACGCAGATATTGCCGCAGGGTCTCCGAGTACCTGAAAGCTGAACCCGTCCCCGTAAAGTTCACGTGCTGTATTCCTTGAGGTCTCATCCCTGAAGGAGATTGCAGAGGACAGGACTAATATGTCCCGAACAACCCCTATATGTCTCCTGCTGTTCAGAGGGCCTATTCCGCAGCCCATAACTACGGCAGGAATACCGAGCTTTTCTGCAAGCCTGAAACAACGCCTGACTATGTAGAGCTCCTCAAGATCCATCAGCGGGCCTCCTCCCATTATCACAAGATCAGAAGAGGCTATATTTTCCTCAAGCTCCTGCCTGTCCTTAACGCTGAAAATTTCGAGCCTTGCTTTTGGTGCTGACCTCCTGAAAATTTCGCGCTCCTCGAAAAATGTCCGCTCAGTGTAGAATGGGAAGAGACTTCCTACCTTCACCGTCAAGTTCCCGTCAAGACCATCAAGAACGCTCAATATTCCGTCAAGTATCGCACGGTCTCCCATCGTCTCAGTGCCATACCACCCTGTTATGCTCACTCTCATTTTTCCCGGCCTCCTTTCAGCGCATGTAGGCGTTCCTGTACTGGTCTTCGAGCATCAATTTCTGCCCCTCAAGGTCAAGCTCATACATATAGTGAGAGCATGAACGGCAGAATTTTTCCCGTATCTCCTGAAGGTAGGGCATGTTCTCCTGAACTATCGAGTATGCTGAATTTTCGAGGGCTGAGCCGAGGTTCTTGCTGTGGGTTGCGCAGAAGCCTATCTGTGAGTCGGGCGTTAGGGTTATCCACTCGTTGAACATGCAGGGACATGGGGCGTAACGTTTCCCAGTTCTAAGGAAAAGATAGAGCGCAAAATATTTCTCGCTCCCTGTCTTGAGGTACTGGCCGTAAAAGAATTCCTGTGCAAGCATACGGGAATGCTCATCAGAAAATATCGAGAAGTCCTCAACCTTGTCCTCGTTCTCTATTCTTACGTTCACTGTGGCGATGTTGTAGGCTGCTTCAAGCCCTGTAGTGTCTGCCCACGCCTCGACCTCTTTGATCCGCTCTATGTTGTGCCGGGTTATAGTGCATATCACGCCCAGCCCGTCAACGTAGCTGCCTTTGTCCTGAAGTATCGCCTTTATGGTGTCGTTCACGTTCTTCCATGCCCCGGAACGTCCGCGGTGGAAGTCCTGCATGTCATCCACTCCGTCAACGCTCAGTGCAAGGTGAAGCCTCACGCCGTGTTCCCTGCAAATTGGCCTTATCTCGCGGAGCTTTGAGAGTATCCTTTCGCTGAAGTACCCGTTTGATATGAAGCTGAATGCCCGGAGTTCAGGGAGTGTTTCAGCCATTACCCTTATACACTCTACAAGGTCTTTCTTCAGGAACGGTTCGCCTCCATTAACGCCGATTCCTGTTACACGGGAAAACAGCTTGTCGGATAATATCGTCCTGAGCTCTTGGGCGGTAAAGTCCTTTCGTCCGGCCATGTGATGCATCCCGCACATAACGCAGTCGAAATTGCAGGCGTACGTTATCGGGAGCTGAATAGTCCTCGGATAATCTAGAACTTTCCTGCGTCTCATGTGAATGTATTTCCTTGTCCGCTTGAGTGAGTTGATGGCCTTACGCCTGGCCTTCCGGAGAATGTATTTCACGCTCTCCATGGTATTGCCTCCTTTTAGTGTTTAGTGTGTTCCTGAAATTTCCCGGTAAATCCCCATCAATGTGGCGAATATCTCTTCACGGTCATGTGTCCTTGATGCGTGGGATATTTCGTTGCGGGAGAATGTCCCGGCAAGCTCGTCATCACTGAATATTTTGTCCACATAGTACGGGATCATGTAGGGCTCATCGGCAGGGTAGGTGAAGCCTTCAGTGCCGTGGGTCATCATGTTCTTCACGCCCCCAACGTCCGATGAGATGCAGGGAACGCCAAGAATCATTGCCTCGCCGAGTGAGTTCGGGGAGTTCTCGATTGTCGACGGCAAAATGAACACGTGGGACTTCCTGAACCTCTCGCACATTCTTTCCTCGTCAAGGTAGCCCGTGAACGTGATGTAGTTCTCCAGGTTGTTCTTCCTGATTATGTCCGTGAGGTATTTCCTGTAGCTGGTCTGCTTGATGTGCTGGATTAACGTTTTGGGTATCGGGCTCGTTCCTGTGGTGTAGACGTGAACGTCCGGGTATCTCCTGATGATTTCGGGTAGTGCCTGAAGGAAAATGTGGAACCCCTTGATTGGGTATGATGACTGGCTGATGAAGATTGAGTGCCTCTCGCATGACTGGGCTGACCATTTCGGGCTCTCGTAGAACGTATCCCTGAGCATCTCGTTGCAGTGGAAGTACCTAACTCCGGGGTTGATGGACTTCACGCAGGCCTCATCCCAGTCTGTCCTGCCGGTTATGTTTCCTGCCCTCCTGATTGCTTCGGCCTCAGAAATTCCGCGCCGCTGAAAATCCTTCTGTCCTCTTCTTATCCCCCCCCCCCCTTAGTACATCTCTGAAGGTCTTTGTGCAGAGAGTGCGTATTGGCACATTCAATGAATAGTGGTATGAATAAAATTGTACCAGCCCCTGAATGTGAATGACTACCCTTCCCAAGCATCCCAGTTCCTCGCAGGCCCTCACCATCGCCAAGGTGTGGGAGTGTTCAGTGCCGAATATGTGAACTACATCAGGCTTGAACGACCTCAATATTCCCGTGAACTCGTCGTACTGTTTTTGCTCGACCCTGTCTATTCGTTTCTGGCTGTAGCTCCGAAACGTGATATTGCCATCCGTGAACGTGAGCTCCGAATTTTGCGGGAAGAGATACATCACCTCAAGCCCGGAAGTCTTCTTCATCCTCCAGCAGATTCCGTTGATCCAGCTCTCAGGTTTGCCGTGCTTCAGTCCGAGCTTCTCCTTGACCTCCTCCATAATGCCATTACAGAGCAGCAATACTCTCATGATTGCGATACCTCCTCGAAAATTTCCGTGATTATAGCAGAGTGCATGTTGCTATAATAAGCCATCCCCTAATTCAAAGGTTACAGGAGAATCTTACGCATGAACACCACAGCTCAGGACAAAAAGTTCAACATGATGACGACCCTCCCGGTCAGCAGGCTGGTATCTCGCCTCGCAGTCCCCTCAATAATCACCATGATGATCAGCGCAATCTACAACATGGCCGATACGTTCTACGTTGCCGGGATAGACATACAATCACCGGCGGCTGTGGGAATAATCTTCTCGTACATGGCATTCATTCAGGCTATAGCGTTCTTCTTCGGGCAGGGCAGCGCAAACTACATCTCGCGTGCACTCGGAGCAAGGGACAGGGACAGCGCAGTGATGATAGCGTCAACAGGATTCTTCACGTCATTGTTCACCGGGGTATTCATTGCGTTTATGGGGTTCGTGTTCATGGACGAGTTATTGCAACTCCTGGGCTCAACCGAAACGATAATGCCACATGCACGGGCTTACTTCAGATATATCTTGCTCGGTACTCCGTTCATTATGTCGTCATTCGTCATGAACAACCAGATGAGATTTCAGGGCAACGCGTTCATCTCAATGCTCGGCATAACTTCCGGGGCAATCCTCAACATAATTCTTGACCCGGTATTCATCTTCGTGTTTGGAATGGGAGTAGCTGGTGCATCACTGGCTACAATGCTCTCCCAGTTCGTGAGCTTCGTGATACTCCTTCACCTCTCAGGCAGGCGGGACGGTATCCCCTTGAGGCTCCGCAACTTCCGGCCATGTCTTGCACACTACCGGGAGATTACGGCGGGGGGGCTTCCCTCACTTGGTAGGCAGGGGCTGGCTAGCATCTCGATGGCGTACATGAATCAGCTTGCGGGCTTCTACGGTGATACGGCGATTGCTGCACTCTCTATCGTCTTCAGGGTTACCATGTTCGCAACATCCATAGTCTTGGGATTCGGGCAGGGCTTCCAGCCTGTCTGCGGCTTCAACTTCGGGGCGGGGAAGTATGACCGTGTGAGGCGGGCCTTCTGGTTCAGCGTAGGGGTTACGGCGGTCTACTGTTCGTGCCTGAGCGTCGGGGGGTACATATTCGCTGAGAGGGTGATAGCTCTCTTCCGTCCTGATGACCGGGAACTAATCATGCTTGGGTCGTCGGCATTGCGCTATGAGTGCCTCGTGTATTCAACCGTGAGCTTCGTTACCATGTCCAACATGTTCCTGCAGAATACCAGAAAGACCATACGGGCAAGCGTCCTTGCGGCATCACGTCAAGGGTTCATGCTGGCACTTGCGCTCTATGTGGGGCGGAGGCTCTGGGGACTTACCGGGATTATTGCGGCACAACCAATTTCTGACGGGCTTACGTTTCTTCTTGCCGTTCCGTTTTCGTGGAGTGCCCTGCGTGAGATGGACATAGCTGGCGAGGTTAAGAGGAAGTAAAATTAACACATTCCCAAAATCAAGGAGGCTAGTAGTCATGTTCAGACTAAGGAAAATTCCGGCTGTGTTGCTCATGGCCGGGATTCTTTGCGCATTGATGCCCGCGTTTTCGTTCGCGGAAGAAGCATACCTCGATGAACCTGCTCCCCTCAACCCTGAATTTCTGCGTTGGCCCTACAGGTCAGAGAGCTATGCTGTTCCCGGAATTGATGGCATCAACGGGCAGACTTACGGCGGCGGGGACATCCAAGCCCTATAGACAGGTCATATCTCCTCAGCACCCCACCCCGTCCGAAATCAAGAGGCCCTGAAAACCTCAGAGACAGCGATTATCCCGTGTCCTATGACATCAGGGCTGAAAGGAAGCTCCCGGCAATAAGAAGCCAGAGTCCTTTCGGGACTTGCTGGGCACATGCGGCGATCGGCTCGATGGAATCATCCTACCTGACAACCTACGACGAGACGAGCCCGGATTTGTCGGAGATGCACCTTGCGTATTTCGTCTATGGGGACACGAGACCCGGAAAATCCTTCTCACCCTACTATGACGATGAGGGCATTCTTGACCAAGGAGGCAACGCAGACCAAGCAATAGCGTTCCTCTCAAAGGGAACGGTCAGCGAGTCAGTACTGCCCTACCCAACGAGCAAATCATTCACATCGCCCGACAAGCTCCCCGAAGAGTACGAGTCTTCCGGGATACGGCTCAAGGCGGCCTATACTCTCCCGAACTTGCTTAGCCAAGACCTGGAGACAAGGGAGCTCGTGAAGGGGCTCATAACGGAGATAGGCGGCGTTAAGATAAGCTACTATGCCGGGGCTGGAGCTCATACCCCCGTCGGGACAAGCACAACAGCCTACTTCAACAACACACACGGGACGAGCACTAATCACGCGGTCTTGATTGTGGGCTGGGATGATGAGTTTTCCCGCGAGAATTTCGACGAGAACATGAGACCGGAGATTGACGGTGCATGGCTGGTAAGGAACTCTTGGGGGCCGAACTGGGGCGATCATGGCTACTTCTGGATGTCCTACCAGCAGCATATAGCCTCACCCGTTGTGTTCATTGGGGACGTTGCCGACAAGAACTTGAAGCACTACGGCTATGATGACCTCGGACGCGGCGGGAGCACCTCAAGGAAATGGAACGCCAACATATTCAGAACGGACGGTGCCGAATACCTGAAGTATGTCGGTTTCCAGACGGTAGGCAACAACACAGACTACAGCATTTTAGTCTATGATCTTGGCACGACATCGCCAGACTCACCTGTGAGCGGGACAATAATCGCTAGGGTTGATGATGGCTATGCTGAATACGAGGGCTATCACACCGTAGAATTTGAGGACAGGCTGAAGATTGAGGCCGGGCACTATTTCTCCGTTGTCATGAACACCAGCAACGGAATGGCTCTTGAAATGGCTGTGAACTGGTCAAACGGAAAGCCATATGCCGCGCCTGTCTGCAATTCCGGCGAGAGTTACGGCTCCTCCAACGGAACATCATGGAGCGGACTGACAAACAACGTCTGCATAAAGGCTTTCACCATTCCGATAGGCGACCTTGTTGTGGAGGTCAACAGCACGAACTTCCCGGATGAGAATTTCAGGGAGCATGTCAGCAGTGCCTATGACACTAACGAGGACGGCTGGCTCAGCAACCTTGAGATTAAGGCCGTTACCAGCATAGAGCTTCCGGGCGGCGACGAGATAACCTCACTTAAGGGTCTCGAATACTTCACTTCTCTGGAGTACTTCAGCAGTAACGGTATCGTCATGAATTTCGGGCTTGACTTCAGCGCAAACACTGCCCTGAAGGTTATTGATGTTCACGGCTGCCTTCTGCCATCGCTTGACGTTAGTGCAAATACTGCCCTTGTGTCCCTGGACTGCGGAACGAACAAGCTGACTGTCCTTGATGTGAGCAAGAACGTTGCCTTGAAGCATCTCGACTGCTCAGATAACAGGCTGATACAGCTTGACCTTACAGCGAATACTGCCTTGACGTACTTGAATAACAGAAGGCAGAGATCCTTCTTGTACCTTGCTGAGGAGAGCCCTGACGTTGATGATGAAGGGGTCGGTTTGTACTATGTTGACCTGAAAAAGTACGTCAGCGATATTAGCCGCATTGTTCCCGGAACCGTTAAGGAGAACTCATACTATCAGAGGAATGCAAACTATAACAGCCAGACAGGAATTGTTGTGCTCACTTCAGCCACTGATGAAATATCTTACGGGTACAATCCGGGGCACGACAACACTGATCCGGCTACCACTGACTCAGAAGGCGACTATATGGATGTAGCCATCACAAGGTGGCTCACGATTACTACAGAGCCGAAACTTCCCGATACAACCAGACGGGCGAATTATTCCGTAACGTTTGAGGCAGAGAATGAGGCTGATGAAGAAAGCCCTGTATGGGAGCTCATGAGCGGGGATATTCCTCCCGGCCTGACACTGAGCAGTGACGGTAAGCTCACAGGTGTTCTTACGACCGTAGGGGATTATTCGTTCAACCTGAAGGCATCGACCCCTGAAGCGGGAGCATTCTCTAGGAACTTCACGCTGAAGGTAACCGAAACGAAAATGTCAGGAACGCTAGCCTCAACGCTGACACGTAAAGCCGTCTACTCGAAGGCTCTCAATGTTACAGGTGGAGCTAGCCCGTATTCATGGAGTGTGGCCAGCGGTGCACTTCCCGACGGTCTCAGCCTCAATACATCCACCGGGGCAATAACAGGAACAGCCACGAAAGCCGGGACGTTCTCGTTCTCCATAGAGGCGAAGGACAGCAACGGAGCAGCGGCATCTAAGGCTTTCACCCTCAAGGTAACGCAGACGACATTCACGGACACGATAGCCTCAACACTAACTAGGCGGGCAAGCTATACCAAGACCCTCAAGGCCACCGGGGGAAAGAGCCCGTATGCTTGGAGCGTGAGTGCTGGTGCATTACCTGACGGCCTCAAACTTGGAGCATCAACAGGCAAGATTACAGGGTCAGCGACTAAGTCCGGGACGTTCTCCTTTACCAT
>JAFRAH010000001.1 GCA_017405525.1 Synergistaceae bacterium
AGCATCTTGACGTGGCTGGGGTGGCACATGTTCTCACACACCCACAGGGTCAGGCTCAAGCTCACGAGACAATACCTGCGCTACACGTTCCTTGTCCTTGTGCTGTCGTTGTTCTGCGGGCTCACTGAGTACCTGCTTGATGGCCGCGTGAATGCCCTGAAGGTCTTTGCCGCCTACTCAATCCTGAGCCTCTTTGTGGGTATCCCGGTGAACATACTCTTCGGGAGCCTTCTGTGTGTCGATACTGTCCTGCCGTTCGGGCGAAAACTGGCCGATAATGCCTCGTTCATGATCGAGAATGAGCCGGAGAGCCTTGATGCCGCAAATGAGACAATCGAGGAGACTGCCTCAGAATATGGCGTGAAGATGAAGCGTGTCTTCGAGATTCAGAGCTGCCTTGAGGAACTCTCTATCAGGATATTCAGCACAATAACAAGGGCAAAAATCTACGTCCGACTAAGGTATGATGATGTCATCTCAGCAAATATCTCATGGCATGGCATGAAGTACAACCCGCTCTATATCGGGAATGACGAGGACGAAATAGACGTTGCCGGGCTCAAGATACTAAAGCACCGGGCACTCAGGGCATCATACAGCTACATGGACAAGGAGAACAACATTCACATAGTCTTATAGGGGGATTAACACCAACAATGGAAGAGAAAAAGAGGAGACCCATACGCAAGAAAGTTCAGAATATTGTCTTGGGTATTTCTGCGCTCGCACTTCTTATTACGAGCACAATCGGAATATTCAGCATGGTAGTGATACAGCGTGAAAGTGAAGACGCACTTATCCTTCAGATGGAGCAGAACGTCCGCAACATAATCACCAGCAAGGCCGAACTGGCAGAGTCAGAGCTTGGGAAGTTCGCAGGCTATGTTGACGAGTTCGCACGTTATGCCCATGAACTCTACGTGAGCTCCAAGGACGTGGGAAGGGTTGAAGTCCTGCCATCACGCGGGGAAAACGCAGGAAGGTACGTCAATCAGCGTTTGTTCTCTGACAGGAGGATAACCCCCGAATCAGTTCATGATGAGCTATCACTTCTTGGGAACATGTCCAGGATATGGGAGACAGTAATACCCCCGAACAAGGGACTAATCACCACCGTATACATAGGGACTGAAAGAGGGTTTATGATTGCCTACGATGACCAGTCATTTGACCCGGAGGACGGCGAAACCGAAGACTATTACGACTTCCAGGACTCTGCATGGTACAGACGCGCAAGAAGACGCAAGGCTATATGCTTCACGGACGTGTACCAAGACACTTACGGGCGCGGGCCAACAATCACATGCGCATCACCGTTCTATGACGCTGAGGGGAAATTTGCCGGGGTTGTAGGGATGGACATACTGATTTCGGATCTCTACAGGGCAGTTGTGAGTCTTGAGCTTGACGAGCGGGCATATGCCTTCATTGCTGACGGTGCAGGAAGGATAATCAGCCGTCCTAGTGAAGTCTCAGGGGATGCCGGGACGATATACCAAAACCCAGACATAAGCCGCCCGGTTGCCGACAACATAGCCTCCGGGAATACGGGAATATCACTCACTGACAACAAGATATATTATGCCTATACACCCATACCAAGCACGGGCTGGAAGTTGTGCCTCAAGATACCGCAGGCAGTAATCCTCCAATCCGTGAGCTCAATGAACAGGGACATAATACTCACTATATGCTTGTTCGTCCTGTCATTCCTGGTGATACTTGTTGTTGTGTGGTTCGCAGTTCACAGCTTCTCCGCGAGGCTCACCAGTCCCATAATACAGCTCGGCCATGATGCAGAGATAATCAGCCGCGGACAGCTCGACTACAGGGCTGAAATCCACGACAACGACGAGATAGGCGACCTTGCGCAGGGCTTCAACGAGATGGCGCGTTCACTGAAGGAATACATCGCCAACCTTGCGGCAGTTACTGCGGAGAAGGAACGTATCGGTGCTGAGCTCAACATTGCGACACAGATACAGGCTGACATGCTGCCGAGAATATTCCCGCCGTTCCCGGGACGCAATGAGTTCGACATTTACGCGACAATGACCCCGGCAAAAGAGGTTGGTGGGGATTTCTACGACTTCTTCATGATTGATGATGACCATTTGGCTCTTGTCATGGCCGACGTGTCAGGAAAGGGAGTACCTGCCGCGCTCTTCATGGTGATAGCCAAGACGCTCATCAAGAACAGGGCACAAATGGGTGGCACTCCTAGTGAGATTCTCGCGGACGTGAACGAGCAGCTCTGTGAGGGCAATGAGGCTGAATTGTTCGTTACAGTGTGGCTTGGGATTCTGGAGATCTCAACCGGGAAAGTTAAAGCCTCAAACGCTGGCCATGAATACCCGGCAATCTATCGTCCCGGTGAAGGCTATACTCTCTTCAAGACCAAGCAGAGCCCAGCAGTCGCAACAATGGAGGGTCTCAGGTTCCGTGAGAGCGAGTTCACACTTAATCCCGGCGACAGTCTCTATGTCTACACTGACGGAGTAGCAGAGGCCACGAACTCAAGCAATGAGCTTTTCGGGACTGACAGGATGATTGAGTGCCTTGACGGTACGGTGAACATGACAGTAGGGGAAGTGCTTTCGGCCATGAAGGAGGCTGTTGACGAGTTCACGGGGGATGCCCCGCAGTTCGACGATATTACGATGCTGGCACTGAGATATTACGGGAAATGTTAAGGAAGAATTTAGCCGTCCAGATTGTAGCGGGAGTTGTCCTTGTTCTTGCACTTCTGACGCTTTTTGTCTGCGTAATAGGCTACAGGGAGTTCACTATATCGGTAATGACGCAGTACGAGGATTGTGCCTACAACACCGCCCGTACTGCCGCGACAATGATAGTGCCTGAGCTTCTCACGGGTGAAATTGCAGGCTCAGAGTTCCAGATGCGCTTCAAGATGCTCAATGACGAATGGGAACGCCTCGCAAACACTCAGGACGCAACGTTCATATACCTCATACGCCCAGACAAGAGCGACTACGGACACATAAAGTTCTTCCTGAGCGTAATGAACAGGTCGGTGAACTACGAACGCTACCCGAGCGGTTATGTCCGAAAGACAACGAATGACGAGTACAGAGCCGCCTACAGGGATATATGCGAGAATGGCCGTAATATGGCAACGATATTCCGCGACAAGGGCGACAGTGAGACAGGACATCACATAACAGTCATGATTCCCGTTAAGGCAGGAGGAAAAAGCTCTGACACTGTGGACTGGATACTCTGCGTACAGAGGCAGATGGAGCTCCTCAACTTTTACCGCAAATCCTACGTCAGGCATGTTGCAACGGCGGCAGCTTTGATTGTCGCGATTGTCTTCGTTGTCTACGGTATGTACTTGGGGAAGATGCTAATTGTCCCTGTGCGGAAAATTGCGGGCGAGGCGAGAAGGTTTGCGGGCGAACACACAGAACCTGACTTACCGCTTGGGGAAAACATAACCTCACAGAATGAGATCGGCCAGCTTGCACGGACAGTTGACTCAATGGAACACCAGATACTCAGCTACATTGACGGGATAACCCGCGTAACTCAGGAGAAGGAGCAGATAAAGGCCGAACTCAGCATAGCAGCAGATATACAGGCAAGCATGTTGCCGCGTGAATTTCCCCATAGGAAAGAGTTTGAGCTTTTCGCCACGATGACACCAGCGAAAGAGGTCGGCGGTGATTTCTACGATTTCTTCATGGCCGATGAGAATAATTTGGCACTCGTTATCGCTGACGTTTCGGGGAAGGGTGTCCCTGCGTCATTGTTCATGGCAATATCTAAAGCACTCATAAAGAACCGCGCAATTATGGGAGGAAGTCCCGCTGAAATTCTCGCTGACGTGAACGGCCAGCTATGTGAAGGCAACGAGGCAGGACTATTCGTTACGGTGTGGCTTGGTCTTCTCGACATCAATACGGGGAAAGTGAGAGCCTCAAATGCAGGCCATGAATATCCGGCAGTCTTCAAGAACGGTGAAGGCTGGTCGCTGATGAAGTCAAAGCACAGTCCTGCGGTTGCAACGATGGAGGGTATGAAGTTCCGCGAGTACGAGTTTGACCTCAAAGCTGGGGATTTACTTTACCTCTATACTGACGGTGTAGCTGAGGCCATGAACTCAAACAATGAACTTTACGGGACGTCTAGAATGATTGACGCTCTCGGCGAAGTGTCGGGAATGTCCGCTGAAGGGATACTGTCGGCCATGAAGCAGGCTGTTGATAATTTCACGGGTGAAGCTCCGCAATTTGATGATATAACTATGCTTGCTCTGAGATACTACGGAAGGAGAGATGAAGAATTGAACAAATTCCAGACTGAAGCGAAGACAGAAAAACTTGATGAGGTACTGGACTTCATTGACGGAGTGCTTGAGGAGAACGGCTGCCCAATGAAGACGCTCACACAGATAAACATAGCCGCTGAAGAAATCTTCGTGAACATTGCGCACTATGCTTACGGTGAAGGTGATGGATGGGCGGAAATCGTGGTTGATGTTTCGGACGGTGTGGCGGAAATCACGTTCATTGACGGCGGAACTCCCTATGACCCCCTGGCAAAACCTGACCCTGATATTACGCTCTCAGCTGAGGACAGGCAGATCGGGGGGCTGGGAATATACATCGTCAAGAAGAGCATGGACAGTGTGAGTTACGAGTACCGGGACGGGCGGAATATATTTGCCATGCGGAAGAGGATAACGTCATAAAATGTTCATAGGCCGAGAAAATGAACTTGCGAAACTTGAGAAGGCATATTCGGAGGAGGGCTTCAGGCTCTTTGTCGTCAGCGGCTCTCAAGGCTCAGGGAAAACTACCCTCCTTGAACAGTTCTGCAGGAACAAGGCCGCAATATACTTCAATGCCTCAAGGGGAAGCAGCCGCTCAAACCTGAACGCATTTTCCAGCAAGATACTTCATTTTTTCGCAGACAATGAACATAAACCCTTCCAGTTCTGGGACAACGCTTTAAGCCACATTGCCAGGACATACAAAGGCTACAGGATTATAGTTGTGATTGAGGGGCTCGACATTCTTGCAGGTTATGACGCAGCGTTGCTCGGTGTACTTGCCCGCGTGATAGACAGCGAGCTCAAGTACAGCGCAATGATGATGGTTGTATCGTGCGGGAATGCCGGTTTCCTCAAGAATACACAGCTCCTTCACTGCATAAACGGGGTAATACAGCTTGGGAAGTTCCTTAACGATGAGAACATAGCGAGGCTCAAGGCAGAAACTCTCAGGCAGTCTGGCATGGACAACCGGGCAAAATTCGTCAGGGTTCCTGCAGACGCTGTGATACTTCACGAGGGCAGGCCGAACTGTGAGATGTACAAGATAATATCCGGGCGTGCATTGTGTTTCACGGGTTACGGAACTGACGGGGAATACTTGCTCGGAAGCCTCAAGGACGGAAAAACCTTCGGCGAATATTCCCTCCTCACAGGCAAGCCGGGCATCTATACCGTAACGGCCTTCACTGACATGCTCCTTCTGAAGATACCGCGAGGGGACTTCATGAACTTCATCGGGAGCAACCCAAGGAACTCAATAGACATAATGCGGAACATGGCCGGAATGTTGAACGTCCTCAAGGTGAATATAGACATGCTCCGTGAAGAACTCAGCGAGCCGCCGCAATAGCCCCAAGCCCACAAGAAAACCGGGAAGCCCTTAACGCAAGAGCCTCCCGGTAATTTTTTGCCTTCTTGTTAGGTTGTTACGTTGTCTTGAGGTTACTTCTTGCCCTGCCACTCACAGAGCAAGCCTGTAGCTACGAACATTGAGCTCCACGTTCCGGCGATCATACCGACAAGCATCGCGTAACTGAACGCCATAAGCACCGGCCCTCCCCACACACAAAGCGCAATGACGGGGAACAACGTAGTCAGTGTAGTGTTTATCGTCCTGGCTAGCGTCTGGTTGAGGGACTTGTTCACGAGGCTGACGATGCCCTCGCGCGAAAGACCGCCCCAGTTCTCACGTACACGGTCAAGAATGATTATCGTGTTGTTCAGCGAGTAGCCCACAATCGTGAGGATTGCCGCAATGAATGACGAGCCTATCTCCATCTGTGTGAGGCTGAAGAATCCCAGTGCAACGATGACATCATGAACCAGAGGGACGACGCTCACGACCGCAAACCTGAACTGGAATCGCAGGGTGATATATACCAGTATTGCGACGAGTGCGATTGTTACGCCGATGATTGCCTGCCTCCTGAGTTCCCCGCCGACAACAGGCCCGACCTTCTCGAACCCGGTAACCTTCATATCAGCGTACTTCTCAGTGAGTGCCTTCACGACAGCTTCACGGCTCTGTTCTGTGTCCTCGTTCGTGCGGATGATGATGCCCTTTTCGCCGAAATTCTGGATCATTGCACCCTTTGCCACAATCCCGGAGATTACCCCACGGACTTCAGCGATGTCGGGGCGTGTCTCGAACTCTGCCTGAATGACGTTGCCTCCCGTGAAGTCTATTCCGAGATTGAGGCCGCGTGTGAGCAGTAATGCAATGCTGGCAATGACGAGGACAAGGCTTATCGTGAGGGCAAGTTTACGGTGTCCCATAAAGTCAAACTTAAGGCTTGATATGCTCATTTTCTCACGATCTCCTTTCCGCGCTTAACGAACAACTGCAATATAGCCCGCGTTACTACGATGTTAGCGAAGACGCTCGCGACAAGACCAACCGAAAGAGTTACCCCGAAGCCTCGTACTGACCCGGAACCGAAGTAGAACAGAACCAGTGCCGCAATCAGTGTAGTGATGTTGCTGTCGAGGATGGTAACCAGTGCCTTCCTGAAGCCGGAGTCAAGTGCCGCCATGGGAGTTTTGCCGGTGTCGCGTTCCTCACGTATTCGCTCGTAGATGAGGACGTTGCCATCAACCGCCATTCCCAGAGTGAGGATGATTCCAGCGATGCCCGGAAGTGTCAGTGTGGCGTTGAAGGCGATTAACCCCGCGAAAATCAGGAGCACCGTAACAGCAAGAGCAAGGTCTGCCGCCAATCCCCTAAACTGGTAGTAGAGGAGCATGAAGACGAGAACCATGCCTGCCCCGAAAAGACCTGCCTCAAGTCCTTGCCTGACGCTGTCAGCTCCCAAGCTCGGCCCTACTGACCTGTTCTCGGCAATCTCGACAGCTACAGGGAGTGCACCAGCCTTCAGCATTATCGCGAGACGGCCTGCCTCGTCAGCCGTGAAACGCCCGGTAATCTGCGCACGTCCTCCCGAAATCCTGTCCTGAACCACAGGTGCGGAAATCACTACGTTGTCGAGGACTATCGCTAGCTGTTTTCCGATGAGCCTTGCGGTTGCGTTCTCGAACAGTGTAGCCCCCTCAGAGTTGAACTCAAGGGACACGCCCATTCTCCCCAAGCTGTCGGGCTGGACTTCGGCATTAACGAGGTCTTTCCCTGACAATAACACAGGCCCAAGAAGGTAGAAGCGTCCCTGTTCCTCTGCAGGTGCAACGATTGCCCCGGCAGTGGTCTTTGCGCGTGCCTGGAAGTCTGCGCTGGAGTTGCTGAGCTGGTTTATTGCGTTCTGCCAGCGTTCCTGAGCGTTCACGAACTGAATATCGCTGTCGTAGTTGCTCCTCACTGGTGCGGGTGGTGGTGTTCCTGTCGAGTCCATGACCTCGCGGAAGTCCATCTGTGCAGTCCTGCCGATGAGCTCAAGTGCCGCCTGGGGATCCTGGATGCCCGGAAGGTCAACGATGATTCTGTCGGTCCCGGATTTCTGGATGATTGGTTCAGCGACTCCGTACTGGTCTATCCTGTTCCTGAGAACCGCAAGAAGTCTGTCTATGCTGTCATCACGCAGGGGGTTTTCGGGTGTGTCTTTCGCCTGAAGAACTATGTGAGCTCCTCCCCTCAAGTCAAGCCCCAAGTTGAGGCCGTCCCTGTAGAAGTACGCAAAGCACAACGCCCCGGCAACCACAATCAAGACAATCCAGAGGCGTAATCTGTCGGTGCGGTTCAAGATGCTGCCTCCGTCTTTACTGCACGCTTGCCCTGAACTGCTGACTTCAGGATAGTAACTCGCACGCCCTCAGCAATCTCAATCTGGAACGAGTCATCGCGGACTTCCCTCACTGTCCCGTAGAAGCCGCCAATCGTGATTATCTGGTCGCCCCGCGCAATGCTGTCTATCATGTTCTTCTGCTGTTTGTCGCGTTTCCTCTGGGGACGGATGATGAAGAAGTAGAATATCAGGACGAATATAGCCAGCGGGAAAAGCATACCCATAAGACCGCCCTGCTGTGCCGCCGCCCCTGCCTCAGCACCTGAGCCTCCGCCGGTTGTTGACGGTGCACTTCCTCCGCACGGGTTTACTGCTGTTGTCGTTTCTGCCATGTCTAAAACATTACCTCCAAAAAGTTATTTCTTCCTCCACGCCACTGCCTCAATCTCAACGCCCACGCCTTTGGGAAGGTCTTTCACCGCCACAAATGAACGTGCAGGCGCATCTCCGGGGAAATATTCAGCGTAGACGTTGTTGATCTCCGCAAAGTTCGCGATGTCCGCCGCAAATACAGTAGTCTTCACCACGTCCGCAAGCGTGTAGCCTCCCGCCTCAACTATGGCCTTGAGGTTCTCCAGTGAACGCCGGGCCTGCTGTGAGATGTAGTCGGGTATCTCGCCGGTTGCAGGGTCTACGGGAATCTGACCTGAGACGTAGAGGAACTCGCCTGCCTGTATTGCCTGTGAGTATGGGCCTATTGCCGCCGGAGCTTTGGACGTTGAGACTGCGCGCCTTACGTCAAACTGCTCCAGAATCATTTCAGGTTCAACGAATGCCATGATGTCCTACTTCCACATAGGTGAATATCTGTCGAGCTTGGCATATTTCGCCGTATCTCCCAGCTCTTCCTCAATCCTGAGAAGCTGGTTGTACTTCGCTATCCTGTCAGTACGTGCAACGCTGCCGGTCTTGATCTGTCCTGCCCTTGTCGCGACTGAGAGGTCAGCAATGAACGTGTCTGCGGTCTCGCCCGAACGGTGGGAGATTACCGCCGCATAACCTGCCTCGCCTGCCATGCGGATAACCTGAAGTGTCTCGCTGACTGTTCCGATCTGGTTGAGCTTCACGAGGACCGCGTTGGCTATTCCCTGAGAGATTCCGCGCTCAAGTATCTTGGGGTTGGTTACGAAGAGGTCATCGCCGACAAGCTGAATCTTCTTGCCGAGTGATGCAGTGAGTGCCGCCCAGCCTTCCCAGTCGTCCTCAGCGCATCCGTCCTCGATTGAGATTACGGGGTAGTTGCTGGTGAGATCCTCATACATCTTCACGAGTTCCGCGGAAGTGTACTCAGCTCCGCCGCTCTTGGTGAATACGTACTTGTTCTTGCTCGTGTCGAAGAACTCTGAGCTTGCTACATCGAGTGCAAAGCTGACATCATCGCCGGGCTTGTAGCCTGCCTTGTTGACTGCCTCCATGAGAAGGTCGAGGGCTTCCCTGTTGTCCTTGAGGTTGGGGGCAAATCCGCCTTCATCGCCTACGCCGGTCGAATATCCGCGTGATTTCGTGCAGCCCTTGAGTGCGTGATAGACCTCTGCGCCCATCCTGAGAGCCTCAGCGAATGACTTTGCGTTGTGCGGGACAATCATGAACTCCTGGAAGTCTACCGTTGAGTCTGCGTGAGCTCCGCCGTTGATGACGTTCATCATTGGAGTGGGCAGGAGACCTCCGCCGATACCTCCGAGCCAGACATACAGCGGCACACCATGGGACTCTGCGGCGGCGCGGGCATTGGCCATTGACACGCCGAGAATTGCGTTTGCTCCGAGCTTGGACTTTCCTTCAGTGCCGTCAAGGGCGATCATTGCGCGGTCAAGTGCTCCCTGATCGTCTGCGTCCATGCCGAGAATTTCGGGGGCTATCTTCTCGTTGACGTTCTCGACTGCGTGCTGTACACCCTTTCCGCCGTAACGTGCTTCCTTGTCCCTGAGCTCAAGTGCCTCATGAACTCCCGTTGATGCTCCCGAAGGTACTGCGGCACGACCCATTGAGCCGTCTTCAAGGTACACGTCAACTTCTACCGTGGGGTTTCCTCTTGAGTCCAGGATCTCGCGGCCATGAATACCAATTATTGATGCCATGAAAAATTATTCCTCCTGTGAAAGATTTGATGATGCGCTAATTATAAATGTCAAGCTGAAAAATTAAAACGGTTTTTCGTCGGGCTTAACAGGACGCTCCTCTAACTGTTCCCATGATATTGCTTTAGGACGTTTTAGGATTGCCTCGTCAGCACAGAGAACCTTCACCTTAAGCACCCGGTTAATGTAGGCTATCTCTATCACGTTCCCTTCACGGACTTCACTTGAGGGCTTGCACTCCCTGCCTTCGAGTCGGACTGCCCCCAAGTCAATCATCTCTTGGGCGACTGTCCTGCGCTTGATGAGCCGTGCGAGCTTAAGGTACTTGTCGAGCCTCATGGATATTCACTGCCTCCCTTGCTGTAGAATATGCACATATTAACACTAAAGGAGTGATATTCATGGAGCAGGTTTCAGAACGTGAGGCAGCACCTCAGACAGGCTACAGGGTCTACAAGGTCTACGATGATGACGGCTCACAGATAAGGAACCCCGACATACTAAAGGGGATTGCTGAGGCTCAGGAATTCATAGCAATGTGGGAAAAAATGGTGGAGGATTAGGGATGCCTGACGGGAAAAAGACCGCTGCCCTCAAACGCACGACCCCTCCGAGGGATTCCAAGAAGGCCGACAGCTTCATCAAGTGCTGGGAGAAACTTTCACGCTCAGGCAAGCATGACATGAACCGCGTCAAGGAAGCTATGATGCTCTTAATCGCCAATGATGCCCCTCTTCCTGCAGAGTGGAAAGACCACCCCCTTAAGGGTGAGCTTGCAGACATGAGGGAATGCCACGTAAAAGGTGATTTAGTGCTCGTGTACCAGATACGCAACAAGGGCAGCCGTGAACTCGTTGTGTTTATCGGCGCAGGGACACACTCAGAGATATTCTAGCCCACAAAAACAAAACCCTCCGGAAAATTCACCGGGGGGCTTTTCGTGTCTTTGTGTCCTTACGTTCTAGGCTATGATTGCCTGAGCCTCTTCCTGAATCTTCTTGAGATGCTCAGGGCTCACGAAACTTTCAGCGTAGAGCTTGCAGATGTTCTCCGTACCTGATGGTCTGGCAGCAAACCAACCGTCAGCAGTCGTAACCTTGAGGCCGCCTATCGATGCGTTGTTGCCCGGTGCCTTCGTGAACTTCCCGGTGATCTTCCCGCCCGCAAGTGTATCTGCCTTTATGTCGTCAGGTGAGAGCTTACCGAGTGCTGCCTTCTGTTCGGGGGTCGCAGGGGTATCTATCCTCGCGTAGTAGCTCGTCCCGTATTTGGCCTTGATCTCGTCGTAATGCTGTGCGGGGTTCTTGCCCGTTACCGCAGTAATCTCGCACGCAAGCAAGTCCATGATGATGCCGTCCTTGTCCGTCGTCCACACTGAGCCGTCCTTGCAGAGGAACGATGCACCCGCCGACTCTTCTCCGCCGAATCCCATTGAGCCGTCAAGAAGTCCGTCAACAAACCACTTGAATCCTACAGGTACTTCACAGAGCTTTCGGCCTATTCCCTCAGTTACGCGGTCAATGATGGAGCTTGAGACTACCGTTTTTCCGACCATTGCGTCAGAACGCCAGCCCTTGCGCGACGTGAAGAGGTGCTGTACTGCCACAGAAAGATAGGCGTTAGGATTCATGAGACCCTGAGGAGTTACGATGCCGTGCCTGTCATAGTCGGTGTCGTTCCCGAACGCTATATCATAGTCATCCTTCAGCCTGATGAGGTTAGCCATTGCCCACGGTGAAGAGCAGTCCATACGGATTTTGCCGTCATGGTCGGGCGGCATGAATGAGAATGTCGGGTCAAGGTTCGGGTTCACCACTTCGAGGTTCTTGATGCCGTAAACTTCAGCGATGGGCTTCCAGTAGTAAATGCCTGAGCCGCCGAGAGGGTCTGCACCGATCTTGAGCCCTGACCTAGCTATTGCCTCCATGTCCACGACAGACGCAAGAGCCTTCACGTATGGCAGGACGAAATCCTCAAAGTGAACGTTGTCCATTTTCACGGCCTTCTCGAAAGGAACGCGCTTGATGCTCTCAACTCCCTGCCTGATGAGCTCGTTAGCCCTGTTCTGAATCTTGCTGGTTATCTCAGGGCTTGCGGGGCCTCCCGAAGGCGGGTCATACTTTATGCCTCCGTCAGTCGGGGGGTTGTGGGAGGGAGTGATGACCATTCCGTCAGCGGTCTTCTTGCCGGGCGTCCTGTTGTGTTCGAGGATTGCGCGGGAGATTACGGGCGTGGGTGTCGGGGCAAAGTCCTTCTGCAGTATCAGCTCTACACCGTTTGCCGCAAGTACCTCGACGCATGTCCTCATTGACGGCTCAGAGAGTGCGTGCGTGTCAGCTCCGAGATAGAGCGGGCCGGGGATGCCTTCAGCGGTGCGGTGCTCATAGACTGCCTGGGCGATGGCGAGAATGTGAGCCTCGTTGAAGCTGTGGAGTGCCGACGAGCCACGATGCCCGGATGTCCCGAACGCTACCTGCTGTGTCTTGTCGTCAGGATTGGGGGCAAGGGTATAGTAGTCGCTGATGAGTGAAGGAATGTTCACTATCTTCTTTTCCTGCATGGAATAATCCTCCGTCCTTGTTTGAATGTTTATTTGGGATGGAAAAATTATACCCTAAATGCCCCAGAATGTTACTCCGCGTTTTGTCCCTCCGTAAAATTCTATGATGTGCTGGACTTCAGGGATGTATTCACTCTTCCTGCCTTCAGCCTCAGCTAATGCCTCAGTAAATCTCCTGTCCTTCCTGTAGAGCTCCCTGTAGAACCTGTAGACCTCCCTTATTGTCTCAGGGGAGAACCCTCCGCGTTCAAGCCCGACCTTGTTCAGACCCGTCAACCTCAAAGGCTCGCCTGAAGCAAGCGTGTAGTGTGGTACGTCCTTAACGACACGGTAGAGCCCCCCAATCATGCAGAACTCGCCTATCCTCACGAACTGGTGAACCCCTGCCATTCCGCCGAAGACCGTATGACTTCCCACCTGAACGAACCCGGATAACCCTACCTTGTTGGCGATGGTAACGTAGTCGCCCAGCCGTGTATTGTGCGCAAGGTGAACAGCGTCCATGATGAAGCAGTCATTTCCGACAACCGTAGAATTTCCCTCACCTGTCGCGCGGTTAATCGTAACGTTCTCGCGTATCAGGTTGTTGTTCCCGATTCGGACATACGAAACCTCGCCTTTGTAGCCGTGATCCTGCGGGTCTCCTCCGATGGCCGTATACTCGCAGATCCTGCAGTTGCTCCCGATCGTAACATAGTCGTGAATGCTGACGTACCCGACAAGCTCAGTGCCTGCCCCAATGCTCACCTTGTCCCCGATCACGCAGAAGGGCCCTATCTTTACGCCGTCCGCTAATTCGGCATGGGGTGAGACTATTGCGGACGGATGGATGATGACGCTCAATTTGTGGCCTCCGTGTCTTTCGCGAGGGTGTCGGCGATAATCACGAGAAATTCTGCCTCAGCCACAACCTCATCATCAACGTAGCCTGTAACCTTTGCTTTTGCTGAGGAGCTCCGTACCTTCGTGAGCTCTGCCTTCGTTACGAGACGGTCTCCGGGTCTTACGGGCTTGCGGAAACGTGCCTTGTCGACTCCCGTAAGGAACGCTATCTTTCCCCCCTGCTCATCTCCCAGCTTTATCCCAAGCAATACACTGGCTACCTGCCCCATGCTCTCAAGGATTAATACCCCCGGCATTGTAGGTTCTCCGGGAAAATGTCCCTGGAAGAATGGCTCATTGATGGTTACGTTCTTGTAGCCTGTTACGTGGCTGTCGTCATAGTCCGTTATCCTGTCAACGAGTAAGAACGGGTAACGGTGCTTAAGCGTCTTCATTATTCCTAGTATGTCCATTTCTGCCATTGGTGATAATCATTCTCCCTTCAGTTTTTCCGCAAGTCTCAGGTGAAGTTCATGGCCTGCCCTTACGGCTATTATGTGTGCATTAAGGGGCCTCCCTAATGATGCAATATCCCCCAGAAGGTCGAGCACCTTATGCCTCACGAACTCATCAGGCCAGCGCAAGCCACCTTTTGCCTCTATCGTGTCGCCAATCACTATAGCGTTGTCGAGTGAACCGCCTAGTGCCATTCCGTGAGCCCGCAAATATTCTATGTCTGACTTCATCGCGAACGTCCTAGCTCCTGAGATATTCTCCCTGTAGTTCTCCGGGCTGTGGGTGTAGTCGTATACCTGCGCTCCTACGTGCTCATACTCGACAGTGTAGGTTACGTGCAGGCCGTCAGAAGGGAACGCCGCAACAAATCGTGTCCTGTCATTCCCGCAGACCATCACAGGCTCGTGAACTTCGAGTGCAGGGGGCTCATTCCCCACATGGCCGAGAGCATCGAGTTCACCGCAGAGAATCCTAGAGCACCCGTCAAGTGCGGGTATCTCCCCACCCTCAACGTTGAGACTCAAGCCTGAGAGCATACCCAAGCCGTAGAGTGCCGAGAGAACGTGCTCACATGTCCGTATTGTCGTGCCGTCAGGAAACGCGTAATCCGAGCCCCTGTTTGTCCCGCTGGTCTTGAGCATCCTTAAAGGCAGCTCATTATTCCCTGAACGTATGAGAATTTCGGGAGAATCACAGCGTTCAATGACAAGCCTACAATTTTTCCCGGAATGAAGGCCGCAGCCCTCTAATATAATTTTCCCGTCATTCATGGTTATTTTTGCAGAGCCTCTAACTTTTTCTCCATTACCCTCATGCGCTTATAGAGTGATGGAAGATCCGCCGACAAGACCAACGCCCTCTTTGCCTCGTTGTGAGGTCTTGCAGGGAAGCCCGACACTACAGAGCCAGCAGGAAGGTCATTCGTTACGCCCGTCCTGCCTGCAATGATTGTTCCTGCCCCTATCCTCACGTGGTCAGTTACCCCGGCCTGAACCGAAATCGTAACGTTGTCCTCAATTACCGAGCTGCCTGCAATCCCGGACATTGAGCAGATGATACAGTTGCGCCCTATCTTGACGTTGTGGCCGACCTGAACATGATTGTCGATTTTCGTCCCTGAACCTACCTCAGTATCTCCCATTGTTCCCCGGTCAATCGTGGTACATGCTCCTATCTCCACATCATCGCCGATAACCACGCCGCCGGTCTGAGGGATTTTCACGAGTCCTTCAGGTGTACGCTCGAATCCGAAGCCGTCAGCCCCTATCACTGCCCCTGAATGTATCAGGCAGCCAGCCCCGACCTTCACGCCCGGCAAAAGCACAGCATGAGGCTCAACCACCGTCCCCGCTCCTACACTGCAGCCATCGCCGACAAATGCGAACGCCGAGATATACGCGTCAGGCGAGACTTGGGCTGTGGGTGATATTTCTGCATTCGGGTTAATGCCTTTGGGTTTGTCCTCATGGCCGGAAAATATAGCCAGTAGCTTGGGCAGTAAGGCTCTGGGATTTTTGCAGGCTATTCCGTCCCTGCCGTCAGCAAAATTTTCAGGCTGTGAAATTATGGGAACATCACGGGGAAGTGAGGGGATTATGCTTTTGTCCCACACTACACACAGTGATGATGCATCTGCGTTTTCGGGTGGGGAGATTCGTTTTGCTTTGTGGTTGGGATTTCCTGTCAGGGTAATTCTCTCATCGTTGAGCTTCTCTGCTATGTATGACAGAGTAAATTCATTCATGGTTTAAGTGCCTCCTTAGTCCTATAAGTGCCAAGTTCCACGTAGTCCTAACTTTTCATCTCCCTCCGAAAAGTAATATATCTCAACCGAGACATGCTCATCAACACGGTAGCCTAATGCCGCCTCGTGAACGTCAATCTCAGGAGACCAACGCCACAATGCATAGAGCCTTCTGACCTTCACGGGTATGTATTGCAGTCTCAGGAAGTACTTGTTTTCCGGCCACTGTACTTCAACGCCCGCCCATAGGTTGCTGTAGACCTCGAACCTTCCGCCGAGCCTCGTGGTAACGTCGAAGTCCTCAAGCTCAACGACTGCCTCAGCGTAGAGTTCCGGGGCATAGCGTCCCCATTCAGGTCTGAACCCGAAGAATATTCCGGCCTCCGGGTAACGTCCCTCAAGGCCAGCATATGCCGACACCCAGAGCTGGAACATGAGCTCCCTGCTGTCGACCATAGCATCAAGTCCCGAAGTTACTCCCGGCGAAAAGTTCACGCTGACACTTGCCCTCAAGTTCTCGACTGAATGGCGGTCCTCCAGAAATTCACGGGCTGCCTCCTCAATATCGGGCTTGTGGCGTTCTGCCCACCTCACAGGAATACCAATTAGCGGGGAAAATTCAGGGATTAATTTAGCCTCAAGGTCTGACCTGAACATTGCAGGGACTGTACGGGAATACAGAGAGGGCTTTACGGCGAGAACCATCGGGGTTGACGGCCTGAACGTAAGATTTATCCGTGTCTCGTCATGGGAGATGTATATCTGCTGTGTGAACTCCCAGCCCGGAAGGTGAGAGCTGACGATTTCCCTGACACGTTCACGCAAAGCCTCGTCCGCCCAAGTCAATGCACCCTGTGGAATGCTCCCTGCAACCCCGGAAACTTCCTCACTCATACCGGAAATATCACGGCTGAACCATTCTGCGGCCATGCCCCGGAGTTCAGGGATGACTATATTCACACTTGGGGTGATGCTCTTGTCGTTCGGGACAAAAAAAACAGCAGGCTCATAACGTCCTGCCTTCACTTCAACATCATAGCCCGTGAAAAGCCTCGAAGCTACGAGCGACAACGTCCCTTCCCTGTCAGTCATCGGGTCATTGGGTATCTCTGACCACACGGCATTGATGCTCCTCCTCACTGCAGGCATCAGCCATTCAGGAACACCCGAGACACTCAGGGCACCGCATGGCCGGGCAAGAAGCATCAGGAGAAGCAGTGCCACAAGCCTAGAACATCTCGCCGAAGCCGAAATATGTTTTGTTCTCGTCCTCGCCGTGTGCATAGTCTATCCTGAGATTCCCGAACGGTGTCTTTACCCTCACGCCCAAGCCGTAATCATCGTGGTAGTTGCTCCAGTCCATTTTTGTATCAGCGTTGCCTATGTCGTAGAAGCCGACCACCGAGACCGCCGAAGCTATCGGAACACGAAGCTCAAAGTTCCCAAGATACATATTGCTGCCCTCAAATGAACGTGAGCTGTAGCCTCTGAGAGTGTTCATTCCGCCGAGTGAGTAGCGCGCAAATGCAGGTAACTCGTCCTCTGTAGCTGAGCCTATCCTGAGACGTGCCGCAAAAAGCAACGGATTCTCGTCCGTCCATGTACCGTCAGTGTCAGCCAAGCCCTGAATTATCTTGTTCAGTGATGCGTAGAACCTTGCCTGTGTCCAGTACTTCAAGTAGCTGTAGTCGCCACCAAGTGCCTTAACCGCCTGCTCCAAGTTCGTGTCCCACACAAAGCCGCTTGGGTATGATGCATATTCGTCGCGCTTGTCCCACGTAAGGAGGAGCTCTACAGTCTGGTTTACTCCGTCCCACGGGGTCAGGTCGTCAATGTAGCCTGGTATCGCGTTGTGTATGTCGTCATATTTTGCCTCCTCGCGCCTCAGTGTGAGGAACCAGCTCCAGTCCTCGTTGCTGAATTTCTTTCCTATGCCCGCGAAAAGGGTCAGCGTCCTCTCGTCAAACTCAAACTGTTTTCTTCCCTGCCGGTAATAATATCTGTCGTCATACTTTCTGTACCTTGCGCCCATCCTCCAGCCGAACGTGTGAGCGTCCATGTAAGGGCTCGCGAAGGTTGCCCAGTAGCTGGCCTCGTCCCCCTCGTTGAAGCCGATCTCGAAATTCATTCCGCGACCGAACAGGTTGGTGTCGCTGTAGGTCAGTCCTCCTGATAACCCGCTCTCTGTCCCGTAACCGAGGTTAAGCCCAACTGATGCCGTGCGTTTCTCCTTCACCGTGAGGATGAGATCTACTGCGCTGTCATCATCTTCAGGGACATCAAAGGCTACGTTGACATCCTCGAAATATCCCAGCCCCTGAAGTTTGCTCAGGTGATGGCGGAATTTCGTTACATTGAATATGTCCCCGTCCTCAAGTTTCAGCTCACGGCGTATAACGTAGGTCTTTGTTTTCGTGTTGCCCTGAATGATTACTTCCCTCACCTTGGGCTCAAGAAGGGTAACGTAGATATTCCCCCCCTGTATTTGAACGTCAGAGACACGAACCATAACATAGCCGTCCTTGTGGTATTTCTCCTGTATACGGTCGAGGTCATTCCTGAAGAACTGGCGGTTGAAGACATTTCCGACCTGTGAGAAGACCTCACTCATGAGCTGCTCTGTAGTGTATAGGGTGTTGCCGGAAAAATTGATGCTCTCAATCACCGGGTTTTCCTGTACCGAGAACATTACTGCCGCCCCTCCTCCTTCGGGTCTTATGTCAACGTCAACATACGAGAAGAAGCCTTGATTGTAGATCGCCTCAATGTCAGACTGTATTACGTCGCGGCTGATGAAACTTCCCGGCTTGGTGTCGGCAACATTGAGTATGTATTCTGTGGCAATGTTGGCATTCCCTGTAACCCCCACTGAAGTAACCTGAATTGCCGGGATCTCTGCGGCATATGAACATGACGAGGCCGAAATAATCAGGACTGCAAGAACGAAAAAAATTTTATTCCTCATGGCTTGTTGTACTTTCCCCTTTCGTTTTGAGTGTGATTGTAATGTCAACAAAGGCATCATTGCTTTCGGGAGTGTCAAAGGCTATGTCTATGTCCTCATAATATCCAGAACTGTCCAGCTTGAGAATTTGCCGCCGGAAAAAATTTATGTCGAACGCTTTTCCTTCACAACCCTTGATTTCCTGCAAGACATCAGGAGATGATGCCTCACTTAAACCTGTTACTGTTATGTTCCTCACAGCCGGCTCAAGAATCGTAACGTAAAGATTCCCGCCTTCTATCTTGACATCCGAGACACGAGCCATAACGTAGCCATCACTGGAATACTTGTCCTGTATTCGCTCAAGGTCTTTGCGTAAGAACTTTCGGTTGAAGACCGTACCAACTTGGGACAATGCCCCGTTCATGAGCTGTTCGGAAGTGTACAGGGAATTGCCGGAGAAGTTCACGCTCTCTATTATTGGGTTCTCCTTCACCGAGAACACTACGGCTGCCCCCTCACCTTCAGGCTTAACGTCAGCATCAACATACGAGAAAAATCCCTGACTGTATATTGCCTCAATGTCTGACTCTATTACGTCATTGCTGAGAATTTCCCCCGGCTTTGTGTTCGCAAGGTCAAGTATATCTTCCGCAGAAATCCTTTCATTCCCTTCAACCTCAACTGATACGACCTTTATGCCCGGCATCTCAGAAGAATATGAACATGACGAGGACAACATAAGCAGAAATATCATCATCAATGAAAATTTATTCTTCATGTCCTGAAAAATTACCCCTTTCACTTTATCTTTATGACTGAGCTGTTATTCTTCAAGGCTTTCTGTCCCGTCTGGATAAGCGAAAAAACTTTGTCATAGGCTACGGTCTTTCCCCTCTCAGGTTCAGGCTTGGGCTTCGGTTTCGGTGATGTCTTCTCGCTGGCCGGGACTGATGCCTGAACACTTCGCTTCTGGGGAGCTGAGGGCTTCTTAGGTTTCCGGGCTCTTGTGTCCTGGTTCATGGCCGGAGCTTCGCGCACCACTTCGATGGGCTCAGCAAGAACAGGAGCATCAAGCTCATGTGCCGGGAGTTCTGCGGGAATGTCCCTAGACACCGGGAACACCGCAAAAAGCACCACAGCCACCGCAAGGAATGCAACCTTTGCCGCGTTCACGAGACGAGGCAGGAATTTATGCCCCCCCTCATCATTTCCCGGCCTCAATACCGCCGAAACGTCAAGCCTCAGAGCCTCAATGTCAGCCCTCGCGCATTCAGCATCCATCAGTGCGCTCTCGACAGCCCCGGAACTGTAGGACTTCTTCAGTCTCTCAAGCCAGCGTATTACTGCGTCAGCTCTCTTCTCGATTGCAGGGTGTCTCACGTTCTATACTCCTTCGAGGCCAAGCCAGCCCCGTATTCTCGCTATTGCCGTGCGCCTGAGCCTGTATACGTGGCTGATGTCGAGCTTCTTTTCCTCCGCAATGTCCTTCGGTTTCTTGCCCTCAAAGAACAGTGCCGAGACCACTTCAGCTTCCCGGCCCTCAAGCCTCGCAATTGCCGCCGACGCATCAAGCCACTCATCGCCGCCGTAATCCTCATCATCGTAGTCGTTGCAGATCCATTCATCAGGTACAGGAACGGGAGCTTTCTTCTCCGAGCGTTCAAGCATGTTGATGATTTGACCGTGTATCTTGTGGTAGGCATATGTCGAGAACTTGAACTCCCTCTCAGGCTCGAACTTGTCCACCGCCCGGATGAGTGCAAGCATTCCCTCCTGTATGATGTCCTGCCTGAGCTCCGGGTCAGTGATGTGAATCTTCCCGGCAATCCAGAACACTAACGGCCTGTACGACACTATGAGCTCCTCGCGTGCGTCAATATCACCCTGAGAGCAAAGCCGCCACAATTCGCGTTCACGTTCGGGGTCAAGGCTCAATTCATATCACCCCACACAGGCAGCTTCTCGCCATATTCCCCGGCGCGTATGTGCATGTTGTCGTTCGTGAATGAGAGCCATGGCCGCCCCTTGTGTATCTCGATGCCCGACATTGAGCAGTTCGCTACGTCAATGTTCCAGGTCTTGTGGGGATTGAGACCGAGAAAGACAGCATAGAGTGCCCTCATTATTCCGCCGTGTGAGACAGCAATAATACGTCTCTGTGGGCCGTCAAGCATGACCTTCACCGCCCGTGATAGTCTTGTGCTGAGGTGCTCCCAGTCTTCTGCACCTTCTGGAGGGTTGAAGAACGGGTCAGAACGCCAACGGGAATATTCTTCATGGTGTTCATTTTCGAGGGCAATCAATGACTGACCTTCCCATGTGCCGAAGTTGATCTCCTCAAGTTCAGGGAGTATTACGGGTTCGAGGTTGAAGCGTGAGGCAATTGCTGAGGCAGTATACTTTGCGCGGTCTAAGGGGCTTGTGTAGATGACTTCCGGCGGCCATGACGACAACCTAGAAGCTAGGGAATGAGCCTGACGCTTTCCCTCCTCCGTGAGCTGCACGTTAGTCCTGCCCTGGAACTTGAACTCCTTGTTCCATTCGGTCTGGCCATGACGCGCGAGAATGATGCGGCGCGTTTCATTCCTATCTGCCAGGTTCATTGATGCACCCCTTCATATTCAGTTCTATGAATAAATTTTTACGCAATTATAGCATGTGTATTTTTACTGTGTGCTATTATTACAGCAAAAACGGAGCTCAATAATTTATCACCATGTTTAATTTCAGACTTACGCCGGAAGAAGAAGCCTCGTTGAAATTAAGGGGGCTTTACGAATCTTACGGCTACTCTTTCTACAGAATGAAGAGATTTGAGGAATATGATTTCTACGCAGGAAGAAAGGACTTCCTCACCTCAAAATCCATTCTCACCTTCACGGACATTAACGGCAAGCTCATGGCTCTGCGTCCTGACGTAACGCTCTCAGTCATCAAGCACACAGGCTCAGGAAAATTCTACTATGATGAGAAAGTCTACAGAGTCCCAAGGAACGCCAGCACCTTCCACGAAATTTCACAGTCAGGCATCGAATGCATGGGGCATCTTCAGCCTTCAGACTTGAGGGAAGTCCTGGAGCTCGCGATATTGAGCCTCCACCTCATAGCTGACGGGAAGAGGTGCGTTCTTGATGTTGCGGATGCCGGGCAGGTCTCGCGAATCCTTCAGGGCAACGACGACACAGCCGTGGTACTTCACTGCCTCGCCGGGAAAAACCTTCACGGCCTCAAAGCCATGAACGCCCCCGATGAATTGGTACGTCTCGCAGAAATTGACAGCCACCCCGAAAACTCAATGCCATACCTCACGACTGAGACCGCCGGGATAATTGACGGCCTCAAGAAATACCATGACGAGCTGCGTATAGATTTCTCTGCAGTGAACAGCCTCAACTACTATAACGGTCTCGTGTTCAGGGGCTTCATTGAGGGAATCCCGGAGGCTATATTGTCGGGCGGGCAATACGACAAGATGATGAACATGATGGGACATAAGGACGCTCAAGGTATAGGCTTTGCTGTTTACCTCGACATGATAGGGAGGAGGACACTTAACGATGATTAACGTTGCCCTGCCGAAAGGAAGACTCGGCGAAAAAGTTTATGGTCTCTTCTCACGTGCGGGCTATGATTTTCCCGGAATGCTCGAAAAGAACCGCAGGCTTGTCTTCGAGAACGAGGCACTAGGGATGCGTTGCTTCTGGGTCAAGCCGTTCGATGTCCCTGTGTTTGTTGAGCGTGGTACGGCAGATATTGGCGCGGCGGGAAAAGATATATTGATGGAGAGAGCCCCGGATGTCTACGAGCTCCTTGACCTCAAGGCCGGGAAGTGCAGGATGTCTGTTGCCGCCAGGAATGACTACCACGATGACCCCGGAAGAGTGCTTAGGGTAGCTACTGAGTTCCCACGAATTGCTCAGGAGTACTATTCAGGGCTCGGACGTGAGATAGATATTATCACTCTCAGGGGATCTCTTGAGCTTGCGCCGGTGTTAGGGCTGTCGGATGTTATCGTTGACATTGTGGAGACAGGTACAACCCTCCGTGAAAACAACCTCAGCGTAATATCAGACATTGCGGAGTTAAGTGCACGGCTAATAGCGAACAAATCAGCCTATAAGTTCAAAGGTAAGGAAATCAGCGAGATAATGAGGAGGCTTCAGGAAGTATCATGCTAAGGATAGTAAGACCTAAAGAGTTCTCAGCGATGAGGGCAAGAGCCAAAGCCAAACCGACAAACCCCGAAATTCCCGGAACAGTCAGGGAGATACTGGATGACGTGAAGGAACGCGGGGATGCTGCCGTTAAGGAGTACGAGAAGAAATTTGACGGCGTTGACCTTGAGGGGCTTGAAGTAACGGAGGACGAGATCACGGAGGCATTGGGTCTTGTCGGTGAGGAGTACACGGCCATGCTCCAGAGGGCGGCGGAAAATATCCGGGCGTTCCATTCGAGGCAGCTTAGGGAGGGCTTCATGTTCTCCCCGAAAGACGGCGTGATACTCGGCCAGAGGGTCATACCACTTCAGCGCGTCGGTCTCTACATTCCTGGAGGGACAGCATCGTACCCCTCAAGCGTCCTCATGAACGCGATACCCGCAAAGATTGCCGGATGCCCTGAAGTCTTCATGGCCACTCCCCCGGAGATACGTCCTGAAGTCATAGCAGCGGCACATGTTGCAGGGGTTGACCGAATCTACAAGATGGGAGGAGCTCAGGCAGTAGGAGCTTTCGCGTATGGCACTGAGAGCGTCCCGAAGGTCGACAAGATTACCGGGCCGGGTAATGCTTACGTTGCGGAGGCGAAGAGGCAGGTTTTCGGGCTTGTTGACATTGACATGATAGCCGGGCCCAGCGAGATACTCATCATTGCAGACAGGAATAATTTTGCCGGGCACCTTGCCGCCGACATGCTGGCTCAGGCCGAACATGACGTGAACGCTACGGCAATACTCATAACGAACTCCCGTAGGTTTGCCCAGAACGTAATAGCTGAGCTTGAAGTCCAGATAGAGAAACTCGAACGCCACGACATAGCCAGAGCATCAATAGACGACAACGGAATAATAATAATCGTCGACAATTGGGGGCAGGCAGTGGACATAGCTAACGAGATTGCCCCTGAACATCTCGAACTCTGCGTAGAGGATGCCTTTGAGTGGCTCGTGAAGATACGGAATGCCGGGAGCGTCTTTCTCGGCAGGAATTCTCCTGAGGCATTAGGGGACTATTACGCCGGGCCAAACCATACACTGCCGACAATGGGCACTGCAAGATTCTCAAGCCCTCTTTCAGTTGACGACTTCGTGAAGAAATCCCAATACATATATTACGGTGCCTGGGCTCTCAGGCAGGCATCAGGGGACATTGAGGTTTTTGCACACTCTGAGGGATTGACCGGCCATGAACGCAGCATCTCGATACGGAGGGAATGAATGTATACGCGAGAACTTAGAGTGATGCCGTCTGATGTGTCATGTACCGGGACGATAAAGCTCCGCAGCCTCCTCAACTACTTCCAGGACACCGCCGGGCTTGCGGCCGAGGACTTTGAGGGAACAACAACCGAACTCATTGCGCGGGGTTATGCGTGGGTACTGATGAGGTACGAGATAGATTTTCCGGGAAGGTTACCGGCACTTGATGAGGCGTTCAGGATTACGACCTTCCACGACCCTAAGCACGGCTATAACACGTTGAGGTGCTTCAAGGTTGACGCACTGGACGGCAGGCACATAGCGGACGCAAAAACCTCGTGGCTCCTCCTCGACATCAAGGCAGGCAGGCCAGTAAAGCCCATCGCACACATCCCCGGCATAACTTCACGCGACAATGAGGACATATCCCCGGACTTCAGAGAAATCCCGGAGCCTCAAGGAGAGATTGCCCGGAGCGTCGAGTTCCCCGTAATGTTCCACGACCTCGACTACAACGCACACGTGAACAACGCCGCATATTTCGAGTGGGTCTGTGATTCATCGCCCGTTGACCTTATGACCCATGAGCTTGGGAGCGTATATGCCTCGTTCAGGTCAGGGGCAAGGCTCGGCGAAAAGGTTACGCTGAATTTCTCGCAGTCAGGGGATAACACCACAACATGCCGGGTAACACGTGAAGGTGTGAAGAAACCCGCCGCTGATTTCTTGTGCGTTTGGCGCATCAAGGAGGAGGGATAACCATTGCCGGACATCACAGAACAGAAGAAGCAGAACATAGTCATAGTAGGAGCAGGTGAAGTAGGAAGGAGCGTTGCACGGAGGCTCTCAGGTGAGGGGCATAACATCTACCTTGTCGAGAAGGACGAGGAGAAAGCCAAGAGTGCAGATGAAGAGCTTGACGTTGAGGTGATACGCGGCAACGGTGCAAGGCCCCAAGTACTCGCTCAGGCCGGGGTCTCTCCTAGTGGTGATGCCGACATGCTCATAGCCTGCACGAACCGGGACGAGGTCAACATGCTTTCATGCTGGATTGCCCACAGTGCAGGAGTGCCCAACGTCATATCCCGCGCCCGAAATTTGGAGTTCACTGACTCGCCTGACTGGGGTGAAAAGCTGGGGATTAACCTCATGATTTCCCCCGAACGCTCAATAGCCCGCGAAATCTCAGGACTCCTTGAGGTCAAAGCCGCAACCCATGCCGCCGAACTCCTCAAGGGAAAGGCAGCTCTCTACACCCTCAAGATTGCGGAGAACTCGCCGCTCGTCAACATGGCCTTGAAGGATATTCGCCCGAAGTTCCCGGACTTGATGGCGGTATTCGTTCACGTTGAGCATGAGGACGGAGTCTCAGGAGTCCCCAATGGTTTCACTGTACTGAAGGCCGGGGATGTCTGCTATGTCGTAACGTACAAGCAGAGTGCCTGGCTCTTGCAGAAACTCTTCCAGCCCGGAAAAGATGAGACGTTCACGAAGAACCTGCGGAAGATATTTATTGTTGGTGGCGGGAAGTTAGGCAGTCAGATTGCATTGATGATCAAGCGTGATTTCGGCAACGTCAGCTTGAGGCTCATCGACAAGGACAAGGACAGGTGCGAAAGGTTATCCGAGGAGTTCGGGGAAGCTCTCGTGCTCAACATTGACGGGGCAGACAAGAAGGCTCTCACTGAGGAAGGAATAGAGGAAGCTGACGGCTATATCTGCGCAACCGACTCGGACGAGCTCAACCTGATATATTCGGCGATGGCCAAGAGGATGGGTGCAAAGAAGACAATAGCAATCGTTAAGCGCAAGGACTATCAGGAGATGACCGAATGTATGCCCGTTGATGCTATCGTTGACCCCAATGAGGCACTCGCCAACGTAATCCTCCGGGTCGTGCACTATCCCGGCCACACTCTTGCATTCTCGATGATTGAGAGGATCAACGCCGAGATGCTTGAGGTTGTCCTTCCTGGAGACATAAGCCTTATAGGTAAGACGCTGGCACAAATCAAGCTGCAGAAAGGTGCTGTAGTCGCGCTTATTGGTCGGGGTGATAAGGTGCTTGTTCCTACGGGAGCTACTCAGATGCTTGCAGGGGATCACGTTATCTTGTTCGCTCTCACTGAGATGATGCCTGAGACCGCAAAATTATTTGGGGCAAAGCTGAGCCATGAAGATTAAGCTCGTTCTCAGGGTATTAGCCTTCATCTGCCTTGTTGTTTCGGGGGCAATGATATTTCCGTTCGTTCTTGCGTTGTGGGACGGCTCTAATGATGCCATAGCCTTTGCCGTCTCAATGTGTGCAGGTGTTGCCTTCAGTGCGTTGATACTCTTCTTTGCCGGGAAAAACGAAAGCTCATCTATGGGCATCCGTGAAGGTGTCGGGGTAACTGGCTTTTCGTGGCTTGTTGCGTCATTGGTCGGGGCATTGCCTTTCTGGGTATCGGGTGAAGTTCCGGGCTACACCGATGCGTTCTTTGAGGCAGTCTCAGGCTTCACGACTACAGGGGCTACGATACTTGCGGAGATTGAGAGCCTGCCGCGCGGGTTGTTGCTGTGGCGTTCACTCACTCACTGGATGGGGGGAATGGGTATTATCGTCCTGAGCCTCGCAGTCCTTCCCTTCTTGGGAGTGTCGGGAATGGCCATGTACAAGGCTGAAGTTCCCGGTGTTGAGGCAGGGAAGGTTACCCCCAGACTTCACCAGACTGCCGTAAGGTTATGGGCTGTGTATGTGTTCCTGACGCTGTCGGAAACTGTCCTTCTCATGGCCGGGGGAATGTCATTGTTCGATGCCTTCTGTCATTCTTGCAGCACCATAGCAACCGGAGGCTTCTCCACAAAGAACAACTCAGTAGCCTACTTCGCGAGCCCGTTCATACAGTGGGTGATAATCATCTTCATGTTCTTGTCGGGGGTAAACTTCTCGCTTTATTTTATGTTGCCACAAAAAAAGTTCCGAGAGATTTTTTCTGATGAGGAGCTCAGAGGCTACACCTCAATAACTTTATGCTCAGCTCTGGCCATTGCCGGGGTACTTTATGCTTCCGGCATCCTGAGAGGGCTTGAGTATACCTTCAGGCAGTCGCTCTTCCACGTCGTCAGCGTCATGACCACTACGGGCTTCATCGTTGAGGACTATGACCTTTGGCCTGAGTTCGCACGCTTCATGTTCGTGATCTTGATGTTCATCGGTGCATCAGGCGGCTCAACTGGAGGAGGCTGTAAGGTCTCACGCTTCATCATCATTGGCCGTCAGCTCAAGTCGGAGGTCTTGAGGCTCCTTCACCCCCGCGCAGTAATCACGGCAAGAATGAACGGAAAGCCCATACCCCGCGCGACAATGGACAGTGCCGGGGCATTCCTCATTCTCTACATGCTCATGCTGACATTGGGTACGCTCATCACTACGGCGTTCGGGATAGATATTCTCTCGGCGTTCACCGGAGTTCTGACCTGCCTGAGCAACGTAGGTCCGGGCTTGAACACTCTGGGAGCTGTCGAGAATTTCGCGGGGCTTCCTGGTCTGGTGAAGTGGCTATTCTCGTTCTGTATGCTGGCAGGAAGGCTTGAACTTTTTGCGGTGTTCCTGCTGTTCTTGCCGGGAACGTATAGGAAGTGAAACCGCTGATACATTTTTTCCGGCCATGTCGCTAAAATACATGGCACTTAACACTTCAGGAGATGATTCAAGTTTGAACTATGACTACAGCAACGGAGACAGACCTGTAAAAATTCAGGCACGTCTTCAGATAACCTCATTCTTCAGCGGGGCGGCAACAATGATACTTGAGCTTGCAGGTTCCCGCCTTGTAGCTCCTTTCTTCGGAACTTCCCTCATAGTCTGGACGGCACTAATCGGTATCATCATGACGAGCTTATGCATAGGTAACTGGCTCGGAGGCTCTGTAGCTGACAGGAGACCAGAAGGAAAATTGCTCGGTCGCATCCTAATGTTCGCGGCAATAATCATCGCAGTAACAGCCTTCGCAAGCAACTACATACTAACCCGCCTTCAGGAACTCAACCTGAATCTCTACATTTCTTCGGTTTATGCATCAGTGGCGATATTTTCACCGGCAAGCGTTCTTCTCGGAATGGTCTCGCCTTTTGTTGCCCGTCTGGCCATGCAGGACGTGAGCAGTTCGGGGGCAGTGGTAGGCCGTCTCTCGGCACTCAACAGCGCAGGCAGCATTCTGGGGACGTTCATGGGAGGCTTCGTTTTGATCTCACTGTTTCCTTCCGGGGTGATACTGATGCTTCTTGCGAGTGTTGTAGCTCTTCTCTCGGTTCTGATTTACACGGGGGCATGGAGGAAGATTATTGCGGTCGTTGTTGTCGGACTTATTTCCGGGGGGGCTTGGTGGGCTGACAGGTACGGGATACCTTACTCACCTATAGGCGTTCAGATTGACACGGCCTATAACCACTTGTCCATAGTCGAGAGCATAGACACACGAAACGGAAGGCGGGTAAGAGTTCTCATCACTAACCCTGATGCGGCGCAGTCGTTAATGTACATGGATCACCCTTCGGATTTGGTGAGTGAGTACACAAAGTTCTATGACCTTGCGTTCCACTACAAGCCCGGCACTAAGCGCATCCTTATGCTCGGAGGCGGGGGCTATTGTGTTCCGCGCCACCTTCTCGCATCAAGTCATGATGTCAGCATTGACGTTGTGGAGCTTGACCCGGGGGTTACTGAGGCGGCAAGGCAATACTTCAACCTGAAGGATGACCCGAACATGCAGATATTCCACGAGGACGCAAGGACGTTCCTGAATCGTGCGGCAAAGGACAAAATAGAGCCCTATGATGCTATATTCATGGACACGTTCAGTTCATGGACGGTAATACCCTTCCAGATGACGACCGTAGAGACTGCCGCAAGACTCCGGGAAATGCTCAAGCCTGACGGTGTCCTTATCGTGAATATAATTGCCGCTGTCTATGGGCCAAAGTCAGGGGTCTTTCACGGAATCTATAAGGCATTCAGCACAGCTTTTGACACCATGATGATCTTCCAGGTGAACGCTCCAGGCACTAAGTATGCCTATGCCCTGCAGAATCTCATTCTTGCCGCAATGGGGAGCGAGGCAGCAACTGCTCCGGGATCGGGCCAGAAATATGAGGCTCTCCTGTCTCACCAGTGGCTTGAAACTTTCACCCCTGACCCTGTAGTTCCGGCATTCACGGATTCGTTTGCGCCCGTTGAGAGATACGCACTCATTCAGTAAGGAAGTGTGATAGACATGAAGAAAGAAAAGAAGCCTGACCTCCGAAAAAACAAAATCCCCGAAAAATTTACCCGCCTTCCCCTAGTTCCTGAATGGCCGTTGATGCCCCTCTGGATAATTTCGCTTACGTTCCCTAACCTGATATATTCAGGGATACTTTTTGCCGACACCCTCCACATTCTGAAGTGGACAGTGGCGGGAGTTCCTGTTGCCTGTGCCGTACTGATTGCCGGTTACAGGATTATGCGTTACGGCCGTGAAAGGATACCCTTCAAGCTCGACACCTTCGCGTTAATCTGGCTGGTTATACTGGTATACTGCTCCCTTCAGCCGCTTTGGGTAAAGATAGTTTCGCCGACTGCCTACGCGATTGAGATGGTATGTTTCGTTACGGTCTGGGCATTCTATGTACTGAGCAGGGAGTCATTCCCTGAGTCCGGCCTCCGTACCGTCCTGATACTCGCCAACCTCAACGCCGCAATCAATGTAGGGTTTGCTGAGCTCCAGATCCGTGGCATGAATGATTTTGCCTTCCTCAAAGGAACGTTCCTCGCTGACCTCCGGCAGTACAGCAACATAATTCTTCCCACGCCCGGAAACTACATCGGAAACACAGCACAGCAAAACATGTTCGGCCTCTGGGTAGCTGTTGCGTGCTTGGGTGCGGTGTATCTCTTTGTCTGTGATGCCTGGAAGAATGACCCGGCGGAACATGGCCGGAAGATATGGCTCCCTGTTATTGCCCTCTCACTCTCTGTAGTGTGCATTAAGCTGGCGGTTACCGAACGAAAAATCACGGAGCTTTGCATACTGTTCTCGGTCTTGGCTGTGGCGTTAATTCTGGGAGCTTTCGTGATGGCCTGGAGGCTCGGAAATGACCGGCACGTTTATTACTCCATCATGATACTCCTTCTATTGGGTGTGAACTTCTGGGGGCTCATGAACTCAACCAGCAGGTCGGCAACACTGGCTCTTCTTCTTGGGCTTTCGGTGATGCTCCTGGTCATGGCGTGGAAGTTCAACCGTAACTATGTGATCCGATTTTTGGCGGCTATGCTTCTTGTTGCATCGGTCTTCTGGGCTTCGCTTTACTCCGAGCGTTCGGGGCAGATAGTAGATAAGACGGTGGACATAATCCAGAATGCCGAGAACATAGGCAACAGACGCGGAATATGGATGACCTCGTGGGCAATGCTGCTTGAGCACCCTGAAGGTGTGGGAATAGGACAGTACAAGTGGCATTACCTGGAGGGACAGCGTTACGGATTCAAGCTGACTAATGCGGACTGGTACAGATGGCAGTATACACACTGGGCGCATAATGAGTTCCTTCAGTTTTTCTGCGAGGGAGGATATATTGGGGGCGTTCTCCTGATTCTGATGTGGTTTGTCTGGTTCATTCCGGCGGTCTACGGTCTCTTCAGGCGTGAACGTATGAGCATAGGCATAAATTCCGTTTGGGCACTGGGGCTTGTGTCGCTGGTAACTTTCTGTGCGGCATTCACCCGTCCCTTCCACCGTATCGAAAATATGGTGTGGATAACCTTAGCCTTCGCAATCTCAAACCGTGAGTTCTTCCCGTCGTTCAAGTTCAACATGAGCTTTGACATCCTGAAGACCAGCGGCCTCCGAAAATTCGCAGGGATTGCCTGCATACTTTCATCGATTGCCGGGTGCGTCTATATCTCCAGCGGTATCTATGGCAACTATCTTCTCAGGCGTGCACTCTCGACACAGGACGAAAGGCTGCAGCTCTCACTCCTTGAAGAGGCCGTGAAACACCCCATAGTTCGGGAAGACACAATACGCAACATAGGCTACCACTATCTGCAGGAAGGTGAACGGAAAAACGACGGCAATGCACTGATACAAGGCTTCAATATTTTGTGGCAGCACTTCAACCGTGAGCCTCATTCCGAGGACATAAGCAGGCTTCTCAGCTTTGCGCAGAGATACCAGATTGAGGAAGTTCTGAGGGAGATAGCCAGCTACTTCAAGCCCGGAGTATATCACCTCAAGCGAATCCAGCAGAAGGACGCTAATGGAAACACCGTAAACGCCCTCGTACTGGTGAACGGCCCCGGAAGTGATGACCAGTAGGCGGGGCTTTACGCTCGTTGAGGTGCTTGTTGCCGTAATGCTCACGGGAATACTCACGACACTTGCGCTTGCTCCTGTGGTCGTTACGGTGAGGAGGGCGGTAGAAACTCAGGAGGAATACTCGGACTTGTCGGCTTTGTCCCGGACGATTAACTTCATTGCACGGGATCTCTTTTCGGCCATGAGGATATCGTCAAATGTCGTAACCATTAAGGACCACGAGGCTATAGGCGGCCATGATGATGATGTACTTATGGTTATGAGCACCTCAACAATTGCCCAGGACATGCCTCCTGGAACGATCGTCTACAAGATTGCAGAGGGGGGAATACTCCACAGCAATATCATTCCCGGCCTCTACAGGTGGATATTTCCCGGAAAGCTCCCAAATACGATAAACATTGACACGCTTAACGGTGATGAAGGCCAGCTAGTTCTTCCGGGAGTCAATGAGTTCTGCGTTGAAGTCCCGGTAAATTCACACGAGGACGAGCGGCGAAAAGAATATACCGGGCTTCTTCCCAAAGGAATATATATCAAGATAGGCCGCCTCAAAAATGAACAGGACAGGGAGAATAATCTTAATGAGCTTGAGAGCGTTATCGTTTTCCCGTAAGAGAAGGGGCTTTGTCCTTGTGAGTGTCCTGATGCTTGGGACGCTCCTCATCTCTTGCGCAACTGCCTTCACGTGGTTCGTCAGGATGCAGGCACGCAGTACAGGCCGGGAGCTCCAGAACATCACGAACAGGAGTCTAGCTCATGTCATGGCCGGTGCAGTGATCGGGGTAATCTACCAGGCAACCAACAGCATGAAGTACGACAGCCCTTTGCAGAGATGGTTTCAGCCGTTCGTCCTCAACGTCCCGGATTCGGGGGTATGGATTGTTCAGGTTACCCCGCTGGACGACAAGCTGCCATTGAGGCATATCTTCCTCCCCGACGGTAACACACTAAGGCGTGAAATTGCTGACCCTTGGCGCGAAATGTGGGACAAGCTTCATCACCGTGAACTTGAACAGACAGTGCTTGACTTCATCGACAGGAACAAAAAGCCCAGGGTAGGGAGCTCAGAGCACGACGAGTACATTAACCGTATGCCCTACGATATTTCGGAGCTCCTCATATTGAGCCGGGACATAACGCCAACTATCCTTTATGGTTCTGGCGGTGAGCTCGGACTTTCGGACTACTGCACAATATACAGCGAGGGTCAGATAAATCTGAACGTTGCACCCGTCCATGTCATGGAAATTTTGCCGGGGCTCGACACCGGGGGGCTGGCTCAGAGAATCGCACAGGCACGAACTGAGGAGCCGCTAACCAGCATGAGGGACATCCAGAGAATACCGGGGGCATCACCAAGAACAGCTACCCAGCTGACGAACATAGCAGGCTTCAGGAGCAGGTACTTCAGAATGAGGCTCGAATACATGGAAAAAGAAGGAGACGGTGGAATGTCGTTCAACATAATATTTGACCGCTCGACAAGGCAGATAGTGAGGTGGGAAGAATCATGAACATCAAGGACATTCTCAGTATAGGGAAAAAGAAGAACGACTACAGCAATACGGAGTTCAGGAAGGTATCAGGGGACGCGTCAAGGACAGTGAAGACCATACGCCACGGGAGTGGAAGGAACTCAATCACCCTTGCACCTATGAGGTCGCTGTCTCTTGAGACGTTCACATTCCCGTTCTCAAACACCACAAAAATACGCGAGGCACTAAGGCTTCAGGTTATGCCGTTCGCAGCTGCCGGGGAGCTTGAGATTTTCCCGGTAGTAACCTCAAAGGCAGGAAGAGGAGCAAGCGGCCTTGTCTGGTATGTTTCGCCCGATGAGCTCGAAATACCTTCGCCGGTTTATGACTCAGGAAAGCCGGGGAAAATTTGGCCTTCACCCCTGCCGTTCATCTCCCAGCTCTCGGAATATGACGGGAACGGTGCGACTATATGGCTCGATGAGGAAAATATATGCTCCATTCTCTGGCAGAAGAACAAGCCGGTACTTTACCGCTGGAAGAGGCTTTCAGGTGATGACCCGGCAGGAAGGGAGGCGGCTTGGTACGATGCCTATTGTGCCGCAAGAGGACTTGAACGCGGCGGGAACTTCGCGGTGAATGCCTCAGGCGATGAAGAGGCTGATGATGACTTCGCGGAAATTGTTACTGACAGCGTGAACATTTGCCCGTGGATTTCTGAGGTGAACTTGTCGCGTTCGGCACTTGAGGGCGCAAGAGACCTTGAACGCACCGTAAGCTATCTGACCCGCGCATCATGCTGGCTGTTGGTGATTGGGGTTGTCGCTCTTTCTTCGGGGCTCGTTCGATGGTATCACCTTCAGGAACAGGTGAACGCCGCAAGATCCCGGAGTGAGAACTACTACCGCCGTACGTTTGACCCTGAGCGTACCGGGAGGGTCTCGAACCCAGTGATGCTTGCTCGCGACAGGATAGCCTCACTCACAGGAACAGGGGACGAGGGGCATCCGATCGATGAGGTGCTTGCTGACTTGGGGGATATTTTCCGGCAGGGCCAGAATCTTGACGTTGCGATTGACATCATCCGCTACAACTCTGAGGGGATAGATTGCACGGGGGTTGCGCCCGACATGACTACGGTGCTGAACTTCCGGCGGGCATGGGAGACAAAGGCACAGCTTGCCCAGGTGGACAACACACAGTTTGTCTCAGGGATAGGCTACAGGTTTGATTTGCGTGTGAGGTGGTGAAGAAATGACGGTAAATATCGACTCATTCATCAAGAATGCAAGGAGCGTTATACAGGGTGAGGCTTCAGGGTCTGTGAAATTTCTTGCGGCCTTCTTTGCGATGCTTGCGGTATGGATGGGAGTCCTCACAGTTCACGGCTGGAATGATGAGGGAGTTGCTGCCCTGAAATCCCAGCAGGGACGGCTAAATACCCTCCTGATTTTGGGGGAAGAGTACAAATCATTGTCCCCCCAGTCCCGTGCAGGCAGCTCGGAGAATATAGACGTTGCGGCAGTGTTCGCGCAGGTCTCGGAACAAATGGAGCTAGGCAGCCGCGTAAACAGGATAGCTCCCGATGGACGTAACCAGTCAGTGGAGATTAACCGGCTATATGCTGATGAGCTCACTGAACTTCAGAGGCAGCTAGCTTCCCGCGGAGTTAGGTTCATTGCGGCGGAACTGAGAGCCCTTCCTTCAGGGAGTGAAAGGCTCTTCACTGTCTCGGCTATAATAGGGCCGGTGAGCTGAAAGATGAAACGTTTTCTGATTAACACAACGAGGTTACTTCTTTTCCTTGCAGGATTTCTTTATGCGCTTTACGTTTTCCTTCCGTGGCAGGAGGCAGGAAGGTTCATCATGTCCTTCGCCAATGGACAGCTTGAACGCCGGGGTATGTCCCTGAGCTACTCTGATGTTACCGGCGAGGATGACGGCTTCACTGTCCACAACCTCACGGCCAGCGGAATGGGTAATGTCTCGTTCAGTTCCGTAACATTGAGGCCGCGTTTCATTGCGAGCATTCTGAGTCTTGCGCCAGTATGTGATGTCGAGTTCAGGGGCGGGAGCGTTACGTTTGTGGTAACTGCGAATTTCGGGGACGGCAGGCTTCTTCTCACAGCAGGAAGTAACGAGGTACTCCTGGAGAATGTTCACACCAACGGAGATTTTTCCCTCAATGGCTACATGACACTGAACGTTTCAACCATGAAGATAGGACATGCAGACGCACGCCTTGATCCTCCTGAAGGTATGAACATGGATATATTCAGGAGTATGCTCCCTCTTGTTCGTGAGGGGGACAGATGGTATTTGAGGCGTTGATGAAGGAGGCGCAAACATGGCATCACGAATAGCAGGAATATTTGGCAGGCTCAGGAGGCCGCGGAAAAACTCAGGCAAAAGAGACACTGAAGGAACGTTGTATTCCCTGTGGCTTTTGGGGGTATCGCTGCTTTTGGGATTCGTCGTTGGTGGACTTGCGAGCTCGGCCATAGGCTGGGGGCTGGACTTCCTGGCCGGGAGCTCAGGAGTTCAGGACGTTGCGGTAACAGGCCGGCAGGTGTCCTCAGAATCCGGGGGAGCTAAGAGAGGGCTTGACAGTTTCCTTGCGGCCAACCCTTTCAGAATTTCCCCGCGCAAAAAAGAAGAAGAGGTTGTACCGCCGCCACCACCTCCGCCAGTTCAGGAGGAGGAGACACCGCAAGAGCCAGAGGCAACACTTGATGATGTGGTTCTGAGGGGGACTTTTCCGGGAATAGCGGCTAACTTTGACGTGAGGAATGTACCTCATGGCCTCGTACGTATAGGGCAGACGATAGAACAGCACGAGCTTAAAGCGGTAACTCAGTATGAGGCTGAGCTTGTCGCACCCAATGGCAGCAAGGTCATTAAGCACATAGTCTACGGTCCTGCACCCGTCGCGAACAGGCCAGAAGCACCTAAACCGCCAGCACCTGCACCAGCTCCAGCACAGAGAGAGCCAGAGCCTCAGCCCCAGCAACAGGGCGAGATAGTTGCGGCAGTTCCCGGCGGACAGGAAGGACAACTTCCCAGCGAACTGGTGAACGATCTCGTGAACAACCCAATGACAGAGATGCAGCGCGTCCGTATTGCCCCCAATACCAAGCTAGGAGGTCTCCAGATACAGTGGATACAGAATGACAGCATCCTTAAGCGTCTTGGGGTAGAACACGGCGATGTGATAAAGTCCATAAACGGCATACCCCTAACGAACATGGTCGATATAGCTAACTCAATAGGCTCACTGATGAATAGTGAGAGGTTTGACGTTGAGGTAAACAGGGGAGGAAAAAATACAGCCCTCCGCTACGTGGTGAAGTGATGCGGCGAAATGGCTTCACCCTGATGGAGGTTCTCGTTGCTACGGCAATTGCAGGGCTCATGATTACGGCAGGCTTGAGGCTGGTCGCAATGTCCTACAGGCTCTTGGGGGAACTTCAGGCTGAACGGAACATTATCGCGGCAGCTCAAAGGATATGGCTCAGGTTTCGCATTGAGGACGACATGCCTTCAAGCGGGACAGACGACAAGAATAACATTACTTGGCGCGCTGAAGAACAGTCTGTGCCTGTCGAGGACTACGAGCTGAAGTTCAGGCGCGTTACTGTAACAACAGGAGAAGGACGCTCAGCCTTTATTTATGTTGCTGAATAATTCTTGTTTGTAGTATCATTTGCAGGGCATGTTTGCTGAATTACACTGCCTGCTAAAAGAACGGGGGATGTTCCTGATTTGAACCTAAAGAAAATTTTACCGCCTTTATTCATTTTCACGATAGCTTTATCCTCATGTGCAGAGCCAGCCACGCCAGCAAGAAGGCAACCAGCACCGCCCTCACCGCCTCAGGAGGCCTCTGCTGAATCATCGACTGCCATTAATGAGAGCAACATCATAGCAACCGCAAGGGACATGAGGATCGCAAACCGCATAGAGTTCAACGTAAAGGACTGGGAGCTTTCACAGTTCCTTCTTTTCATGTCCGAGATACTGGAGAAAAATATCATTGTCCCGCCCAACATAAACGCAAAGATCACAGTAATAACTCACCGGCCTGTTGACAGGAACGCCGCGCGGGAAGTAATGCTTTCGACCCTCCAGATGCATAACTTCTCACTTCAGGACATGGGGAGCTACTACATAGTTCGGCAGGGAGGAGTGAGCTCAACGCCCGAAGTCTACAGGAGCAGGTCAGGACCTAATCTTGGCGAAGAGATAGTAACCTACATTGTCCCTGTGGATTACGTCGCGGCAAATAACATAGTGGCTCCACTTCAGCAGGCGTTCGGGCCGGGCAGTCTTATCGTTATGTCTGTGGGGGACGGTGGAAAAGATATACTCGTTCAAGGCCGGGCCTCTGATGTCCGTAAGGCTCTGGACTTCATCCGCAAGATGGATACACCGCAGAGCGCGAGGATTAGCCGGACGTTCGAGCTCAGGTACGGAGATCCAGCCACTGTTGCCGCACAGCTCAACGCCATAGCACAGGCAAACGGTCCAATGCAGGGGCTCAATGCCATAGCCGACGCTCCGAGCAAGAAAATCATAGCAGTAGGGAGCAGGTCAGCAGTCGATTACGCCGCGAAGGTCATACGTGAACTTGACGTTGACAGCAAGATAGGCGACTTCCACATCTACAAGCTCAAGAACATTGACGCAACAGCAGCCGCCGAACAGGTCGCTAAAGTTCTTGCCACAACCGGGACAATGCTGGGGGCAGACGCAGCAAGGTTCCCGGCAACCGTTGTTCCTGACGTTGCGACAAACAGCCTCATATTCGCGGCAACACAAAGGCAGTTCGACTCGCTAGTTCCCATCCTTGACGCAATAGACGTTCAGCCCAAGCAGATATTATTGCGGGGGTTCATCGCCGAAATCAACGTGTCCAACCTGGAGAACAACGGCATAGACTGGAACGTAGTGGGCGGCCAAATGTGGGATGACCTTCTTCTTGGCGGTAACTTGTCGCTTGGTGAGGCTACAGTGCCTTCAACCTTCATGCAGTGGTTCAATGACCTCTCGAAACAGGAAGAGCTCATCGACAGGAACGGCTCAACCTACAGCGTAACGAACTATCAGCCCATGGCTCTCATGTATGCGACGATTGAACTCCTGAAACGCTACAATGCCGTGAACATTCTTTCAGTCCCGCGCCTAATGTGTGTCGACAACAAAGAAAGCTCGTTCCAGGTCGGGCAGGTTATCCCCGTCCTTAAGGGCGCAACGTCAGACCTGAGCAACCCTTCAGCAGTTCAGAGCAACTATGACTACAAGGACACAGGATTAACCCTGACAGTAACACCCCACATAAGGAGCGGCAACCTCGTAGCTATGGACATAAAGCAAACTACCGAAGATGTCATGACCCCGGCGGGAGTCCAGACACCAATAACCTCAAAGCGTGAGGTGAATACTTCCGTTATAGTTGGTGATGGAGAGACGATAATTCTCGGCGGAATGATAAAGGAAACTGAGACCTCAATGAAACGCAGAGTTCCCGGCCTGTCATATATCCCGTTAATCGGCGGGCTCTTCCAGAAAATCTCAAAGGAGAAACAGAAGGTTGACTTTGTGATCTTCCTCACCCCTCAGATTATCGAGAACCCTGACGAGATGAGGAGGGCAACAGCAAGTTCATCGGGATTCAGGACACGGTTTGCCGAGCCTGATACTGACTTGGGATTTTCCGACCTCATGCCCGCAAGAGCTAGAAGTGAGCTCCTCAGCGTTGACGTTAGCCCGTTCGAGGCCGACATAGATATACGTTTCAGGGAGCTCTACCAGAAGAGCCTTCGGAGGAGATAGCCAGATGCCCGCAGAAGGAACTCTTGAACGTCCCGCTGAAACTCTCCCTCCCCTTCCCGATGCGAAAGAAGTATCCAGTCTACTGCCTGACGGAATGAGTCTCGACATTCTCAGACAGGCGGGAATAGTTCCCCTGAGAGTTGATGACGGTGTTCTTGTTGTGGGGGCATCAAATTTTGACTCGCTCCCAAAAGCCCAGATGCTTGGTGTTGCTTTGGGTTTCCCGGCTGACATTGAGATACGGGACGAAAAGGAGATAGGCGACCTCCTTCACACACTCTATGACTTGAGGAGTGTAGCTGCTGACGAGGCCGCGAAAAATATCGAGGGCATCGAGGACATTGATGACCTTAGCCGTGAGGATGTCTTGAGTGATTCGGTTGATGTCCCGGTTATACGCCTCGTTAATGGGCTTTTCCGTGATGCGCTGAAACAGAGAGCTACTGATATTCACGTAGAGCCGTATGAAGACGAGGTGCTAATTCGCTTCAGGATTGACGGGGTATTACAGGACAGGTTGAGGCTTCCCCGCTCAAACCAGGCACCGCTAACCAGCCGCATAAAGGTTATGAGCAGGATGGACATTGCCGAACACATGACCCCGCAAGATGGACGTATTGGCCTCACGGTTGGCGACAGGGCGGTTGATGTCAGGGTTGGACTTGTCCCGACACAGTACGGCGAGAGAATAGCGATGCGTCTGCTCGACAAGGGGCACGGATTGATGACGCTTGAAGATTTGGGCATGGAGGAACGTGAACGCAGTATCATGGACGAGCTCATACACCGCCCGCATGGAATGATACTGTTCACCGGTCCTACTGGTTCGGGAAAGTCTACGAGCCTCTACGCGATACTTCAGGCACTTGCGAGCCCGCAGGTCAACATCATCACCGTTGAAGACCCCGTAGAGTATGCACTTCCGGGAGTGTCGCAAATCCAGGTCAACGAGAAGGCAGGCGTAACGTTTGCATCAGCCCTCCGCTCAATTTTGAGGCAGGACCCGGACATAGTCATGATCGGTGAAATGCGAGACTTCGAGACTGCACACATAGGAGTTCAGGCATCATTGACGGGTCATTTGGTGCTCTCAACCCTCCACACTAACGACAGCATCAGCGCGATAATCCGACTCGTTGACATGGGGATAGAGCCCTACCTTGCCGCAAGCTGCATGATTGGGACTGTGGCGCAGAGATTAGCCCGGAGGTTGTGCCCTCATTGCAGGCGCGAGATTACCCCTCCGGCCATGATGGCGAAACAGGGGCTCACTCGTGCGTTTGAGGCTGTGGGTTGCTCCGAGTGCCACAACACGGGCTACAGGGGACGCGTCGGACTCTATGAGCAGTTCGTGGTGAACGAGGCCATACAGGAGGCGTTTGTGTCGGGAGCTCCGGCCTCAAAACTCAGGGACATAGCACGGGAATCAGGGTTCAAGACCTTGTGGGAGATTGGGCTTTCGGCGGTGCAGTCGGGCTTGACCTCGCCGGATGAGCTGACTCGTGTTGCAGGGGAGGATTAGGTATGCCGTATTTCTCGTACTCAGGCTATGACGCTAAGGGCAAGACCACAAAGGGAACGATAGAAGCGGCCTCGTCAATGCAGGCAGTAGACCGTCTCAGTGAACGCGGAATAGTTGTAGTTGACGTTAAGGTTACTGAGGAGAAGAAGGGAGGGGGTAACGCGAAGATCAAGCTACTCCCACTCGAACAGCACATATTCTTCTGCCGGAGCCTCGCCTCATATCTCAAGTCGGGCCTTCAGGTAACGGAAGCACTCCGCATAATGTCCAAGCAGGCACGCGACAAGAACATGAAGCCGGTAATGGAGAAGCTATTAGCTGATGTTCAGGGAGGCCGGAAATTCCACACGGCACTAGCTGAGTCGGGGGCATTCCGTGAAAGTCTCTGGAGGGTTGCCGAATCTGGTGAACAGTCCGGGACGCTCGTGTCTGTCCTCACTGAGGCCGCCGAGGAGTTCAAGCTCGAAGACAGCCTCAAGCGAAAGATCAGGGGTGCAATGACTTATCCCATAGTAATGGCTGTAGTTGGGATCGGTGTCGTATCGTTCATGCTCACCTACGTAGTCCCAAAGATTGCGGAGCTCTTCAACGACATGAACCAGACACTGCCACTGCCTACAAGAATGCTCATTTCAGCGTCTGACTTTCTCGGAAATTATGGGCTCTATATCCTGATTGCACTTGCGGTGATTTTCCTCTGGATGAAGCGCACAGGCAGGAGCTTTACCCTCCCGTTCATGCGGGGGATAAGAGACCAGCTCAACCTTGCCCTTGTGATGTCCCACATAAGCACCCTCCTCAAGACAGGAATACCTCTAGTTCAGGCTTTGCGCATGGCCTCGTCAATGGACACGTACCAGCAGAGATGGCTTGATGCCGCAGAGCTCGTGAAGGCAGGCCATCGTTTCGCCGCCGCAATGGAGAGAATAGGAATGCCTGAAGATACCGTTGCAATTGTCCGTGTTGGTGAGATGGGTAGTGATTTGTCGGGAGCTCTATCGAATTTGTCCGAGCAGTGCCGCGAGACAGCACAATCAAGAATGGAGATGCTCTCGACTCTGATACAGCCGATTATGGTTTTGTCGTTGGGTTTCAGCGTTGGGTTCATCGTACTGGCAATATTGACACCAGTCTTTGACCTTGCCGGAATAGTCAGGTAAGAATGAAGAAGGCGGGGCGTGTTACCGTTACAGAAGACTTATGCACTGATAAGGTTGAATATTTTACGGGCAGAACCACAGAACAGCTTGGTTATCGCTTCTATTTTCTCTGCCCAACCGCCTATATCCAGTTCTCAATGAGACACCAATTAGCACGGATTATATCACTTGTCAGTCAGGAATTTTTTAGTCCTCCTGTAACGGTGTACCTCCTTTCTTGTTTATAAAGATGTTGAAAATTTATAGCTATTTATAACTTTTGCTTAACTGTTACCCTGCCTTCCTGATGCCATGCTCCCGAACATGCCCCGTATTGCGTCAAACACATCATATTTCGGACTCCATCCCGTCGCAGAACGAAGCCTCGAATTGTCGCACCATATCACCGGGTTTTCCACAGGTCTGAATTTTTCCGGCGACACTATAACCTCAACCTTCCCATGAACTAGCGAGGCAATATACTTCAGAATTTCCTCAAGGCTATAGCATATTCCCCTGCCAACGTTGAAGACCCTTTCACTGGTATTGCTCTCAAGTATCATCCTGTAGGCCGAGACCATATCCCTGACATCACCGAAGTCTCTTTTTGCCGAGAGGTTGCCGACGTAAATCTTTCCGTTCCCGCCCGAACGCTCTATCTCCACTGCCTGCCTCACAAACGAAGGGATAACGAACTTTTCAGGCTGGCCGATGCCCGTATGGTTGAACGTCCTTGTGCTGATTATGTCCATTCCGAAGCTCGACCGATAAATTCCGGCAAAGTTCTCCTGTGCTACCTTTGAGATTCCGTATGGGTTGCTGGCATTGACGGGGTAGCTCTCAGAAATTGGGTAGGCTGAAGGCGCATATTCCTCGCTTGAGCCTATGAGGAGTATTCGTGCCTTTATGCCCGACTTCCTGACGGCCTCAAGGATATTCAGCGTTCCGTTGATGTTCACCTCTATGGTCTTCTGAGGTATCCTCCACGAGTCGCCGACTGAGCTCACCGCCGCAAGGTTGACGACGTAATCAGGGGCTGACCTCTCCATGAGCCTCAATACACCGTCAAAGCTGAGCATGTCCAAGGAGGTATAGTCGTGGAAGAACTGCCGCGATGATTTGGGCTCCACAATGTCAGTGCCGTATACCCTGTAGCCGTGAGATGTGAACTCTTCCGCAAGGTATGAGCCAACGAAGCCCCCACTCCCGAAAATAAGAATGTTCCTGTTCATTCCGCAAGAACCTTCCTGTAGCACTCCAGGGTTTCACGCGCTGTCTTGTCCCAGCTGAAGAGTCTCAGGCGTTCACGTCCGGCAGCCCTCAGCCTCTCACGCAACGAAGTATCCTCAACGACACGGGCAATCTTTGCGGCCATGTCGTCAATGTCCGTGGGGTCGAAGTATTCTGCCGCGTCCCCTGCAACTTCAGGGAGCGAACTCGAACGTGAACACACAACAGGGCAATCACACGCGAACGCCTCAAGGAGTGGGATGCCGAAACCTTCATATTCTGACGGGAAGACGAAGCATTCAGCGTTTGCATAGGCTTGGGATAATGCCTCGTCAGTTATGCTGGAAAGGTGGAAACGGGAAATCAGGCTGCCGATGACTTCAAGCTCTCTAGGTAGGAATACCCCCCCCCCCCTACGCAAAATACGCAAATATCATCATGTCTCTCAAGTATCGGACGCACTGCCTGAACGAAACGGATAAAATTCTTGTACCAACCCCTATTACCGACAAAGAGAATGTAGCGTGTACCAAGTGGATTTTTCCCGGCAGACTCAATTTTTGGCATTGAGTTGCCCAAGTGTATCACTGAAATTTTCTCCGGCCTTATGTCTGGGTATATCTCAAGCACATCACGCTTTGTGCTCTCAGATATTGAGATTATGTGATCCGACGCATGAAGCATCTTCTTCTTGTTCCTGATAGTCGGCTCATCTCCTCCGAACTTCTCGTGTATCATGTCGTATACAGTTACTACGAGTTTTCCCGAATGACCGCCCAGCATGTACGGGTCATAGTATGTCGGGTGAATTATGTCGTAACCCCTCCTGACTTCATGGAGAGCCTTCAGCTTGTTGACCCGGCTGAATATCCGGCGTTCAAGTCCTCTTACGATGCGATTGCTCTTGCTGTAGTCCCGGATGCCCAGCATGTCCCTGAAGTACCAGTTCCGGCTGTGCAGGCAGCTAACCTCAACGTCAACTCCCAATTCGGGCAGACGTGAGACAACCTCGAAGAAGTACCTCGATATTCCCCCGTACCTCTGCGCAAAAAGCATCTGGTAATCATAGTAGACCTTCACAAATCTTCCTCCTCCGCAATAAATTCACCGCTTGTGTTATGATTATAACAAACAACTTAGACGCAACTATACTAAGGAGGCAACCACCCATGAAAAACAGAAAGATCAAAGGCATCATGTCATCCCGCCGTTCTGGCTTCACACTGATTGAAATTATGGTAGTCGTCGTAATTCTCGGACTTCTTGCCGCACTCGTCGTTCCCAGAATTGGCCCCCAAGTTGCTGAGGCTCAGAGAACTACTGCCGCAACACAGATACGCTCAATTGAGGACGCTCTCGAAATGTACAGGATGCACAACGGATTCTACCCCTCAACACAGCAGGGACTTGATGCACTCGTCAATGCCCCGACAACCTCACCAGTCCCAAAGAGATACGCTGAAGGAGGCTACCTCAAGAAAGTACCTGAGGATCCCTGGGGAAATCCCTACGTCTACAGGAACGTCAACGGAAGAATCACCATCATGAGCTATGGTCCTGACGGTGAAGAGGGCGGAGAAGGAGTAAATGCCGACATCACAAACGCAGACTAGTTCACGTTCAGCCTTCACACTGATTGAGATACTGCTTGTCCTTACGATTATAGGGGTATTAGCATCGGTGTTGCTGCCGAGAATGTCTTTCTGGTTTGAGCCGCCTTCTACCATCCTTCAGAGAGCCATCGAGGAGGCCAGCGACATGGCACTTTCAGGAATACCCGTAAGGTTCTCCGTAAAGACTTCAGGGAGTTCACGAAGAGGGACAATACTAGCCGAAGCGTTCATGAAGAAGGAAGAGCCCGAAAACAGCCTGAGCTCATTTCTTGGGACTAACTCAAACAGGCCGATAGTCCTTGAGTGGCAGAACATCGACATGCGAAACCTCCCGGAAGACAGCGGCTGGAGATTTGAGCCCGCAGTAATATACTTCTACACTGACGGCTCATGTTCCCCCGCAAAAATCTCAAAGGCAGGCAGGGACGTTCCCGACAGGCTGGCAGATGAATACGTCCTCACAGTAACAGGATACTGCGCGAAAATCGAGAAGTGATACGTTCATCCTCCCGTCTTGAAGCTCTCAGGGCGGGAGGTTTTTTCTGCCCTTTGCCCTCAACTCAGACCCTCAGCTATATCCTCACAGCAGCGTCTCAAGTCAAGAGCCTCAATTACTGCCTTCCTCCCCTCGAACGCAAGACGCTCACACTCTGCCTCATTCGTGCAGGCATGAAGCAGGTTAGCGGCCATCCCGTCGATGTCATCAACCTCGCTGCCAAGACCATACTTGAAGCCGCATGTTGCGCTCCTGCTGCCGAGTATGTCGGTCGTTACGGGGAAACAGCCAAGCATCATTGCCTCGTTCACGGTAACACAGAAGCTTTCCCACCTTGAGGGGAAGGCGAATATCTTTGCGTCCATGTAGAGCTCCGTCATCTCGTTACGATCCATGACAGGCCCGGTGAAATTTACCCGCTCCCTGAGTTCCGGGTGCCTCGCGTAAAAGTCATCAGCAAGCCCGGTGTTCTCCATTATTCGGCCTGTGAGTTTCAGCGTCCATGAAGGTATCTTGTCCGAAACCCTCGCGAATGCCTCAAGAAGTATCTCTGTGGCTTTCTGTTTTGTTCCGAGCCGCCCGACCGTGAAGATTACGTTTGAGCGTTCGGAATATGGCCGGAAGTCCTTTATCTCGTTTGGGTTGAGTGGGCAACAACTGTACATGATTTCCCGGTGCCAGTCCCGTGAAAGCATCTCCACGTTCTCCTTGTACTCAGTGCTAACTAGGTAGGACATCTTCAGCGTCATCTTGTGGAAAATCAGTTTCCAGAAATTCGACATCTTCCTTGTAGGCCACCCTTCAAGCCTGAGATAAACCTTCCCTTTCGGATTGTGGAGCTTGTACGTTAGAGCCTGAAAAAATGCCGTCCTGTCGAGAATGTATATGTTGAGAACGTCTATCCTCCTTGCGTTCTTCCTGAGCCATGAGCACGAATCCTTAACCCAGTTCCCGCTAATCCGGGGAACATCCTCAAGCCTCACTCCGGGAATGAGCTTCATAATCGGATATTCACCCTTCATGTAGGTAGCTATCATTGAGTCATAGCCGCAGTACTCACTCATTCCGTAGGGTATCGTTGCCTTCTCCTTCATCTCGTTGCCTATGTTGCAGAGCGTGCAGAACAAAGGCCGTGAATTTTTGCCGTCCACTGTAATCATCTTCATCACCTGAAAAGCAGTATCAGAAAGTTCAGCACCAAAAGAACGAGGCAGCCCCCCGAAAGCCCGGCAATGACCTTCAGCATCTTCATGGACGAAGAACCCCGCAACGTTCCTCCCGAAAATCCCTCATCCCCCGGAATTATCCCGGCTACCTCCTCACTCACTGCCTCCCTCACCTCATGGACAAGCGCAATATTCCCCTGCTCATGCATGGCCGAAATCTCACGCGATAACTCCTCAAGCTCCCGGCTCCGTGATTTCCCCTCAGCCCTCACGAGCCCCTCAAGCCCCGAAAGAGCATCAGCATCAACCGAAGACCTCACCAAATCTTCAGGCAACGCTGAAGACTGCTCCCTGTCCTCGGCGTATGTCTCGAAGAATGCCTTTATCCCCTGCGTCAACGTGTCAATCCGTCCCGAAAACTCCTCAAGCTCATTCATGACCTCCTCACGGAATGAGGCGTTATCGTCGTCATTCTTGGGCTCTTTGGGCTGTGAGTTCCTGATGCTCTCCTCCAGCATCTCCGGGACTTTTCCCAGCATCTTCCTCAATGATGAGACTTCTTCAAGTACGCTGCCTATCGACTGGATTATCATGCTCCGGCCAGCACGTGAGTCATCAATCCCTGAACGTATGGCCTTCTCGATTCCTGAACGCATATCCTGTGTCATCCTGTTAGTCCGCTCGATTGCCCCGGTGAAATCCCCGGAAGGTATCGCCGCATTCAGGGACTTAGTGAGTGAGGGAAGTATCAACGCAGCAAGCTCTGAGACCAAACGCGCAGTAGTAGGGTCTAATTCTTCAGGCATGGTAAAATTTTCAGCTCCAGTTAAAATTTTGTGTGGTTGATTGAGTTAGTATAGCATTGCAGGAGATGAAGAGTTGCTCAGAATACGAATAGGCACAAGGTCAAGTCCTCTTGCGCTCGCTCAGGTGAAGATTATTGCTGGCGGAATAAGGGCCTCATACCCTGACGCTGATATTGTCCCGGTGAAGATAACAACGTCAGGCGATAAAGACATGTCCACCTTCAGCACAGACCCAAACGGAATAAAGGGAATATTCACCCTTGAGATTGAGCGGGCATTAATGGCCGGTGAAATTGACCTTGCCGTCCACAGCCTCAAGGACTTACCGGCGAACATTAACCCGATGCTTCCCATAGTGGCATATTCACACAGGGGAGACCCACGAGATGCCCTAGTTCTTGGCCGTAATTCTCAGGGGGGCTTTAGCGTCATAGGCTCGTCATCACTCAGGAGGAGGCTTCAGCTTGGGAGGCTCTACCCCTCAGCAAAGATTATTCCTGTGAGGGGCAACATCGGGACAAGATTGCGGCGGCTTGATGAAGGCGAATATTCCGGGCTTGTGCTAGCTGTCTCAGGTCTCGAACGTCTGGGACTTTCCGGGCGAATCACGAGGGTATTCACGACTGACGAGGTCATGCCTTCACCGGGACAGGGGATATTAGCGTGTCAGGGACGTGCCGGGGAAAGCTACAGCTACCTTGAGGCCGTCAATGATGAGTGCTCGCGTGATTGTGCCATTGCCGAGAGAGCATTTGCCCGTGAGCTTGGGGCCGGGTGCAACGTCCCTGTGGGTGCTTATGCCGAAATTGCCGGGGACATTCTGACACTTAGGGGGCTTTACGTTGACGATGCCGGGAATTTCCGCCGTGGCATTCTTTCGGGGCGGCGTGAATATGCGGGGAATATAGGCCGTGAACTTTCAGGGGTGATTATGGGATGACGGGTAAAATATGGCTTGTAGGTGCTGGTCCGGGAGATACCGGGCTGCTCACACTAAGAGGCCGTGAGGTTCTGGGACGTTCTGACGTTGTGGTGTATGACCGTCTGGTTGGTGAGGGTATCTTGTCGCTTATGCCTAAGAGTGCAGAGAGGGTTGACGCTGGGAAGTCTTCAGGCTCTCACACGATGACCCAACGTGAGACAGAAAAGCTCATGATTTCGCGGGCTCTTGAGGGCAAAAGGGTAGTGCGTCTCAAGGGAGGAGACCCGTTCATTTTCGGGCGTGGCGGTGAGGAGGCTGAGGCGATAATCCGGGCGGGCGTTCCCTTTGAGGTTGTCCCCGGAGTGAGCTCGGCTGTTGCTGTCCCGGCATATGCTGGAATCCCGGCAACTCACAGGGATTACTGCTCAGGTCTGAACATATACACAGCCCACGACAAGGCTAACCTAGTGCCTGACTTCAACGCAACAACGTCAATCTTCTTGATGGGAGTATCGCATTCACGGGAGCTTCAGGAGCGGTTGATGCTCACTATGCCGCCAGATACACCGTGCGCAATAATCCAGAACGGGACTACTTCATCACAGCGGGTAATCAGGTCTGAACTTTCGGGACTCTATGACGCTGTGAAGGAGAACGCTATAACCCCTCCTGCAGTTATCGTTGTAGGTCAGACTGCCGGGCTCAATCTGGACTGGAGGGAGGCCATGCCCCTGAACGGAAAACGCATAATCATCACAAGACCTGAAGGCCGGGCGGAAAATCTCTCATTGATGCTCCGTGATCTTGGGGCTGAAGTAATCCTGATGCCGACAATCAGGACATCAACACTTCACGGATCACTTGACGGCGTGGATCTCTCCGGCCATGACTGGGCAGGGTTCACGAGCGTTACAGGGGTGAACGCACTCTTTGAGCTCCTGAGTGAGTCAGGGAGGGACATCCGGGAGCTCGGACGTGCGAGGATTGCGGCAATCGGCCCGGCAACTAGGGAGGCTCTCAGGTCTCACGGCCTCAATGTGGACTACATGCCCTCAGTTTATGACGGTCATCACTTGGCGGAAGGGCTGGCTCACTTCGGGGGTAAAGTGCTTATGTTTAGGGCTGAAGGTGGAACGCCGGAGATTGACGAGGCTTTCAGGAATTACGGAATTGAGCCGCTTAGTGTTTGTATTTACCGCACCGATTATGTAAAATTAGTTCACGTTCCAAAATTTGCAGACATCATAATTTTCACATCGTCCTCAACAGTCAGGGGATTTTCTGAGAGTGTGAAGTCAATGCGTGAAGTCTTGGCAGTATGCATTGGCCGGCAGACAGGAGACGAGGCATTGAGGGCGGGGTTCACTAACATACGGATTGCGGAACAGGCAACGCTTGATTCAGTCGTGAGGGCCTGTACGTGATAAATATTTGTTATGGAGGTATTCATTCATGCGCAAAATTTTACTGGCACTCTTGGTTGTCGCTCTTATGGCATCATTCACGTATGCTGAAGAGAATTTCGAGAGCACTATACTCAACGTTGAGATCGTGAAACCCCAGGTAATGCTCTACGAGAATATCCCGTTCAACTCAGGCAAAGAACGCGGCTCCCAAATGTTCACCCTCGCGATGGACATTCTCCAGCCTGACAGCGAAAAGCCCCTGCCGTTAATCGTCTTCATTACGGGCGGCGGTTTCATCATGGCACCGAAGAACAACTGGATTCAGCAGAGGATGAGGCTTGCGGAGTCAGGCTACGTTGTGGCAAGCATAGAGTACCGTCATGCACCGCTCTCCAAGTTCCCGCTTCCTGTCGAGGACTGCAAGCTCGCTATTAGGTGGCTGCGCGCTCATGCCAAGCAGTACAACATTGACCCTGAGAGAATAGGTGTTCTCGGCAACAGTGCGGGCGGTTATCTTTCGGCGTTTATGGGTGTTCTCAATGACAACAGGGAGTTCGACACTGGTGATTTCCTGGAGTACTCGAGCAACATTCTCTGTGCGGCGGACATATTCGGCATCTCTGAGCTCATGAGCATAGGCGATGATTACCCTGAAGAGGAACGCAGGCTTCATGACTCGCCCGGCATAACTGAGGCAATGTGGGTTAAGGGAATACCCGGATTCAGCGGCCCGGACGGCGGAGTAAAAGACTTCCCGGAAGAGGCAAGGAAGGCCAGCCCGCTATACTATGTGAGCGAAAAGACAGTACCGATGCTGTTCATGCATGGCGATGCGGACAAGTCAGTATCACCGAGCCAGACCGACAAGATGTATCAGGCACTGAGGAAGTTGGGCATTGAGGCAGAAAGGTACATAGTTCCCGGAGCTCCCCACGGTGGGCCGTACTGGATGCAGGAGCCGGTGCTGAAGATTATGGTTGACTTCTTCGACAAGTACCTCAAGAAATAGCACCAAGATATGAAGTTCATTCCCTCTGTGAAATACTGCAGGGGGAATTTTTTTACGCCTGCTTTATCTCGCGCACAAGCCCCTCAAGGAGTGAGGTCATCCCCGCGTCATTCATACCCTCAACCTGCCGGAAAAGAACATAAAGTCTGTCCTTCTGTGAACGAGTCAACTTCTCCTCAATTCCGAGAATGTCAGCCCTAAGCCCCTTCATCCGTGAAATGTTGTCGGCAATGTTCCGCCGGGTCTCCTTCTTCGTCAAGGCAAGTGCCCTCAGTGATGCCCCCCTGACTATCAGGCCGCCGGTAATCTCAGCGTTCCCGAAAACCTCCCGCACCATCGGGATATTAGCGCAACCTCCAGTGAGAACGAAACGTGAAGGTTTCCATACCTTCATGAGCATGTTGACTGTGTGAGATGCCCGCCTGACCGGGAAACGTACAAGCCTCGTGAAGTCCTCGCGCTGAATGTCGAAGTTGTGCCACATTCTGGAAGTTTCCTCGCTGAGTATGTGCTTGAGCCTCCTAGCCTCGCGGATTAATGCCTCGTCAATTTTCTTCAGCCCCCGAAGTTCGCAGAGGTATTCCGAAAAAGCCTTGTCGAACTCATTTCCGCAAACGTCCGGGATTATGTCGCTCTCCAAGACCTCGCCGCCCTCAAGTATAATCATCTCGCTCCTTGATGCCCCGAAGTCATAGACCAGAACCCTCGCATCATCGTCAAGCCCAAGCGCAATGGCCTCATGTGCCGGGATTGTCTCAACTTCACGGAAGCCCGAAGATTTAGCCTGAGATACCAGAACGTCCTTCTGTCTCGCTGTAGTTCCCTCGTTCAGTGCAACCACACAGGAGAATACGGGCTCATCAAAGAATATTTCAGCCTCCTCCCTGAGCTCCAAAGGGTCAAATCCCTCACACTGTGCAATAATCCTAGTGCTTAGGCTGTCGGAATATGCGAGCTTTGAGGCAACACTCCCTGCATCAATTCCTACGCATACATTCGAGCCTTGTACCGGCAATGTCAATCACCTCTGCTTTCACTGTCTCGTTATTGCCACCCTCACAGTGGGCCTCTATGTAGTGCCTCGTGTAGCCCCTTCCGTCCCGCTCTATGAGTATCTCGACTTCATGGCCGGTGAAGCCCCTCACGTAGTCAGCATAGAGCTTTCTTCCGAGAGAGATTGCCTCAGATGTCCGGGAAATCTTCACGTCATGAGGAATTTTTCCGGGGAGGCTTGCGGCGATTGTACCGGGACGCTCCGAGTACGGGAAGACATGAACGCGCCCAAGACCTGCAAGCTCCATAACGTCAAGGGTATTCTGGAAGGCACTATCACTTTCACCGGGAAAGCCCACGAGAATATCACTCGAAATGTGAAGGGAGGCATCAATTTTCCGCCGGGCATTCCTGCAGACGTTCACGAAATCATGGGCACTATATCCCCGCCTCATCGCCGAAAGAATTTCATCATCCCCGCTTTGAAGTGGCAGGTGCAAATGGTGGCAGAAGGCCGCACATTCAGCGAGTGCATCAAGAAGTTCATCGTTCAGGCAGAAAGGTTCAAGTGAGCCCAACCGTAAACGCTCAAGCCCGGAAATCCCTGATACTCTCCTGATGAGCCGGGCAAGTGATGTCCCGTTGTCATGGCCGTAAACCCCCAAGTGAATACCCGTGAAGATTACTTCTTTCGTGCCGCCGTCAATGAGCCTGTGAATTTCGCTGATGATGCTATTTTCCGGCCTGCTTGCTGGTTTGCCTCTAAGGTAGGGAATAATGCAGTATGTGCAGAAGTGGTTGCATCCGTCCTGAATCTTCATGAATGCTCTCGTGTGCATCACAGGCTGTGTGAGTGGGAGCTCCTGCCATCCGTGAACGTCAAGCCTCCGAATATCCCGGAACTCCCGGCCATGTCCCAGCATCTCACTTACCGCCGAAGGTATGAGTGCACTGACTCCCCTTGTTCCGCCGAGAATGTCGATGCCCAAACTCTGAGCCATCCCGGAATCGAGAGACTGACCCCAGCACCCCGACACTGCAAGAACGCCGTCATCCCCCAGAATTTTGCGTGCCCTCCTGACCATCTGGCGGCACTTCCTGTCTGCCTCGCTGGTTACTGAGCAGGTTACGATTATTGCGGCGGTAATTCCGTCCTTGAGGTCTTCCGTGATGTCATGGCCGAGCTCCTTCAGTCTCCCGGCAATGTATTCACCCTCGCACAAACTCGAACGGCAGCCGAAAACGTGAACGCAAACTAGCCCCATGCCTTTATCGCCCTGCATCCCCACCAGTCGCCTATACGCATCTCACGCTCTATCATGAGACCCGACGCATTCATCACAGAGATGAACATGTAGCTCTCAATGTGCGTCATCCCTGAGAATATCGCGAAACCTTTGGGCTTAAGCACACGCTTAACGTCAGGGACAAGCGTTATGTTAGGGTTGAGTAGAATATTCGCCGTGAGTATGTTGACCTGTCCCTTGAAACCTTTGAGGAGGTCGCCTTCAGACAGCTCACAGATTTTCGGGTTAATGCCGTTGAGGTTCATGTTACGTTTTGCCTCGCTTAGTGTCGTCGGGTCAATGTCGCGTGCTATGGCCTGTCCTGCCCCAAGTTTCAGCGCAGTAATGAAGAGTATTCCCGTCCCTGTGCCAACGTCAAGGATAGTGTCGCCCGTCCTCACGATTTCCTCAAGGAGCGACAAGGCTATTTGCGTGCTCTCATGGTAACCTGTCCCGAACGCACTCGCCGGGTAAATATAGACTGGCATACGGTCTTCGGGGATCTCCTCCTTCTCGTGCCATGGTGCCATGACTATAAGACCCTTCCCAACAGGCAGCGGCGGGAATGCCTCATAATTCAGCGTCTCCCATTCCTGATTTTCGAGCCTGTAGCACCTCGTTATCTCTATGCCCTCAAAGTCAGGGTCATTCAGGATGAAGTCAAGCTCATAGACAACCTCATCAATTCCCTTTGAGCCCCTGTAGCTTGCCTTGAGGAAGAGCCTGTCGTTGCCGAAAAAATCCTTCTCGGTCGAAATCTCAGAGCCTATAGCGTCAGTTAGTGAGGCAATTGTGCTTAAACGTTCCTCATTGTATGGACGGTTGTATCTTGCCACTGAAACGCTGAGCTCAACAGTCCACCAGAAATTATTGATTGCGTCGTTGTCCTGCATGTGAAATTTTCCTTTAAGGGTAATGTTTGGCAGAAATTATATAACACGCCTGAAGGCAAAAAAAATCCCCCCTGCCTGAGACAAGCAAGGAGGAAAAATTTTTATCCCTTTCAGCCTACCAGGTAATGCCGAGTTCCTTCAAGGCATCCTGAGCGTCCGTGTTGCCTTTCTGGGCTGCTTCCCTCCAGAGCTTCACTGCCTCGTCATAATCCTGCTCGACTTCCTCGCCCCTCCTGTACATGAGCCCAAGGTTAGCCTGAGCCTGAGCCTCGCCCTGATCTGCTGCCTTCCTGAACCACTGAGCCGCCGCAGTATAGTCCTTCTCCACGCCGTAGCCCTTGTAGTACATGTAGCCTAATGCCGACTGTGCCGGTGCATATCCCTGGTCTGCGGCCTTCCTGTACCATGCGACCGACTCGGTGTAGCTCCTCTTCACGCCGTAACCCATGCGGTACATGTAGCCCAGTGCTGTCTGTGCGGGGGAATATCCCTGATCTGCCGCCTTCTTGTACCACTTGTAGGCCTCTGCGTAGTCCTGCTTCCTTCCTTTGCCGTTGAAGTAGAGCTCGCCAAGATGATACTGTCCCCAAGGATGACCCTGGTCTGCTGCTCTCTTGTACCACCTGTAAGATTCGGCATAACTGCGGTCAACACCATTGCCGGTCTCGTACATAAGTCCGAGGTTGCTCATGGCCTTAAGGTCTCCGTTGTCAGCGGCGGCTCTGTACCATCTTACTGCCTCTGCGTAGTCCTGCTTTACGCCCCTGCCGTAGTAGTACATGTTGCCGAGACTGTTCTGGCTTCTTGCGTCTCCAAGCTCCGCGCCCCTCTTGTAGTAGTTCACGGCCTTGAAGTAATCTTGCTCAACTCCCCTGCCTTCCTCGTACATGAGGCCGAGGTTCCCCATTGCTACGGCGTTGTCCAGGTTTGCGGCTCTCTCGTAGTATTCTGCGGCTCTCCTGAAATTCACAGGCACGCCATGGCCGAACTCGTACATTATGCCCATGTTGTTCACTGCCGGGGAATAGTCCTGCTCTGCTGAAAGCCTGTACCACTTCATGGCCTCGCGGTAATTCTGCTTTACGCCGTTTCCGTCATGGTACATTCTGCCGAGTTCATATTGTGCCGCAGCATCACCCTTGCGTGCTTTCCGTGAAGTATCCCTGAAGTTTGCAGCAAATGCCGGGAGGGCAGACATAACGAGAACAACTACCACCAAAAACGCCGTAACTTTCCTGAAACCGTTACGCATAAACGAAACACCTCCGACTAAATTTTTGGGAATACTCGAAATTATATAACATTAAGGCCGTGTTATCATGGCGTGAATTACTATAAGGGGTGATTTCATGAAAAGGTTAGCGGCTTTCTTCATTCTGATTTTTTCCTGCGGCTCTGCTTTTTCGGAGACAAGGGCAAGGTTTCTCTTCATCGGCGATATTATGGTTCATGACCAGCAATTAGACGCGGCAAAAAGAAAGGACGGCACTTATGACTTCAGCGCATCATTCAGGAGGGTCAGGCCATTGTTCCGAGATTCGTTCCTTGTCGGCAACCTTGAGACTGTTTTTGCCGGGACAGGGAAAAAATTACGTTATGCCGGTTTTCCGTTCTTCAACACTCCCGATGTCTTCACGGAAAATCTGAGCCATGACCTGGGCGTTGACCTCCTCAGTCTCGCGAACAACCACATATTTGACCGCGGGCCATCAGGTGCAAGACGTACTGCCGAAATTCTGGACAGTGCCGACATTCCGTGGATTGGATTGGGTCTCGATGATGTCCCCCCGAATGACGCAATAGCACTCGACAACAACGGAATACGTGCGGCGTTCATCAACCACACCTACGGGAGCAACGAATGGCCCAAATCCTCAGACGTACACCTCAACGTCATATCATCAACCGACATTGCCGGGAGCATGGCACGCGCAAGAGCATTGAGCCCTGACGTGATTATTGCGCTCTTCCACTGGGGCAACGAGTATCACCATCAGCCCAACGTTCACCAGAAGAGAGCAGCAGATGTAGCGTTCAGTGAGGGGGCAAGCCTCATTGTCGGGACGCATCCGCATGTTCTACAGCCGGTTGAGGTGATTGTGTCGGGCGATGAAGTGAAGGCCGTAGCGTGGTCGTTGGGTAATTTCGTGTCGTTTCAGAGGACACTTCCCCGTGAACGGAGCATGATACTTTCCGCTGAGTTCGTGAAGGATGACGAGGGAAGGACGAGGCTTGTAGCTTTGGGAGCTGTACCGCTGTATGTCGTTGCTCCCGGGAGCAAGAGGACTGAGGTAACTTACGCCGGAACTGACGAGGGGATTATTGAGGCTCTAGATTTTTCCGGCCTGAGCAAGCAACAGGTGAGCAATACCCGGAGTATCGGCCATGCTGTGCTTGAGTTCCTGGGAGCTCAGAAGGCAGTTGATGAGTACGGGTTCAATGTCCTGTGGCGTGAAGAGAGCCCCGATGTTCTGCCCAAGCCCAAAAGGAAAACGCCGAGATAGTTGGGCTATAATTACAGCATTCCACGACAAAAAGAGGCTGATGAGAGATTAACGGTTCACATTACTTTGACGAGATTACCGGCATCATTGAGACATTGAGAGCACCGGGGGGCTGTCCTTGGGATCGCAAGCAGACACTAGAGACTCTCCGAACTCCCATAACTGAGGAAGCCTACGAGCTGGCTGACGCAATCACCAAGCACGACATGGCCGCAATCCGTGAAGAGGCTGGGGACTTGCTCCTTCAGGTTGTGTTTGTGGCCTCGATAGCTCAGGAACTGGGGGCATTCGGCATGAAGGACGTTGTCCGGGGAATTTGCGACAAGCTCATACGCAGGCACCCCCACGTTTTCGGGGATGTTGAGGCGAAAGACAGTGATGAAGTCCTCCGCAACTGGGAGCGCATAAAATCCGAGGAACGCCGCGAGAAACATGAAAGCACCTCCATACTTGCCGGGATACCTGACGGGCTGCCCCCGCTCCTCAAGGCTAATAGGATACAGGGGAAGGTCAAGCATGTCGGCTTTGACTGGCCTGCTGGTGATGATGCCCCCCTTTTCGCGAAACTCGACGAGGAGATACAGGAGCTCAAGGACGCATCACGCGGGAATGACCCTGAGCACACAGCCGAAGAACTGGGAGATGTCCTGTTCATGGTGGTGAACATTGCCCGAAGGCTCAACGTTGACCCTGATGCGGCGTTGAACATGGTCTGCGAGAAGTTCAGGAGACGCTTCCAGTTCATGGAGGAATGCGCAAGGAATGAGAGCAGGGAAATATCTGACTATACGCTTGAGGAACTGGACTCATTCTGGGACAAGGCCAAAGAAAGCATGAAGGGAGAGCATGAAGGGGACGAATTAAATTTAGCCCGCAAGTAAAGTATAATACACAGTAAATTCCACAAAACAAAAAGGAGAAAAATTTAATGGCAGGAGAAAAGAGAGTAAGAATCACCGAAACCGGCCTCCGCGATGCCCACCAGTCATTGATCGCTACAAGAATGAAGACTGATGACATGCTTCCCGTCCTTGAGTACATGGACGCGGCAGGTTACTGGGCACTTGAGATGTGGGGCGGTGCAACGTTCGACAGTGCTATGCGATTCCTCGATGAAGACCCCTGGGAACGTCTCAGGCTCATACGCGCGAGGGTCAAGAATGCCAAGCTCCAGATGCTCCTTCGTGGGCAGAACTTGGTGGGCTACAGGCACTACGCAGATGATGTTGTCCGTGAGTTCGTCAAGAAGGCCGTCGGTAATGGCATCGACATAGTACGCTGCTTTGACGCACTGAATGACCTACGGAACGTCGAGATAGCCGCCGAACAGGTCAAGAAGGAGGGTGCACACCTTCAGCTCTGCATGAGCTACACGCTTTCACCCGTACACACACTGGACTCATTCGCGGGGATGGCAAAGAGAATGCAGGACATGGGAGCAGACTCAATCGCCATAAAGGACATGGCCGGACTTATCGGGCCTATGGACTGCGCAAAACTCGTTCACGCCATCAAGGAGAAGGTTGATATTCCGATAGAGCTTCACAGCCACTACACGACCGGACTTGCGAGCATGGCCTATCTTTCGGGTATCGAGGCGGGGGCAGAGATAGTTGACACGGCAATATCACCGTTTGCACTCGGAACAAGCCAGCCTCCCACTGAGTCAATCGTTGCGGCACTTGCAGGCTCAGAGTATGACACAGGAATCGAGATCGACAAGCTCATGCCGATAACGATGCACTTCAAGAAGTTGCGCGAGAAGTACAAGGACTTGCTGCCCGAAATCGCCGGAGTTGACATCAACATACTGCGCTACCAGATACCCGGCGGAATGTACTCGAACATGGTCAACCAGCTGCGCGAAATGGGAGCTCTCGACAAACTTGAGGCAGTGCTCAATGAAGTACCTGTTGTGCGCAAGGCAATGGGCTATCCTCCGCTCGTTACGCCGTCAAGCCAGATGGTAGGAACTCAGGCAACCGTCAACGTATTACGTGGCCGCTGGAAGAGTTTCCCGAAGGAGATAAAACAGTACTTCTTAGGGTACTATGGCCAGCCCCCTGCACCGATGGATCCTGAAGTCCAGAAAATGGCAATCGGCAATGAAGAGCCCATAACCTGCCGCCCCGGTGAGAAGATACCGCCAGAGATGGAGCAGGCACGCAAGGACTGCCAGCCCTGGGCAACACAGCCTGAAGATGCCTTGACGTGGATTATGTTCCCGCAGGTCGCAAAGGACTTCCTCCCCAAGAAGTACGCGAAGGCCAACAAGAGGGACGTGGGGCTTCAGGAGCAGGCTGCCCCGGAGGCATACCCGGCATAAATGGACATAGCGATAACGGGAGACAGCTTCACTCAGGCGAGACTATTAGGCCCGAATGATGAGAACTTCAGGACTATAGAGGCTCGTTATCCCGTAACATTGACGCTGAACAACGGGGTCGTTCGAGTGAGCGGCCCTGATTCTGACCCTGTGAGGATTGCAGGCCACCTCATACGCGAACTAGCCTCAGCCGCAGAGAAAGGCCATGAGATTCACACTGACGACATACGCGCCGCAATGGATGCCCTCGCTGAAGGAAGGGAACTCAACCTTAACGCCCTGTACTCCGAAATCATCTGCACCACAGCACGAGGCAAGCCCATTCGCGCAAAAACCCCCGGACAACGAGCATACATCAAAGCAATTCGCGACAACTTCATACTTTTCGCCACAGGCCCGGCAGGTACAGGCAAGACGTATTTAGCGGTCTGTGAGGCTGTATCGATGCTCAAGGCCGGGAAAGTGAACAGGGTTGTTCTTGTCCGTCCTGCTGTTGAGGCGGGAGAGAGCCTGGGATATTTGCCCGGAGACCTTAGAGAGAAGATAGAGCCCTACGTGAGGCCGCTGTATGATGCGTTCTACGATTTGCTTTCACCCGAAAAGTTCATGCGTTACGCCGACAAGGGAGTGATTGAGATTGTCCCACTGGCCTACATGAGAGGGAGGACGCTTAACGAGAGCTTCATCATTCTTGACGAGGCACAGAACACAACCCCCCGGCAGATGAAGATGTTTCTCACACGTCTGGGCTTCGGCTCAAAGGCTGTAGTTACCGGCGACATAACACAGACTGACTTACCCGGCGGGACAACTTCAGGACTCCGAAGTGTCAGGGAAATCCTCAAGGGCATAAAGGGAATAGACTTCATTGACCTCACTGATGCTGACGTTGTGAGGCATGAGATAGTGCAGAAAATCGTACAGGCATATTCACGGTATGAACAGGAGCATAACCGGCCATGAAGAGAAACAAAACCCGGACGAAACCCCGCGTATTGATACCCTCCGAACAAAGCATATTCCAGCGCATTGACTTCACCCGGATATTCCAGTACACCGGCCCGTTAGTGTTCCTTCTTGTTGCGGGAATACTCCTCGTGCTGGCTCAATGGGCAGTCCTCAACAGGCGGGGGGACAGCTTCAAGGTCGGCGAGCCATCACCTGAGACCTACAGGGTAATCACTCACATGCGATATGACGACCAGGAATCGGCGGCGGCTTTGCGCTCAATGGTCAGTGATAGCGTCGTGGGCGTTACGGTGCGTGATGTCTCGGCGAAATCGAGGCTTCAACGGAGGCTTGAGGCAGTCCGGGACGTTAAGGATGTCCAATCGGCGAAAACTTCAGCGTATCTCTCGTACCTTCCTGAACTCCTGGTGAATGCCGTAATACGTCTCAGTGATTCCGACAAATCACGCATCATCAACCTTGCGTATCAGGCAGGGAGCTCATACATTGACCGTCTGGAGGCTGAGAAGGTCTACAGGGAGAATGCTACCCTCATGGCCTCGATACTCTGGGAGGAGATCAACAAGACCGGCGCAAGCGTGAATGATGCAAACTTCGTGTACCAGATACTTGCGGGCTTGGGCAACCTCAACTTCAGGACAGACGAGGAATTGACCGACTTGACCCGTCAGGCGGCAGTCCGTGATGTCCCTGCGATTGACAGGAGGCTTGAACCCGGTGATGTCATCGTCAACAGGGGCGAGACAGTTACGGAACAGACGGCAATACTCCTCAGGCTCCAGGGCTACACTGAGGACGTTTTCCCGTTCACTGAGCTGTTCTCCGTGATACTCTGTGTATTCGCTCTCCCTATATGGCTGAGCATCTTGGGCAGGGGTGCTGGCGAACATAAACCTTCATGGTGGTGCATCGTCTTCATCGTGATAGCGGCGTGGGGCTTCGAGACTTTGGCGGCGAGAATAGGCATTTATGGTGCGGGAACTCTCGGAGCTGTTGCTGTGTCGTTCCTCTGCATTGATGACTACCTTGCGTTCTGCATTGCGTTCTTGGCCTCAGCATCGGGGGTGTTCGTCATTACCGGGCAGGCTGTCTCAAACGTGATACTTCTTTCGGCAATGTCAGTCTTTGCGTCAACCTTGGGCTTCTACCTCTTGCGCAACCTCGAATCACGCCGTCAGGTCTCACGCAGGATCATGATTGCCGCATTCATCATCACGGTTATACGTATGACGTTGAGATGCGTACAGTCGAGCCCGTTCGTGAGGGACAGTTTCAGGCTGTTCATTCCGCTGGGTGAATTCTGGCTTGAGGCAGGATTGTTCTTCATCTATGAGGCATGTGTAGGGCTTGCTATGATGGCAATGCTCCCATACTTTGAGGAATACTTGGGGACGCTCTCAATCATGAGCATACGGGACATAAGCAATCCTTCAAGCCCACTGCTCCGGGACTTACAGCAGCACGCCCCCGGAACGTACCAGCACAGCATCACTATAGCCACGCTGATTGAGGCTGTCGGTCTTGAGCTCGGAATGGACACGAACTTACTGCGTGCAGGTGCCTACTACCACGACATAGGGAAGCTGAGGAAGCCTGAGTATTTCGTGGAGAACCAGGGAGGCGGCGATAACATTCACGACACAATGACCCCTGAACTGAGCTCAATGGCGATAATCTCACACGTGAAGGACGGCCTGGAGCTTGCATGGGAGGCAAAACTTCCGAAAAGAATCCGGGACTTCATCGCTGAACATCACGGCGACACTTCAACGCGATACTTCTACAACAAGGCCATAGCATCCGGGCATAAAGTCGAGTGGTCGCAGTTCTGTTATCCCGGACCAAAACCACAATCACGGGAGACGGCCCTGCTGATGATTACGGACTCTGTTGAGGCGGCTGTGAGGGCGGCAAATATCCGCGACCTTGAGGCCGAAGACAGCAACCGGGGAAAAGGCCAAGCAGTGAGCACGATCGAAAAGATAGTGAACCAGGTCATACAGAGCAAGATAAACGAGGGACAATTTGAGGACGTTGCATTCACGATAAAAGATCTCAACACGGTGAAGAAGACGCTAATATCCGTGCTAATGTCAATGTACCACACGCGCAAAGTCAAGAAGATAGAGCGCAGGAAATAAAAACGAAAGGTGTTAGTTATACTTGAAGTTATCATTTCGCATTGAATCCCCTGAAGACTCATCAGGAGCAGGAGACAGTAACAGTCCCGGCACAAATCCAGATTACCCCGACATAAAACGTTACAGCACAGAGAAAGTTTCAGGCATACTTGAAGGCTATCTTGCTGAGTTGCTCCCTGCCTCAAGGAATTATGATGCCGCAGAAATCTCATTGACCTTCATGAACCCTGACGGAATACGCGACATTAACCGCGACTACAGGGACGTTGACGAGCCCACCGATGTATTGTCCTTCCCGATGTTCGAGGCCGGAGAAATCCCCGGTGATATTCCCGTCCTTATGCTGGGCGACATAGTCATTTGCCCGGAGGAAGTATCACGCCTTCACCCTGAGCTTTCACGCGACGAAGGAATTTCCCTCATGCTTGCACACTCATTCCTTCACCTTCTGGGCTATGACCACGACACTGACGAGAAGCAGGCGGCCATGTGGACGAAGCAGGACGAGATAGCGCGCAAGATTCTGGGGGTGCTTGAGTGATGGCGGGGGTAATCACGGGGTTTGTGGTGCTGTTCCTATTGTCGGCATTCTTCAGCGGTGCAGAGACCTCAATAACCGCAACAGGTACAGGAAAGCTCCTAACACTTCAGGAACAGGGCAAGTATCACTTCCTGAACTCAACGTTTCAGTGGCTCATTGACGACACACAGGAAGCCCTGACCGTCTGCCTCATCTCGAACAATGTCGTGAACATCTCAGCTAGTGCATTGGCCTCAAGCGTTGCACTCCAGATATTCGGGGCGGGGGCACTTGTTGTTGTTGTTCCTGTGATGACGGTCTTGATCGTGATATTCGGCGAGATTCTGCCCAAGAGTGCCGCAATGGTCTACTCGGAGAATGTCCTTATTGTTGCCGCGCCAATATTGAGGATTCTGGCATTCCTGATTAGCCCTGTAGCGTGGGCAATGAAGAAGTGCGTTACTGGTATCGGGCTGCTCCTTCATATTGACTTGGGGACACAGCAGGTATTCGTTACTCGTGATGAGATTGAACAGGTCGTGAAGATTGCGGCAGACAGCGGGGCACTTGAAGCCTCAGAACGCCGTATGATTGACGGGATAATCGACTTTGACGAGACAAGAGTCCGGGAGATCATGATACCGCGCACCGACATGATAGCTCTTGACGTGAACGACAGCTTGGAGGAAGCCGTAAAGATATTCATTGACGAGGGGCATTCACGGATTCCTGTCTACGAAGACAGCCCGGACAATATCGTTGGCATTCTCTACGTCAAGGACACGCTGAAGGATCTTAGCGGCGGCGATTTGTCCCGGAGCGTCAGGGAACTTCTGAGGAAGCCTATATTTGTCCCTGAGACTATAAGGACTGCCGAGCTACTGGAGAACATGAGGCGCGAACACATCCACATAGCCATAATCGTCGACGAATACGGTGGAGTTGCCGGGCTCGTTACGATGGAGGACATTCTGGAGCAGATAGTCGGGGAAATTCAGGACGAATACGACGAGGAAGCCCCGGAGATACAGAAACTTGAAGACGGCTCATATCTTGTTCAGGGTAGCATAAGCCTTGAGGATCTGAGCGATGCTTTAGGCTCTGAGTTCACGAGTGATGATGCCGAGACGTTAGGGGGGCTCGTGCTGCTGCTGTCGGGGAGTTTCCCGGAAGTTGGCGAGGTCTTCACGTATGAGGGCTGGAACATCAAGGTTGCCGAACTCGAAGAACACAGGATAACCCTCCTCAACCTCTCGAAGGCTGACGGTTTCCTGCCCAATGACCCAAAGGACTACAGCGAGGACGAATAGGCAGAAAAACAAAATCCCCCGGCCATGAACTGACTGGGGGATTATTTTTGTGTCGGTCTGAAACTTTAGCCCTTGTCGCTGAACTCCGCATCTACCGTGTCGCTGTCATTGCTCCCTGCATTGTTGCCTGCTCCTGCGTTGGGGTTAGCTCCAGCACCCGGCCCGGCATTCTGGTAGAGTCTCTGCCCGAACTCCTGCATTGTCCTGCTTAGATCGTCCTTCCCTGACTTCATGCCTGCCTCGTCGTTATTCTCGATGGCCTTCTTGAGCGCGTCTATCTTTGAGTTCACGCGTCCCTTCTCTTCGGGGGTCATCTTGTCGCCCAAATCACGCATGAGCTTTTCGGCCTGGAACACTGCAGCATCAGCCTCATTCTTTGCCTCTGCGCTGGCTCTCTTCTTCTCGTCCTCGTCAGCGTGGGACTCTGCATCCCTCTTCATGCGCTCGATGTCGTCCTTGCTCAGGTTCGATGACTGTATGGTGATCTTCTGCTCCTTGCCCGTACCCTTGTCCTTTGCCGAGACGTTCAGTATTCCGTTGGTGTCGATGTTGAACGTAACCTCAATCTGCGGGATTCCTCTGGGTGCGGGAGCTATTCCGTCAAGCGTGAACTGCCCAAGCTGTACGTTGTCCCGTGCCATAGGACGCTCGCCCTGAAAGACTGCTATCTCAACCTGTGGCTGATTATCTGCCGCCGTCGTGAAGACCTGTGAGGCCTGCGCAGGAATTGCCGTGTTGCGCTCAATCATCTTGGTCATTACTCCGCCGAGTGTCTCAATGCCCAGAGTTAGGGGGGTAACGTCAACGAGCACTATATCCTTGTGGTCGCCCTTCATGATTGCACCCTGAATTGCAGCACCTGCCGCGACGCATTCGTCAGGATTGATGCCCTTAGTGGGTTCTTTGCCGAGAAGGTCAACTATCTTCTTCTGCACCATAGGCATACGTGTTGAGCCACCAACAAGCAGTATCTTGTCGACTTCTGACGCTTTGAGCCCTGAGTCTTCGAGTGCCCTCTGTGTTGGCTTGATGGTACGGTCAAGAAGGTCTGCCGTCATCTCCTCGAACTTTGCGCGTGTCAGCTTCATCTCAAGGTGCTTGGGGCCTGTCTGGTTCGCCGTGATGAACGGGAGGGATATAGTGGTCTCTGTCATGTTCGAGAGCTCAATTTTGGCCTTCTCTGCCGCTTCCCTGAGCCTCTGCATGGCCATGCTGTCATTCTTGAGGTCAATACCCTCTGACTTCTTGAACTCCGAGACAATCCACTCTACGATTCTGTTATCCCAGTCATCGCCGCCGAGCCTGTTATCGCCCGCCGTAGCAAGCACCTCAAAGACTCCCTCGCCAACGTCAAGGATAGAGACATCGAACGTTCCGCCGCCCAAGTCGAACACTAGTATCTTGTGCTCGTCCTTCTTGTTCTCGCCATAAGCCAGGCACGCCGCAGTAGGCTCGTTGATGATGCGGAGGACTTCAAGCCCTGCGATTGTCCCTGCGTCCTTTGTGGCCTGACGCTGTGCATCGGTGAAGTATGCCGGAACCGTGATTACTGCCTGAGTTACTGTCTCGCCTAAGTAGTCTTCAGCGTCCCTCTTGAGCTTCTGGAGGATCATTGCCGAGATTTCCTGCGGGGTGTACTTCTTGCCGTCTATGGTTACGCGGTAATCAGTGCCCATTTCGCGCTTGATTGACATGATTGTGCGGTCTGCATTCACGATTGCCTGACGTTTGGCTAGCTGTCCCACTAACCTTTCGCCGTCCTTCGTGAACGCCACAACTGAAGGTGTAGTCCTTGCTCCCTCATTGTTGGGTATGATCGTAGTCTGGTCGCCTTCCTGTACTGCTATGCATGAATTTGTTGTGCCTAAATCTATTCCTACTACTTTAGCCATGGTTAATATTTTCTCCTTTTGTGGTTATGCTTCGTACTTCCCTACTGTTACCTGTGAGGGACGCAATACCCTCTCTTTTGTCCTGTAGCCTTTGAGCCTTTCAGTTATGATTTTGCCGTCAAGTTCAGGGTCATCAACATTCTCTGTTCCTGATGCGTCATGAAGTGCCGGGTCAAAGCTCTCACCTTCCGACTTAATGGCCGTAACTCCCAACCCCTCAAGCACCCCGACAAACTGCCGCTGAACCATCTCAACACCCTTCAGGATGCTCTTTGCGTCCTCTGAGCTTGCGGCATCAAGTGCCCTGTCCAGGTTGTCGAGAACCGGGAGTATTGACGTGATTACTTCCTCCTGTGCTCTCTTGCGGGTCTCCTGTCGTTCCTTGATGGTGCGCTGGCGGAAGTTGTAGAAGTCTGCGGTCGTGGCCTTGAGCTGGCGTGTGAGGCTCTCTATCTCCTTCTGTGATTCATCGTCTGCTGTTTCAGGCTGTATTTCCTCACTTCCTGCCTCGTCTGTCCTCTCGTCTTCGTCATTCATTCGTCTCACCTCTCTTTGAGTCCTCATCAAGAACATCTGCAACGCTCTCAAGTATGTTGATTGAACGCTCATAGTCCATTCTCAGCGGGCCGATCAGTCCGAGCACTGCCTTTTGCTGTCGTGGCCTTGCGGGAATGAGTATCATTGCGTTATCCTCCATTCCTTCGGTCTCGTTCTCCTCACCGAGTGAAATCTTGAGTGCCTTGCTCTCCTTGCACTTCTCGATCATGCGGGCAAGGGGCTTTTCCTGCTCCAATAAGTTCAAGACCGCCTGAAGCCGTGAAAGTGCCTGAAAGTGCGGGACTCCCAGAATCTGCCTTGCTCCTGAGCTGAAGAACTTATAGTTTTGCTCAGTGAGGAACTTGTCGAGCTCCTTTATGGCATCCCTGCATGAGCTTTCAGCATCCTCAAGCCCTGACATGACATATTGCGAGAGAATTTCCCGGACTTCAGTCCACGAATGCCCGTCCGCTACGGTGTTGATCCTGTGTGTGAGTTCCTCCAGAGTTCCCGCGTCAATGTCGTATGGGAGCGTGAACTGTGAGTGATGAACGAGCCCGCCCTTTAGGACAATCAGCGCAAGAACGTTATTCCCGCCCATGAGCATGAGGTCAATGTGCTGTATTTCCGCGTCGTCAAGTGTGGGAACAGCCGCAACAGCAACGCAGTTAGTCAGCCTTGCCATGAGGTGAGTAACATGCATGAGGAGATCCTCAATCCCGCTTCTGCTTCCGAGTATTTCGCGCCTTATGTCCTCGGTGTGCATGTGATGCCTTGCCCTCGATGTTACGGAGTCAACGTAGACCCTGTAGGCTCTTGCTGTGGGCAGCCTTCCTGATGATGAGTGAGGCTGATAGAAATATCCCAGCTCCTCAAGGTCAGCCATCTCGTTACGGATTGTTGCCGGGCTTAACCCCTTGATGTACTTTCTCACAATTGTGCGCGAACCTGCAGGCTCACCCGTCTTGATGTACTCGTAGACCACCGCGAGAATGATGCTTAACTGCCGTTCTGTCATATTTGCTCACCTCCTGTTAGTGTCTTAGCACTCAGACCTAATGAGTGCCATTAAAATTTTAACGCGGATAAGATTAGCAGAGGGTGTGAAAAATGTCAACAGGGATAAATCAACCTACATGCTATAATCGCGGCCATGAGGTGAACTGACATGATACCTGTTACTGTTCTTACTGTTTCGTTCAACGCAGAGGCTACGATTTCGCGGACAATAGAGAGCGTGATTAACCAGACCTACAGCAATATAGAGTACATAGTGATAGACGGGGCATCACAGGACAAGACAGCATCAATCGCATCATCATACCTAGAGAAATTTAACTCCAAGCCCGGCAGGAACATGAGGGTAATATCAGAGCCGGATAAAGGGATGTATGACGCTCTCAACAAGGGGGCTGGCCTGGCTCACGGTGTGATAGTCGGGCAGATTAACGCTGACGATTTCTACGAGCCCGATGCTGTCCAGACTATGGCCGAACTCTGGGAACGTGAACACTACGACCTTGCGTGGGGAAGCCTCAACGTCATTACGGGAGCAAGGAATTTCACCAAACACGCAAAGAGGGGGCTCTTCTGGTCAACCTCCCACTGGTGCCACCCTGCAGCATTCGCGACACGTGAAGTCCTCCTAGAATGCCCCTATCCACTCATGAACTCACACGATGATTTTGACTTTGCTACCCGGCTTTACACCGAAGGAAGAAAGTTAATCCCGGTCGATAAGGTAATCAGCAACTTCACGTTCGGGGGAATGAGCACACAGAAAAGTATTCGTGAGGCAAAGAAACGTCTTGATGAGATTTACGGCATTCACAGGAAATACAGGATGAGCAGGCTTTATTATGTCTACAGGTTAATATTCGAGGCGGTGAAGTATATCCTGATATAAACACGCAGGCAAAAATTCCTCCCTGATATATAATTCATTCATTCCCAAAAAAATAAACAAGGAGGAAAAATTCATGGCACGAAAAATTTTCCCTTCCGATTTTCTCTGGGGAGGAGCAACTGCCGCCAACCAGTGCGAAGGAGCTTATGCCTCAGATGGCCGCGGCCTCTCCAACGTCGACACAATCCCCGCAGGCCCGGACAGAATGAAGGTCTCACGCGGCGAACTCGAAATGCTATCCCCTCAGCCCGGCTATACCTACCCATCACATGAGGCAATCGATTTCTACCACCACTACAAGGACGACATAGCACTATTCGCTGAGATGGGGTTCAAGTGTTTCCGTCTCTCCATCTCATGGACACGAATACTGCCCAACGGAGACGATGACACACCCAATGAAGAGGGTCTTGCGTTCTATCAGTCAGTGTTCGAGGAATGCAGGAAGTACGGGATTGAGCCGCTCGTTACGATTGACCATTTCGACACACCGATGGCACTCATCAAGCGTTATGGGGGCTGGAGAGACAGACGGATGATTGAGGCATTCCTGAAGTATTGCCGGGTAATCTTCAGCCGCTATAAGAGCCTCGTGAAGTACTGGATAACGTTCAACGAGATCAACATGCTCCTTCACATGTCGTACATGGGAGCTGGCATATGCTTTTCTGAGGGCGAGGACAAGGAACGGGTCAAGTACACTGCAGCACATCATGAGCTCCTTGCGAGTGCTCAGGCGGTGAAGCTGGCTCATGAGATGATGCCCGGCTGTATGGTCGGCTGTATGCTTGCGGCGGGACAGTTCTACCCCTACACCTGCAACCCTGCGGACATTCAGGACAGTATCGAGAAAGACCGGGATAACTACTTCTTCACGGACATTCAAGCACGCGGTGAATATCCTGTGTGGGCATTGAAGCGAATGGAGAGAGCCGGAATATCTGACCTCATAGCGGAGGGTGATGCTGAGGTCTTGAGGCAGGGGACGGTTGATTTCGTCTCGTTCTCGTATTACTGCTCAAGATGCACGACGGCAGACCCTGAGATTTTCGCCAAGCACCAGAGGCCGGGCAACGCTGTCTTCCGTGCTGTGGAGAACCCCTACCTCAAACATACGGAGTGGGGCTGGCAGATTGACCCGCTAGGACTGAGGATAACCGCTAACTCACTCTATGACCGCTACCAGAAGCCGCTGTTTGTGGTGGAGAATGGACTCGGTGCGAATGACACTGTGGAGCCTGACGGGAGCATTCACGACAGCTACAGGATCGAGTACTTGAGGCAGCACTTGCTGGCACTGAGGGACGCAATCAATGAGGATGGTATCCCGGTAATTGGGTTCACGGCGTGGGGGTGCATTGACCTCGTGAGTGCGTCATCAGGGGAGATGAGGAAACGCTACGGGATGATTTATGTCGACAAGGACGACAGCGGGCAAGGAACTTTGCGGCGAATCAGGAAGGATAGCTTTTACTGGTACAAGGGAGTAATTGAGTCTGACGGTGCGAGCCTTGACGAGTAACAAAGTTTTTCTGGAGCTGTGCAAATCCGGCAATATCCCGGAAGTTGAAGATGCCATAGCAAGCGGCGCAAACGTCAACGCTAGGGACAATACAGGCACTACAGCTTTAATGTCGGCGGCATGGGACGGTCAAACGGCAGTCGCTGAACTTCTCCTGAAGAACGGTGCAGATGCCAACATGAAGAGCAACTTGGGCTATACGGCTCTCATGATGGCGGCCTCCAACGGACACACAGACATTGCAGGATTACTCATTAGGTGTGGTGCTGATATTAACGCTGGGGAGCATCGCAATCTTACGGCTCTAATGCTGTCATCATGGAAAGGCCACACAGGAACTGCTGAGCTTCTCCTGAAACATGGAGCTGACATCAACGCTGAAGAGCATAAAGGCAGGACGGCTCTATTCTGGGCAACAGATGAAGGATACACCGAAACAGCCCGGCTCTTACGCTCATACGGAGCAAAATAGCAACACAAAATCTTACACAGGAGGCAACACAATGGACTACAAGGAACTAGCGGCAAAACTACTCGAACACGTCGGCGGCAAATTCAACGTCAAGGGCGTGGTTCACTGCGCAACCCGTCTCAGGTTCACCCTCAACGATGACGGCAAGGCCAACACTGACGCAATCACCAAGCTCAAGGGAGTCCTTCAGGTCGTCAACGCAGGAGGACAGTATCAGGTCGTCATAGGCCCGGATGTCCCGCAGGTCTATCAGGAAGTCGTGGCACTCGGAGGCTTCGAGTCATCCGCCGCAATCGATGACCCCAACGCCGAAAAAGAGGACAACCGCTCGAAACTCAGCAGGCTACTTGAGAGCATAGCAAGCATCTTCCAGCCCATTATCCCGGCGATTACCGGTGCAGGTCTCCTCAAGGCGTTAATGGCACTGTTCGTGTGGCTGGGCTGGCTCAAGACAGGGACTCAGACATACACCATCCTTAACGCAATGGCTGATGCGGCGTTCTACTTCATGCCCATATTGCTGGCCGCGTCATGTGCCCGGAAGTTCAAGTGCAACCAAGGCAACGCTCTTGCACTCGCTGGAGTCCTCGTTTACCCGTCGTTCATGGCTCTCATGTCGGGGAAAGAGGCCGTAACATTCCTAGGCTTCCTCCCGGTAACGCGCGCTCCTTATGCCTCGTCAGTAATCCCGATAATTCTCGGTGTGTGGTTCATGTCAATCGTTGAGCATTGGGCGCAGAAAGTCTCACCCCGCGCGGTAAAGTTCTTCTCCGTCCCACTGGCAAGCCTCCTCATTGGCGGAACAGTAACGATTACACTTCTCGGCCCTATAGGTTCTTGGGCTTCAGGACTCATCAACGCGCTCTTTACGTGGATGAACGCAACTATTCCGTGGCTTGTCCCGACACTCGTGGGATTCTTCTCACCGTTGCTGGTCATGACAGGCACACACTACGGGCTAATCCCAATCGGCACGAACAACCTCGCTACGGTCAAATGGGACTCAGTCATCATCGGAATGCTCCCGTCTAACATTGCTCAGGGTGCGGCAGGTCTTGCTGTTGCTGTGCGCTCAAAGAACCCCGACACTAAGCAGCAGGCAGCCTCAGCGGGACTTACGGGCGTTCTCGGAATCACTGAGCCGGTGCTTTACGGTGTCAACATGCGATTCACGTTCCCACTTTATGCGGCCATGATAGGCGGCGGGCTTGGCGGTCTCTACATGGGACTGACGAGGGTCGCGAGATTTGCGGGAGGGTCTCCGGGGCTCTTGGTGTTGCCGGGATATATCCCACATGCTGAGGCTCTGGCTCTGGGCTACACAATGACCAACTTCATGCACGCTGTAATCGGCGGAGTAGTTATTGCGTTCGTGAGCTCGTGGGTAATCTGCAACGTTCTCTTTGACGTGTGGAAGAAGCAGGGCAAGATACCTCCCGAAGAACTTGGGCAGGTCCTCCCTGATGTTCCTGATGATGTGATTGTTTCAGTGGCTGAAGGAAGGTTTATCGGGCCTGACGAGATAAAGGACGAGGCATTTGCGGGGCAGTCAATGGGACAGACAATAGCGGTTGAGCCTTCTGACGGGCTGATAGCGTCCCCGGCAAACGGAGTAATAGAGATGATTTTCCCGACAGCCCATGCTTTCGGTCTCAGGATGAAGGACGGTACGGGTCTGCTCGTTCATATAGGCATTGACACGGTGAAACTGAACGGCAAGGGATTTACGCTCATGAAGAAGCAGGGCGACACAGTGAAGGCCGGGGAACCAGTAGTGCGTGCAGACCTTGAGGCGATCAGGAAGGCAGGATATTCCCCGCAGACAATCGTGGTAATCACTGAGCCTGTCAGGGAGGATGAATTGATGTCGTTCATCGAGTTCGGAAAGGATGTATCACGGGGCGACATACTGAGCAAGTAGTATAGGGAGTGCCGGGATTTCAGGAGTTAAATTCTGAGTTCCGGCATATTTTTTTGTCAATCAAGATTTTTCAGCGAGGACATGATACCCGAAACAAAGAACCTCACCTGAAGAAGTATCATTCATGCTCATGGCCGCTAAACGTCTGAGAATAATCGCTCTGGCAATGTATCCAAGTATTCCGAGTCCTTTTCCTGAATATTTCCTGCCCATTGATTTGATCCTGCGGATTTCTTGAGCCATGTAGCTGAAATAATTTCCGTTGGGGGGTATTGACAGCATATTGAAGCCGTTATCATTGAGGACTTTTTCGTACCAGTAACGGTTGAAGCCTGTAGCGAAATGGTAGGGTGCAAAATGCGTAAGGCTGCAGAACGGAGCAGTGAGTATGAGCCTCCCGCCCTTCCTGAGAAGCCGGGAAAATTCACGTACGGCATCTTCGGGTCTGAATATGTGCTCGAAAACTTCACTGCAAAGGATGGCATCAAATGACGAGTCCGGCTCAGGGATGTTTGAGATGTCGCTTACTATGTCAATCCGGCTTGTGTCCCATTTCCCTGTTTGAAGCCCTCTGTTGTTCCCTGTTCCTGTATACTCGCAGAAGTCTTGGCTGACGTAATCGAGGTGAGAGCAGAATTCCTTGTACCTGCACTCTCCTGCGCCCGCGTCAAGTATCCTGCTGCCGGAAGGAATTTCACTCAGACGTTCCTGAATCCATTTGTCGCGGTTACTTCCGTTGTCGTTGCCCACATTGCAGTAAAATATGCCTGCGATTTTGCGCAGTACACGTCCTGCTATGGAGCTCATGAAGTTTCTGCGAACGTTATCTGCATACATTTCTGCCCTCGTCAGCCTCCCTAATACCTGAATCTATGAGGTACTATGCCATACGGGCATCACGGCTCTTCTCCTTCATCCTGTGCAATAACTTCAAGGCCTCAATCGGTGTCATGTTGTCGGTGTCCAGCTCTGCAAGCTCCTCAATTATTGCATCACTCTCAGGTGAGAACATCATTATCTGCCGCCTCAGTGCAACCTGCGGCAACGGGTCAGGTATCTCGCGCGCCTCTAGTCCCTCGTTCTCGAATACCCCCAAGAGCTCGAATGCCCGCCTCAGCACAACGTCAGGAAGTCCCGCAATTCTCGCAACCTCGATCCCGTAAGACCTCCCTGCAGGCCCCGGCACTACCTGATGAAGGAACATGATTCCCTCCTTGCCTTCTGCTACCGTCATGCTGTAGTTCTTCACGCCGTCTAATCTCTCCTCAAGGCAGGTCAATTCATGGTAGTGTGTCGCGAAAAGAACCCTCGCACGTGATGCCCCCTGCAAGTACTCAAGGACAGCCCAAGCTATACTCATCCCGTCATATGTCGCCGTCCCCCTGCCGACTTCATCGAGGACAATGAGGCTCCTGTCAGTTACGTTGTTGAGGATGTTAGCGGTCTCCAGCATCTCAACCATGAAGGTGCTTGACCCCCTCACGAGGTCATCACGTGCCCCTATTCTCGTGAAGACCCGGTCAACCAGGCCGATTCTCGCGCTCTCTGCGGGTATCCACATTCCGGCTTGGGACATGATTACGAGGAGTGCCGACATTCTGAGCCACGTAGATTTTCCGGCCATGTTGGGCCCGGTGAGGATGATTATGCGGCCTTCACGGTCAAGTGTCGCGTCATTGGGGACAAACCCCGCCTCCTTGAGCTCATTCTCGATTACCGGGTGCCTTCCTCCCTTGATGGCTATAACGTCCGAGTCATCGACAACGGGGCATGAATAGTTCCTTATCCGCGCAACCTCAGCACATGATGCCGTGCAGTCGAGAATCCCCAAGAGCCGCGCCGTAAGCTGGAGCTCCCTGCTGTGTTCGAGGACATGGCCGATAACTGAACGGTAGAGCTCACCTTCAAGCTGTGAGATTTCCGCCTCACTGTTCTTCATGCGTGCCTCAAAGTTCTTCAGCTCAGGGGTGGTGTAACGTTTCGAGTTCACGAGGGTCTGCGTCTGCCTGAAGTAATCCGGCTGGAATGTCAGCCCTCCCCTTCCTGCCTCAAGGTAATACCCGAATGCGTTGGTGTACCCTGCCTTGAGCTTGGGGGTTGATGTTGCCTGCCGCTCGCGTTCGAGGTATTCAGTGAGCCATTGCTCGCCCTTCTCGGTGATTTCCCGCAGTGATGCAAGCCCTGCATCAAAACTTGAACGTATTACCGGCCATGCTCCGAAGTTCCGGGGTAATTTCTCCTCCAGTGCCTCCTCAAGGTATGAACTCAGCTCCGAAGTATCAGGCAATGTCCCGATAACCGACCTCAACGGCTCGTCAAGTTCAACGGCTCTTATTGCGGGTATGATCCTGAGTGTCTCCCGGATTGCCCCCAAGTCCACAGGGCTGCCCGTTCCGAGTGCAAGACGTGATAGTGAGCGTTCAACGTCCCTAGTCCCTGCAAGGCAGTCTTGGAGCTGTGAGCATTCCCGTACTGACGAGACGAGTACACCGATTGCCTCCTGCCTGCGTCTGATTGCCTGGATGTCCATGAGTGGCCGCAAAATCCAGTCCCTGAGAGTCCGCCTTCCTGTGTTCGTCCTGCACTTGTCGATTGATGCCATGAGTGAGACGCTCCCGGCTGATGTTTCGGGGATGAGCTCCAAATTCTTCTGTGCGGCTGAGTCGAGGCTCATTCTGTCCTTGATGAGGAGGGGAGAGAGTTTCAGCACGTCATTGAGTGAGCTGAACTGTGTAGCTGTGAGGTAGTCCAGTGCTGCCCAAGCCGGGCCCGTGCATGTATCGCCGTCATTGATGCCGAAGCCTTCAAGCCTCGTTGTGTGGAGTGCCGACTTGAGCCTGCCGGAAGCATTTTCGGGCTTGAACGTCTCAGGTGAGACAGCACGAAGGGTGTAAGCGTTCAGGAACTCAGGGAGCACCTTGATGTTCGAGGGGTAGAGGACTTCACCGGGGGCAAACGCCGAGATCACAGCCTCAGCATCACGCATTGACAGTGTTCCGGCCTCAAGCTGCCCGGTGTTGACGGACAACAACGCAACAGCAATCCTCCCGCCTTTGAGCGGCCACACCGAAGCAAGATGTGCCGACTCTGAAGCCTCGTCTTCAGGCAGGTACGTTCCGGGAGTAACGACACGTATAACCCGGCGTTCAACGAGGCCTTTGGGGTTGGGCTCGCCGATCTGCTCACAGATTGCCGCCCTGAAGCCTGCCTTTATGAGACGGGACAAGTACGAGTTCAGCGCATGATAGGGTATTCCTGCCATCGGGATTTTCTTTTCGGGATCTCTTGCCGTCAACGCAATATCGAGGACTGAAGCGGCCTGCCTTGCGTCGTCAAAGAACATCTCGTAGAAGTCGCCCATCCTGAAGAGCAGCAAAGCATCCGGGTAATCTTCTTTGAAGGTCTTGTACTGTTCAAGCCAGGGAGTAATCTTAATGTCAGAAGGTATTATGCTCATGGTTTCCAGCTTTCAGAGTCAGATAGATTTTCGAGTGCGTTCAATATTTTAGCGTATAAGTCGGGTATCTCCTTCCTGAGCTGTGAGATATATTCCCGGATTTTCTGACGTTCAGTGTGTCCGTTGAACGGGCAAGGGCTGGAGATTACCGGGAGTTTCAGGCGTTTGACCTCGTCGATAATTGCCGCCTCAGTCGATAGAACCAAGGGCCTAATGACCGTTACGCCAGTCCGGGACATTAAGGCTTTGGGCTGGAAGCTCCTTGCGCGCCCGGAGTGTAGGAGGTTGAGCATGAATGTTTCTGCCGCATCATCGAGAGTGTGGCCGAGTGCGAGCTTGTTGCAGGCGTTCTGTGATGCCCACGAGCTGATTATCCCGCGCCTCATGTTCGCGCAGAATGAGCAGGGGGATCTCTCGTTTCGTGCCTCAATGATGCCTATGATGTCCTGCTCCAGCACCGTGTAGGGTATGTTCCTGTCCCGGCAGTATTCAGTGAGGGGCTGAGTATCCATTCCTGAGAGTTTCACCGTGATTGCTGAGAGTGTGAACTTTACCGGGCTCCTTCGCATTAGGTCATGTAGAGCGTGAAGGAGTATGAGGCTGTCTTTTCCGCCTGAGAGACCGACGAGGACATTATCGCCGGGAGCTATCATGTGCCACTGGGATATAGCCTTGCCGATTTTGCGCCGCAATGAGTTGCATAGGGGGTCGTCAAATTTATGTGTCATGGATATTCATTATACGCTGTGCCGTTATTCAGTGATGGAGGACAAAAAAAAATCCCCCCGCAATTTCACGGGAGGACATGAATTTTTCCTCAAGACCTAAGCTGAAACGATTTCCTTAATCTTCATGAGCCTGCTTAACGTGGATCTCTCCTGCTCGTCAAGTTTCATGCTGATGTACCTTATCGTCTCCGCAAGGTTCGGAATCATGACGTACTCAAGGGCATTAACCCTTCTTCTTGTGCGCTCAATCTCTCCGGCCATGAGGCGAATGGCTTTCTCCTCAGCGGCAAGGTGCAACAGCCTCACAATGAGCTTGCTGAACTGCTCAAGAGCGGCATCAAGCAGCAACGGCACGTTCACGAACCCATAATTTACCGGGTTGCCTTCCTGCTTAACGTCATACTCAGGAACCATAACGCTCATCACATTATGCCACTGCACCGACAGCGTAGAGTTTGCGCCGGGGAAGATTAACGCCTGCTCCAGAATCTCCGGGGTTGTCTGTGCACGTGAGAGAACAAAAGTCCCGTAGCACTCCGCAAGTTCCTTCTCGACAGCCTCGCGTAACTCTTTGCCCGCGCGTGCCTTCTCAAGGAATGCCTTAATCAGTGCGTCCTGTTTGTCCTTCAGGAGCTTGTGCCCACGTTTCGCCACAGCAAGCCTCTTCTTGAGCCTCGACAGCTCCATACGGTTGGGGTTGACATTGATGCGTGCCATCGGTCAGATCCCCTTCCTTACTCTGCCGCCTTCTCAGCCTTGGCCTTAAGCAGCGGGTTCAAGTACTTCTCTATGTAGGCATCCCTGATTCTCTTGAGTTCCTTGACCGGTATCATCGTCAGGAGTTCCCAGCCGAGCTCAAGAGTTTCCTTTATCGTCCTGTTCTCGTACTCGCCCTGCCTGACGTACCTGTCCTCGAAAACTGTCGAGAACTTCGCGAACGCCTTATCCTCGTCCGAAAGAGCACCTTCACCGAGAATTACTGCAAGCTCCTTAGCCTCCTTGCCCCTCGCATATGCCGCAAAGAGCTGGTTCATCAGGTCTGCATGATCCTCGCGTGTCTTGTCGCGCCCTATACCCTTATCCTTCAGCCTCGAAAGTGAAGGCATAACGTCAACCGGCGGATATATGCCCTGCCTGTGCAAGCTCCTGCTGAGGATTATCTGCCCCTCAGTGATGTAGCCCGTAAGGTCAGGGATTGGGTGTGTCTTGTCGTCTTCAGGCATCGTGAGTATGGGTATCTGCGTGATTGAGCCTGATTTGCCCTTGAGCCTTCCTGCGCGCTCGTACATTGTCGCAAGGTCAGTGTACAGGTAGCCGGGATAGCCGCGACGGCCGGGAACTTCTTTCCTTGCCGCCGAAATCTCTCGCAGTGCCTCGCAGTAGTTCGTGAGGTCGGTCAAGATTACGACAACATGCATGTTGCACTCAAACGCTAGGTACTCTGCCGCAGTGAGAGCTATACGCGGGGTTGATATACGCTCGATTGCCGGGTCATCTGCAAGGTTGATGTAGAGAACTGTACGCTGAAGTGCGCCCGTCCTCCTGAAGTCCTCCATGAAGAATGATGCTTCCTCGAACGTGATGCCCATTGCCGCGAAGACAACCGCAAAATCTTCATGGCCGCTGATGACTGTTGCCTGACGCGCTATTTGTGCCGCCATACGGTTATGGGGAAGTCCTGACGCTGAGAATATCGGGAGCTTCTGACCCCTGACCATCGGGTTAAGTCCGTCAATGGTAGAAATTCCCGTCTGTATGAACTCGGAAGGATAATCGCGGGAAAACGGGTTCATGGGCATTCCGTTAATGTCAAGGTTCTGCTCAGCAATGAGGGGAGCTCCGCCGTCAATGGGTTCACCGCGTCCGTTGAAGACTCGGCCTAACATGTCGCGCGAAACAGGAAGGGTTAAGACCTTGCCGACAAACCTAACCTTTGTGTCCTCGTTCTCGATTCCCGTTGTTCCCTCGAAAACCTGAACCAATGCCCTGTCGCTCTCAATCTCAAGAACTCTGCCCCTGCGCTTGTCCCCATTGGCTAGGGTTATCTCAACAAGCTCATCATACATAACATCCTGAGTTTTCTCGACCATCATTAGAGGGCCTGAGATGCTTGATATTGTCCTGTACTCTCTAGGCAGCATTCGTATCACCTCCGACAGGGATTATTCCGTTAATCTGCTCCTTGATTGTGTCATCGAGCTTGTCTATCTGGGCAATATCCTTCTCCTCAAGGTAGCGCATCCTCGCAATCTGTTCACGCACAGGCAGGTTGAAGAGCTTGTTCATCGGTGCGCCCTTATGGAGTGCGTCAAGTCCGGCATGATGGAAGGCTATTATTGTCTTGAGCATCTTGAACTGCTTGTCCATTGATGCATAGGTGTCGATCTCATGGAACGCGTTCTGATGGAGGAAGTCCTCACGAAGGGATTTTGCCGTCTCCATAACCATGCGCTCATCACGTGAAAGTGCATCGATACCTACGAGCCTTACGACCTCGTTCAACTGTGCTTCCTGCTCAAGGAGTCCCATAGCCTCAACCCTGAGACCGCTCCACTGGTCATCAAATTTCTCGTCCCAATAGGGGTCAAGCCTCTCTGTGTAGAGTGAATAGCTGTTGAGCCAGTTGATGGCCGGGAAGTGCCTCTGATACGCAAGGTTAGCGTCAAGTCCCCAGAATACTTTGGTAACGCGCAATGTGTTCTGAGTAACGGGCTCGGACAAGTCTCCGCCGGGAGGTGATACTGCCCCGATGACGGTAATGCTTCCCTCGCGGCCGTCTTTGCCGTTGACTATGCAGCGTCCAGCCCTCTCGTAGAATGACGCAAGACGTGTTCCGAGATATGCGGGGTAACCTTCCTCACCGGGCATTTCCTCAAGTCGTCCTGACATCTCGCGGAGTGCCTCAGCCCAGCGGCTCGTTGAGTCGGCCATGAGCGCGACCGAATAGCCCATGTCCCTGTAGTACTCAGCAAGGGTTATTGCCGTGTAGACGCTTGCTTCACGTGCGGCAACGGGCATGTTCGAGGTGTTGGCGATTAGTGTTGTACGCTTCATGAGGGGCTGGCCTGTCTGCGGGTCGTCAAGCTCCGGGAACTCAAGGAGAACGTCCGTCATCTCGTTACCGCGCTCACCACAGCCAACGTAAACGACTATCTGAGCCTGTGCCCATTTCGCGAACTGGTGCTGTATGACCGTCTTACCTGAGCCGAAGGGTCCGGGAACACATGCAGTTCCGCCCAACGCAACCGGGAAGAACGCATCAACTACCCTCTGCCCTGTCGTCATTGGGACGTTGGGGGCTAGACGTGTCTTAACGGGTCTGGGTTTTCGCACCGGCCAACGCTGGAGCATCTTCACTTCATGCTTTGTGCCGTTGTCATCGATTACCGCTATTACGTCCTCGATTGTGTGCTCGCCCTTCTCGATTTTTGCGACCTTGCCCTTGATCCCAAAAGGCACCATGATTCTGTGCTCGACTACTACCGTCTCCTGAACTGTTCCGAGAATATCACCGGCTATGACTTCATCCCCGGCCTTGACTTTGGGCTCAAAGTTCCACTTCTTCTTGCGGTCAAGTGCAGGGACGCTGATACCCCTTGAGATGTAGGGGCTCTTTGCGGCGTTCTCGATAAGTTCAAGCGGCCTCTGTATTCCGTCGTAGAACTGCTCAATAATCCCCGGCCCAAGCTCAACGCTCAAAGGTTCGCCCATCGACACAACAGGTTCACCGGGCTTCAGTCCTGATGTCTCCTCGTAGACCTGTATCGATGCCTTGTCGCCGTTTACCTCCAGTATTTCGCCGACTAGTCCGAGTTCGCCGATATGCACAACGTCCTGCATACTTGCGCCCTCCATACCGCCAGCGACTACAAGAGAGCCGGAGATCCTCTCTATTACTCCTTTTACTTCTTTCTTGTCAGGCATTTAATATCTCCCGCCTCCGTTTATTTTTCTCATCATCTTTAACGTTCCGCAAAAATATCCATACCGACAGCCTTCTCAACGCTTCCCCGGATTGAGGCAAGCCCCGCTCCCGTTGCACCTGATGGGCCAGGAACTGGAAGGACGCTCGTATGATATTTATCGTTGATTTCCTCGACTTTGGCCGTGAACTCGACGAACAGATCCTCCTGAATGAACACGACCGCATAATCCTCGCGCGCAAGCTGTTCCAGTGTAGCCTCGAATGTCCTGCGTGTCTCCGGCGTAAGGATGACGCTCTTCACTCCGACAGCCTGGAAGGGTAATGCCATCTCGTAGCTCCCTATTGCTGCCATGGGCTTGTTATCTGCCATTGCTCAGAAGCCTCCTCCCAAATTCGCGGTCAAGACCTCCCGCAACACAGACAAGAGCAACCCGCATGTTCCTCGTCTCTGCCTCTTTCGTGAGCAAATAGAGAAGGACATTAGCCGGGGCATCCATTGAGTATTTCGCGCCATCAAGTACACGTATGAGGTAGTCATCGAGGGATTTCGACACGTCAGAGAGTGCCGCCTTCATGTCCCCTGATTCCTGGAGTGCTCCGAGTACGCCCGCAATGTCAGTGTGTGATAGAAGCCTGCTCCATGTCTCCTGTGGCTCATTGAGGAGCCTGGCCATGTCGTCAGCCCTGATGTTCCCGCCGTCATGGAAGAAGGGCAGTGCCTTGGTGCTGTCGTACTTCATGCGTGAAAGCCTCACTGCACTGCGGAGGTTCTCGGCATCAATACGCGACTTCACCCACTGGACTATTTCCGGCATCTTCAGACCCTCAGCAACCCCAAGCATTGCCCTGAACATCTGGTGATCTATCAGGAGCTCAACGGCCTGAGCGTTCTTTGTTGCGTCCCATAACTGCCAGCACTGGGGGATTAAGTCAGTCAGTCCGTAGGGCAGGAAACCGTATTCTTCGGTCTCTATTGCGTTGGTCAGCTCCTCAGCGTCAATAGTTCCCAGCTTCGAGAGAAGATCATAACGCCGTCCCTCTGACTCGCCGCCCCTGACCTTGAACAGTCCCTTCAAGAGCACCTTGACGTTATGGAAGTCATAGGGGAGCCTGAAAATGTCCAAGAGCTCCTTATCCGGCACAAAGGTCTTCAGTTCCTCACAAGTTGCGAGCATTTCGGAGTCAATGGCCTTGTCGAAATTCCCGCCGTTCTGTGAAATCCACTGTGAATAGCTCGTCTCACCGAGTGCCTTCAATGCGTCATCAATGCCTGCGCTGTCCATGAGGCGCGAGAAAAATGCCGTGTCCAGTATGTGATTTTCCATACCCCGCAAACGTGCTACGGTGTATACGTAACTCACGACAACAGCACCTCCCTACGCAAACAAACGCTTCACGACTTCTGTCTCAATGTCAGCGCGCGCGTCCGCAATAAGCATCTCCCACGAACAATTAGTGTCGATACGGTCATTCCTGAGGACGAATCCCCCGGCAATAGGCAGCCTCTCGCCCGAAAGCGTCAGTGATGTCTTGTGCGATGCGTTGTAGCCGTCAAGCCATCTCTGGTCTAAGTGCTTCTCGTCCTTCCCGACAAAGACAACCTCACTGCCCGTTACGACAGCCTGAGACATGAGCTTGTCCGCAAACTTCACGTACTTGTCCGGGGCAAGACTGACCATCTGCTTGAGTGCTTCCTCGAATGCCTCGCCCATGAGACGCTGGCGGACTCCGAGGTCTACACGTTTCGCGTCAAGTTCTGCCACTATCTCGCGCCGTCTGAGTACTTCAGGCTCTTCACGACCAAGTCTTGCGGCATATGAGTCCTGGACTTCCTTGATCTCGGCGTTGACCTTGCGGCTTATCTCGCGGACCTTCGCGTCATTCTCTGCCTCTAGTGCCTTTATCTGCGCCTGTGAATCTGCTTTGATCTTTGCTTTTATGTCTGCAAGTGCCATTCTTCAACACCTGCCCGACTAGCCTACCTGAACTCCCATAAGCATCAATATGCTCGTAAGAAGTGCAAGAACTGCATACGTCTCAACCATTGCAGGGAGAATTATTGCTTTGCCCATTGCTTCAGGCTTCTTGCTGATCATCTGGATTGATGCCGCTGAGGTCTTGCCCTGCCAGATTGCCGAGTACCAGCCGACTACTGCGATGGGAAGGCATGAGGCCAGTATCTGGAGTCCCTGATTCCACGTGAGGGCTACTGCACCGCCGCCACCGAGAAGTCCCAGCTTGTTGAGGACAAAGAATGCGATAAGGAGGCCGTAAATTCCCTGTGTTCCGGGAAGTGCCTGAAGAATTAAGCATGAGCCGAACTTGTTGGGGTCTTCAGTCATAACGCCTGCCGCCGCTCCGCCTGCAACTCCGATTCCGATTGCTGATCCGATGCCTGCAAGAGCCGCTGCCAGTGCTGCACCGAAAAGTGCGAGTGAAAGTCCCAGATGTTCCATGATGATTTACACGTTCCTTTCGTGAATGAATATATTTGTTGCCTGATTTACGCCTTCACATTCACAAATTCCTGTGAGAGCGTCAACGGGGTAAACGGTTCTCCGCCTCCCGTGTAGAACTTGCCGAAAAACTCAACATACTGAAGCCTCAACGGGTGAACGAATGAGCCCAGAATGTTTATTGCGATGCTGAAGATATGTCCGCCGATAATCACGACAATAGCCACAAGCCAGCCCACATATGGAATGTCAGCCGCAAGACCGCCAAGAAGGTTGATGACCATTCCGATGACTGCCGAGCCGAAACCTAACGCTAAGAGCCTGCTGTAGCTGAGGATGTCGCCGAGATATGACGTTGAGCCGTAAAGCGCAAGGAAGCCGTTGATGATTTTCTTGAACCAGTTGGGCTCGCCCTTGCCCGCGTAAACGAAGATTATCACAGCTCCAAGTACTGCCATTGCCTGCCCTACCTGCACGAAGTGAGGGGGTATCATTCCGCCCAAGCCCACACCGAACAAGCACAAGCCCACAATCAGCAGGAACCATGATATATCGTTGCCCACAGCGTCAATGAACTCGCCGTGCCTTATCTTGTCGTATGCCGCAATCAAGAGCCCGAACATCAGGTGAATCACTCCCAGCAACAGGGAAATTCCAAGCACCTGCATGGGGTTGGTCATGGGGTCAACAAGCATCAATGAGTTCTTCAGGGGGATTAGTACCGGCACAAAGCTGTCGATAAAGTTCCCGAAGAATGAGCCGGATATTACGCCGTAAATGAATGTCGACACCGAGCAGAAAAGGAACAGCGTAATGAAGTCCTTAACGCCGAGTGATATTTTCTTGTACTTCCTGAAAACGTAAAGTATCGTCCCAAACACAACGATTGCATAGCCCGCATCACCTAAGCACATTCCGAAGAATATCCAGAAGAACGGCGCAAGCAACGGCGTGGGATCAATTCCCCTGTATTTCGGCGACGAGTAAAGCTCCGTCAGAATGTTGAACGGCCTCACCATGTCCCCGTTGTTCAGGAGTGAAGGAGGCTCCTCATCTGCCGCAGGGTCATTCAGCGTAAGCTCAATCTCCGGGCTTATGGCCTCGATCTTCTGCCGTATATCGTCAGACTTCTCCGCAGGCAGCCAGAATTTCGTGAGCATTACCGAGTCAGTCTCCTCACTCATGGCCGTACCGTTGTAGCGTGTCGCAAGGCTGTTGTAGTAGTCCGAGAGTTTCTGCACCGTCGGAACGTTCTGTTCAGCGAGCTCCGACATTTTCGCGGCTAACTGTGCTTCTTTGGCCTCAAGCTCCGAGACTGCTCCCGTGAACTTCTCCTTCTCCTCGTCAGCAGTCCCGGTGAATGACGCAGGGACTTCAACGAATGAGAGCCCGTTCTTTGCGCATACTTCCTTGATTTCAGCCTCAATACTGCGTGAGTAAATCAGCGCGGCGTAAACTTCCTGGGCGTTCTTCTCGTCGTAGGGAGCTATGATTAGTTCGCTATCCTGAGCATACTTTGAGAGGTCTCCTAGTGCCGCCTTGAGACCGCTGACACTTCCGGGCTTCAGTGTTCCGATGAGGCCGGTTAATGTCTTTGTTCCTTCCGTGATAACTGAGAGAGGGTAGGGGAAAAATTCCAGCGAGGACAGTATTGACGTGTTCAGCCGGGCTTCCGAGAGCTTCAGCCTGACCTCTCCTGTTTCGTGTTCAACTGCGCGTGTCTTATCGCAAACCGCCTTCAAGTCCGTCGTTGATGCCAGTTCCTGAAGTTCAGACATGGTAACATCAGGACGGTCTCCTAGCATTCTGTCGAGAGCCGGTACTGGGTCAACATAATGAGGGGTGAGCGTTCTGGTCAAGTAACGGACATCTGCGAGCTTCTCATCAATGCCGGAAATGAGAGCGTCAACATCAGCGGGGGGTCTGTGGTTTTCTTCGGAGGTGCTGATGATCTGACATGCTCCGGTTTCCTGAAGAGCCGCCGCAACCTGTTCATGAACGGATTTGTGATAATACAGTTCTGCCTTCTTAAGCCTGGCTACTCCCATATTTTTTCATCACCTCTTCCATTATGAATGAAGCAGCTGCGGGTATCTTGTCCTTGTGCTTGGTGTAGAAAGCCTTGGCATCTGATTCGCGCTTCGACAAAATCGACTTGGCCTTTGCCTCTGCCGCCTCCTCAGCCCTGCGAATCTTGTCGCGGAACTGACGGGCTGCACTCTGCCTTGCCTCCTTCAGAGAATTTTCTGCGTCTGCACTGGCACGGTTGAGTTTCTTCGCAGCGTCCTCCTTGGCTTTCTGCACAGCTTCAGAAGCCTGAGCCTCAGCAGCTTTTATCTCAGCTATTGTAGGGTTGTCCGCCATAATGTGCCCACCTCCCTCCTGAATAAATATGCGTGAAAAATTATTAGTTGTGGTGAAACAGTCTGAACGAGAATAAATTATACAGCATTCAACGAGAAAACCAACGGGCAAATAATAGACTACCTCCCTGAAAATCAAGGAGGCAGCAAGGTTATTCAGTGTTCTAATTTCCGAGAAGGCTCAATATTGACTGGGGTAACTGGTTGGCTTGGGCAAGCATTGATGTTCCTGACTGGTTGAGAATCTGGAGCTTCATGAAATCCATCATAGTCTTTGCCATGTCTGCATCACGTATTCTTGACTCGGAGGCTGTGAGGTTCGTGCTTGTTGTCGTGAGGTTCGTCATTGTGTGTTCGAGGGCGTTGATGTATGAGCCAATCTTTGCCCGCTGTTTGGAGACCCTGTTTATTGCCCGGTCAAGAAGTCCGATTGAACGTGAGGCTGTCTCTCTTGAGGCTACATTGACCCCGGAGATACCCAGTGAGTTGCTGGACATGTCGCCAAGCTGAAGGGTAAACTCCTCGCCTGAGTTCGCGCCGGTCTGGAGGGTTGTGGTGCTGTCCTTGAGGTGGAGCATTGCCGTGTACTTTTCGCCGCCAGTCAGAACGTAGCCCTTGAGGTTGTCGCTCCATGATGCAGTTATCCCCGCCATAGGGTCAAACTCAATGTCAACGTTGCTTATTGCGCCCTGAAGTATATTGCCTGAAGACTTTATCCCGGAAGCTATGTTCTTCCCTGAGTGTGCATCATAGACCGAGATGTTGTACGTGCTCTCACTGGACTCACGTACCGTGTTGAAGCCCAATACACGAAGAAGCTCATCATCACCTTCAAGTGTGATTTCGCCGTCAGCACCGGGAATAACCGAACGAAGAAGTATTGTGCCGGGTGCTCCGTGATCTGTGTAGTCTGCAATCTCTGAGCCGTATACGTACGTCGCGAAACGTGGAGAATCTCCCTTGATGTATTTTCCCTGATCGAGTCCTTTTTCCACAGCAGAGTCCAGTTTTTCCGTAAGGCTCCCCAATGTGTCAGAAGCATCAAGCGTTATGCTGGTAGTCCTTCCTCCTTGCCTGAGCGTCAGTGTCTTGGGTCTCTCAAGAAGGAAATTGCCTTCAGGAGTTATGAAGTTGCTTATGTCGGAAAGTTTTTTGTTGGGTCTTGGCGGAAATTCATCATTGCTGCTTTCGTCAGCCCCTAGATCTTCACTGATTGAGTCGGCAACCATTCCAACAAGGTCAGTCTCCCATGCAGAATATGAAGACAGCATTTTACCTTCAGTCTCATTGCAGAGGTTGTAGAACTCAGAATCCTCACTGCCAGCCTTGGGGCCTATAACGGTCAGCTTTATGTCGTCAAGGTCTGTGCTAGCATCACCGAAAAGTGCAGCCCTTACTGTCTCTTCAGTGTAGTCCGTCCTTGCACCTGCGGGAGAAAGACCACTGTCCGGGTAATTTGTGTGGTCAACGTCAGTAACTAGGATCATGTACCTGTTTTCCCCGAAGGTATCGGCATAAGTCTCTGCTGCTTTCTGTACTCCGTAGTAATTGTACGTGTCATAGCCGTATGGTGCGGTTAGGGGTGCGAGGAGCTCGGTGATCTCGTCTATGTCAGATGACCACAACGAACCTTCATCGCTGCTTGGGTCAGTGCCGGGGGGGAATCTATATGCCACAAAGTTAGGGTCTGCAATATCAGCCGTACCGTATGTGCATATTCCGATTTCGAGGTCGTCAACACCTTTGCTCTCAATATTGCTCTTGAACGCCCTGATGTTCTCCTTCACTTTTGTCAGCATTCCGTTCATTGAGCCTGATACGTCGATAACGAACACCACTTTTGCCGAACTTCTTGACACTGATACAGTCTCGCGGCTTATGGCAGTCATGATATTTGTCTTCTGAACCTGAGCACTGCCTGGGTCAGCCGTAATCTCTATCCTGTAGTTCCCCTCACTGCTGACCTTCTGCCCGAAATTGTCCCTGAACGTGAGGCCGCCATCAATTTTTGCCCTGACGCTTGCATCACTTGACGACCACAAAGCCCCGCCTGACCCGTCAAGCAGCCTGTGCCGGTTGAACTGTGTCGTGCTTGCTGTCATGTCTATCTGTTTCCTGAGCTCGTCTATCTCAAGCTGTATATATTGCCTGTCCTGTGAGGTAAGCGTGTCATTGCTGGCCTGCACTGAGAGTTCACGCATTCTCTGGAGCATCGAGTTTATTCCGCCAAGTGCACCTTCAGCCGTCTGGAGCATCGATATTCCGTCCTGTGAGTTCCTGAGTGCAACATCAAGCCCGCGTATCTGGGTGCGCATCTTCTCGGAGATCGCGAACCCTGCCGCATCGTCTGACGCTGAGTTTATGCGCAGGCCGGTAGATAGTGCCGTGATAGTTCTCTGGAGTGATGAGTTAGTCCCTGAAAGTGCATTGAACGCCGTCAATGCAGGGAGGTTGTTCGCTATTCTCATGGCAGCCCCCAGAAAATTCGGCAAGAGGCAACGCAAAAGATACCCTTCGGAATTAATGCCCCCGCGAAAATATTATGTGATTTCCCAGCTCTTTCCATGAGCAAGAACCCTCCTTGAATTGTTCATTGGGATATTTTGTTTATTTTCGGAAAAACTAACTCAAGGAATTAGCTCATGTCCTTGTGTGGCAAGGGTGGCGGCACTCGTTGCAATTGTGCCTGCAATGCCTTTCACGGTGTATATACTTCAACGCGGCGAATATCCCAAAAACTACAAGCGCACCGAAAAATATATCCCACATCATGGCCGTCAATCCTCCCCGTCAATTTTCTCCAGTACTTTCCTGAGCTTCTCGTTCACCGCGTCAAGTGAGTATGCCAGCCTCAAGCACGTGAGCATGAGAAGGTCTTCCTGTTTTGCCCCTTTGACGATTTCACCGCAGGCCTCATCAATGAGTGCCTTTATCCTGTCTACCTCGTCGTTCTCAAGCGGAGTGTGTATCGTATAGCTTCCCTTCCCGATAGTCAGGAAGACATCGCGCGAAGTCCTCATAGTCTCATCACCTGATCAGGAGCATGTGTTCAAGCCTTGCGATTTTCTCGGAGGAGGCTGAATTGTCGGCAACGTTATTCTGATACGCTCTCACAAAAGCCTTGTCATGTTCAAGAGTCCCGTCAGACTTCCGGGCAAGCTCGCGGCGTAATATATTGCGTTCGTTTATGAGCTGGGATACACGGTTCATTATGGTATCTGCGAAATATTCGGCATCATTGAGATTAGCGGCCATAAAAAAATCACCTCCCTGCTATTTTAACAGAGAGATGATTATTTGCTCCCAGTGCCCTAGCGTATGACGTAGCCTTTTCGTTTCAGGCTCTCACGGACGCTGTTATGCAGTGCCTCTGCCTCCTCGTTCGTGAGTGTCCTTGTCCCTGAACGGTAGCTGAGACTATAGGCTAGGCTCCTGAAACCTTCAGGTATTCCCTTCCCTGCGTAAACGTCAAAGAGCCTCAGCCCCTCAAGTTCTACATCACTACTTACTGCCTCACTGACTGATGCCCTAATGTCCCTCATCACGTCGTCATTGCTCCTGTCTCTTGGGACGAGCAACGATATATCCCTGAACGATGCGGGGAATGAACTTGCCGGTGTGAATGCGGGCTTATGTGCGTTCATGAGTGTGGTAGCATCAACCTCAAAGGCATATACCCCCTGAACGTCAAGCTCCTGCTCGATTGCTGGTTTGAGCCTTCCGACCCAGCCGACTTTTGCGCCATTCACGAGAATATCTGCGGTCTGTCCTGCGTGGGTGAAGGGTTCATGTCCTGCCCTGAACTCGGCACTATAACCCCTCGACATGATGAGTGCCTCAACATCTGCCTTGATGCTGTAGAAGTCCTCCGTTCGATTCCCGGAAGGTGAGCGCGTATCCATTCCGTTGAATAGTATTGCGCTGACGTGTTCGGGTTCAAGGTGCTCATGTTCTGAGTCCTTGAGGAAGACTTTTCCCTGCTCGAATATCCTCACAGGCTCCCTCCAACCTGACGCTATAGCCGTCCTCATTCCCATTAGGAGGCCGGGCAATAGTGTCGTGCGCATGGCCATCTGTTCGCGGCTTATTGGGTTGGCGATGGTGAGGGGTTGGGCGCGTATGTCGTCCTTCGGGAGTCGTAACCTTTCGGGGAAATCTTCAGGAAGGAAGCTGTACGTCAGGACTTCAGTGTAACCTCTGGCCATGAGTGAGCTCCTGATACTCCCTGAAAGCTCCATTGACGCGCCGATACTTGCACGTCTTGGCATTTCTCCCGGAAGTCTCTCTTCTGTCTCGTTATAGCCCCTGAACCTGCCTATTTCCTCTATCAGGTCCTCCTCAATCGTTATGTCAGGACGTGATGACGGGGGAATGAATGTTCGTTCTTCCTCGCCACCTGAGACTTGGGCAATCCCGAAACCTTCGAGTATCTTTGCGGCCTCGTTCATGTTGTCCCACGAGAGATATACGGATAATTTCCGCCGTGTGAGAGTTACGGGCTTGGGCTCGTGTATCTCGTTCTCTGCGGATAACGGCCTGTAGTCCACTGAAGCCCCGCACCAGTCGCGAATGAGTGTAGTAGCGGCCATGAGAGCGGACTTGCTTAGTGCCGGGTCAACAGTACGGGAGAACCTGAAGGCTGCCTCTGAGTTTATGCCGAGCCTCCTTGACGTATGACCAACACGGACGGGTGAGAAACATGCACTCTCAATAACGATTGTGCTTGTGTCGTCATTGATGCCTGTCTGTTCTCCGCCCATAACCCCAGCAAGTGCTATAGCCTCTCCTCCTGACGTTATGAGCATGTCGCGCGTGGTTAAGGCCCTGTCTTTGCCGTCAAGGGTCATCATGTGTTCACCCTCATGTGCGGCTCTAACGGTGATTTCACGGGCAGGCAGTGTGTTGAGGTCGAAGGCATGAAGTGGCTGGCCCAGCATCATCATGACGTAGTTCGTAACATCTACGGCGTTGTTGATGGGTCTCATTCCGAGATGGGCGAGGTCAACTTTTGCGGTTAATGGCGAGCCTCCTATCTTTGCTCCTGTGGCAAGACCTAACCTGTAGCAGAAGCAGCCCTTATCCGGGAGTGAGATAGTCCCGAAGTCTTCAGACCATTCTTTGTCCTGTTTCAGCGGCCTCAACCATTCGGGGGATTTCAGCACCGACTTGGGATAGAGCCCCTTGATTTCGCGTGCCATTCCGAGAAGGCTCAACAGGTCGCCTCTGTTCGGGGTAATCGAAACGTCAAGGATAACATCGCCAAGGTGGTAGAGTGATCTGGCATCATCGCCCGGCCTTGCGTCATTCGTGAGTATCCACAAGCCCGAAGGGTCATCGACATCATGAAGCCCTAACTCCTCAGCACTGAGCATCATTCCGAAGCTCTGGACTCCGTGAAAGTCCCTCGTGCCCATCACTGTACCATCAGGGAGCGTTGAGCCTTCCCCCGCGTAGAAGACCATATCCCCGGCCTTCATGTTGTGCGCGCTGGTGATGCATGTGTGCCTGCCTGTTCCTGTGTCGAGTTGGGCGATTGAGTATTTGGACTCTGTGGGGTGCGGTTCGAGTGCGTCAATCCTTGCGGCAACAACCCCGCTCATTTTCCCGGCAGTGTAGGTTATGCCCTCAACCTCCGAGCCTGAGAATGTGAGGCGTTCGGCCATGTCTTCAGGAGAGAGACCCAGCGGCTCAATGTCGATAAAATCCTTCAGGAGTTCCCAAGACACTAACATTTTCCCGCCCCCTCAAAACCTGACATGAAATATGACACGTTGCCATCAAATAACAGCCTCAAGTCCCCTATGCCGTATTTGAGCATGGCCATACGGTCGAGGCCGATACCGAAAGCGAAGCCGTTGTACTTGTCGGGGTCAATCCTCCCTGCGCGTATTACGTTGGGGTGAACCATACCCATACCGGCAACCTCAAGCCATCCAGTGCCGTGGCAGACCCTGCAGTGCTCATCATGGCCAGAACACTCAACGCACTCAATATCGAGCTCCATGCTTGGCTCAGTAAACGGGAAGTAGCTTGCCCTGAACCTGTAGCGAAGGCTCTTCCCGAAAAACGCGTTCATCATCTCTGACATTGTGCCCTTCATGACGCTGAAAGGTACGTCCTTGTCGATCAGGAGTCCCTCCATCTGGTTGAACATTGGCGAGTGAGTTACGTCATTGTCGCGGCGGTAGACTTTACCCGGGCAGACTATCCTCAATGGTGCGCCGTATTCATGCATTGCCCGGATCTGGACGGGGGATGTGTGTGTGCGCAAGAGCGTTCCGTCAGCGAAGTAGAACGTATCCTGCATGTCGCGCGCCGGATGCCATGACGGGACATTGAGGCACTCGAAGTTGTAGTACTCCTCTTCCTTCTCCGGCCCTGAAGCAACGGAATACCCCAAGCCCTGCATGATGTTCACGATCTCGTGCATCGTCTGAATCACCGGGTGGAATGCTCCTGCCTTCCTGCCGCGTTCCGGGAGGGTTACGTCAATGCGCTCTGAGATTTCCTGTCTCTCGTTCTCTGCATCGCGTATCTTCCTGCCTGCCGCCTGCAAGTCCTGTTCGATTTCGTCCCGTAATGTGTTGAGTTCCTGGCCTGCTGACTTCCTGAGTTCGGGGGGTAATTTGCCTAATGACCTGAGAAGTGTGGTGAGTGTTCCTTTCTTGCCTGTGTACTTTACGCGTATATCGTCTAATTCCTGGAGGGTTGATGCCCCTGCGAGGGACTCCCTGAAAGAATCCCTCACAGCATTAATATTCATATCTTCCGGCATTACTTGGCGGCCTTTACCTTTGCGACGAGTTCGCTGAAACCTTTTGCGTCATTTATGGCCATCTCCGACAGCATCTTGCGGTTGAGGGTTATCCCTGCCTTCTTGAGGCCGTTCATGAACACGCTGTAGCTCATACCTTCAGCCCTTACTGCCGCGCTGATACGGGTAATCCAGAGACGGCGGTAATCCCTCTTCTTGCGCTTGCGGTCGTTGTAGGCTCTCGACAGTGCCGCAAGGTAGGCTTCACGTGCCCTGCGGTAGACGTTCTTGCGCTGGCCCCAGTAGCCTTTGGTGATGGTGAACAGCTTCTTGCGCTTGTTGTTGCTCTGTGATGCACCTTTAACTCTCATGATTTACCAGTCCTTTCCTAGTCATAGGGCAGAAGGTGCTTCATCTGTCCTGCCATTGCCTCGTCAACGTAGCCTGTCTCCTTAAGCCTGCGCATACGTGAGGGCTTCTTGTGCACGAGTATGTGGGACCTGCTGCACTTCCTGTAGGCGAACTTTCCCGTGCCTGTCTTGAAGAAACGTTTCTTTGCGCCTGAATGTGATTTCAGTTTCTGCTTTGCCATTATGTATTACTCTTCCCCTTTCGGTTTTGATGCCTTAGTGCCTGTACTTCCTGTTATGGGTGTGAGGAGCAGACGCATATATCTACCTTCCATTACGGGCTTTGACTCGCTCTTGCCGACATCCTCGCATTCGGCCATGACGCGGTTCAACACCTCTTCACCCCGGTCAAGGAATGACATCTCCCTGCCCCTGAAGAACACTGAGACCTTGACCCTGTGCCCCTTCTCAAGGAATGTCCTGACTGCCTTAGTCTTGAAGTCAAAATCATGGTCATCAATCTTCGGGCGCATCTTTATTTCCTTGAGTTCCTGGACTTTCTGCTTCTTCCTTGCGTCCTTCTCCTTTTTCTGGAGCTGGTACCTGTATTTCCCGTAGTCCATGATCCTGCATACCGGGGGCTGTGCGAGCGGCGCAACCTCCACAAGGTCAAGGGACTGTTCCTGTGCCATTCGTATGGCTTCATTCGTGCTGGTGATTCCTACTTTCACCCCGTTCTCATCGACCAGAAGAACCTGTGATGACGTTATCTCGTGGTTAATGCGGGGGGTATTCTCTTCGTTGCCGGGCAAATATTCCTACGATGCGAAAACATAATACGGTTACGTTTCCTTACTGTTTCAACGAGCTCGATACTCTGGACTTCCCAGTGTACCGCTTGTACGGCTCTCCTCAGTCATTACGGGGGCATCGTACACCCTTAGAGTTTAGGCTTTACTCAGCTAACCTCTCCAGATTCAAGGCGGCGTTAAAATCCCTGTCGATTACTTTTCCGCATTCGGGACACCTGAATATACGTTCTGACAGCTTCAGCTCTTTCCTCACATGGCCACAGCCTGAGCACTTCTTGGAGCTTGGGAAAAACCTGCCCGCAAATACAACCCTTATTCCTGCCTCTGATGCTTTGAGTTCTATCAGCCTCCGCAGCAAGTGCAGGTTCTGTTCCGCAACAGCCCTCGCAATATGTGAGTTCTTCATCATCCCCTGTATGTTCAAGTCCTCCATCACGATAGCTTGCGGCCTCATGCTTACTATTTCCCGCGCTGTCTGCCTGACGTATTCGTGCCTTTTGCGCCTTATTCTGCCGTAGATGTCCTGCACCCTGTATTTCTCCTTCAGGTAATTTTCCGAGCCCTTTTCCTTCCTCGACAAAATCCTCTGATGGTGCTTGAGCTGCCTGGTCAGCCTCTTCATCCTGTGGTTACGGTTGATGTTCCTGAACACACGCTTGCGTCCTCCACAGCTCACTACGGCCAGTGATTTCACCCCTACGTCTATTCCCATGTTCACACTCCGCAAAGTCATTCCCGGCTTTTCCGGCTGTACTTCTACCGCGCACTTCAGAAGCCACCTGCCACACTCGAACTTCACCCGTGCATTGTAGAACTTCAAGCCCTCAAGGTTGCATTTAGCCTTGAACCTCACCCAGCCGATTTTTTCGAGATAGATGCGGTTATGCTCATCAGCCTTCACTTTCCCGGAACGTGTACAGAATGACGGCGTGCATTTTCCCTTAGCCTTGAACTTGGGCATTCCCCCGGTCTTCCCTGCCTTAAGCCGCCGGAGAAAATTCCTGTATGCCATGTTCAAATCTATCAGCGCATTGGCCTCGACTTGCCGGGAAACTTCTTTCAGCCACTTGAACCCTTCACTGTTTCGGAGCTCCGTGAACTTCCGCTTCAACTCGTACACACTAAGAAGCCTCTTGCTCTCTGCGTATGAGTCCCGCTGAACCTGCAGCCCCCAGTTCCACACCCAGCGCGCTGTGCCTGCATTCTGCCACAATAACCCCACCTGAACCTTCAACGGAAACAAACGTATCACCATTGCCTTGTACATCCGATGCACCCCCCTTCGGAAGGCACTGTATTATGTCCTCGCACCTCCTCCTTTCTGTTTGGATTTGTTCGCGGCTTTCGTTGTTGCGCAATAAAAATCAGGGCGGCCCGTTACCTCCAAGCCTGACCCTGACGATTATGTGCGTATATAGGGTATTGGCTTCTTAGTTCCCCGCCAGCATCATGGCCAGACAGGAGAGCCTTAGTGCTGAAATATACCACAAGGCGGCTCATTGCGCAATTTCCCGGCATCAAGGGGCTGGATTATTTGTGAAAATTATTTCTCGGTGCTAGAATTGCCGAAACAATCCCAAAATAACGAGAAGTTCTACACAACCAATAACGGAGGTTATTCATCAATAGCCAATACCGACGTATCACTGCTCAAAATCGGCAAAGATTCTTCCGACAGTTCCCTTACGCTGAAACTTGAAGGCAGGCTCGACTCAACGACAGCTCCAGTTCTTGAGGCTGAATTGAAGGGCGGGCTCAACGACATAACCGACTTGGTATTTGACTTGTCGGCTCTTGAGTTCATTTCTTCGGCGGGGCTTCGTGTCCTTCTCCTTGCACAGAAGGCCATGAAGAAACAGGGCACTATGATAATCAGGCACCCAATCCAAGATGTCATTAACGTCTTCGAGATTACGGGCTTCAAGCGTATCTTCAACATCGAGAAATGACGGAGGCTCTAAGGAATCCCATCGGCAGGAAGGTTCGCCGCCTCGTGGTGAACGTAGCACTTTCTGCCCTTCTCGTTACGAGCATAATTGCAATCGTGAGCATGTACAACATTAGGGAAAAGAACAAGGAAATACTCATTACCCAGATGGAGGCCAGCCTCTACAACACCATCAAGGACAAGGCCAGGTTCGCGGACTCAGAGCTTGGGAAGTACTTGGAGTACGCGAATATGTTTGCGGATTACGTCAGCGTTCTCTACCGCAACCCGTCAAAGTTCGTACCCAATGAAGTCCTTCCTCACTAATACCAGAAATGGAGGCCGTTTTTCCATGCTCAGGATTCTCCGCAGCGAAGATATTACCTATGAGTCCATCAAGCAGGAAATAGATCTTCTCGGCAACCTCGAACAGGTCTGGATACCCTTCCAGCGGCAGCACCGCGAAGTCGCTATATTCCTCGCGGCCAAAGCAGGAGTGCTTATAGCTTACGACATTGCGCTCTACAACCCCGAACCCGGCAAGCCAGATGTGTATTACGACTTCACGGGCTCATCATGGTATAGGCGGTGCGAAAAGACTCAGGCTACAGGCTTCACTGATGTCTACGATGACCATTGGGGGCGCGGGAAAATGATGACTGCCTTTGCTCCGTTCTATGACGGCGGGGGGAACTTTGCCGGGGCTATGGGTATGGACATACTGATAACCGACCTCTACCGCTCAATAGTGGCTATCGACATGGGAAGGGGGGCATATGCTTTCCTCGTTGACCACAACGGGAAAATCATCAGCAGTCCCGACAGCCCCAACGCAGAAACGGCCATGCTCACCGATGACCCGGACATCACCCCGGAGATAGCGCGCGAGATACTCACAGGACGTACTAGCGTGGCACTCTCAGGAAGTGAGACCTATTACGCCTATACCCCCATAAGGTCAACCGGCTGGAAGCTCTGCATCAAGATGCCCCGGAGCCTCATTCTTTCGCCGCTCTCGTACATCTACGAGAATGTGGAGTGGGCAATACTCTTCCTCCTTCTGTCGTTCGTCGTAATGTGGGCAGTCGTCAGGATTGCAGGGTGCAAGTTCTCTGAGAGGCTCACTGCACCGATAAGCAGGCTCGGCCATGACGTGGACAAGATCAGTAGCGGTAACCTTGAGCACAGGGCAGAAATCACGAGCGATGACGAGATAGGCGAACTCGCAAGGAACTTTAACGTAATGACCGAATCACTCAGGGAATACATAGCCAACCTTGCGGACGTTACGGCAGAGAAGGAACGTATCGGTGCTGAGCTGAACATTGCCACACAGATACAGGCTGACATGCTCCCGAAGATAATTCCTCCATTCCTGAACAACGAGGCTTTCGACATAAGCGCGACAATGACCCCGGCAAAAGAGGTCGGCGGTGATTTTTACGACTTCTTCATGGTTGATGATGACCATCTGGCTTTAGTCATGGCCGATGTGTCGGGTAAGGGAGTGCCTGCCGCTCTCTTCATGGTGATAGCCAAGACGCTCATCAAGAACAGGGCAATGATGGGAGGAACTCCTAGCGAGATTCTCCATGACGTGAACAACCAGCTCTGCGAGGGAAATGACTCGTCCTTTTTCGTTACGGTGTGGCTGGGAATACTTGAGCTCTCTACCGGCCATGTCTCAGCCTCAAACGCAGGCCATGAGTACCCGGCAATACGGAAGGCCGGAGGAATGTACGAGCTCTTCACGACTGAGCAGGACCCCGCGCTTGCTGTGATGGAGGATATGGAGTTCACTGAAAGCAGCTTCACACTCGGACACCTTGATACCCTCTACCTCTACACTGACGGCGTGGCTGAGGCTACGAACGCAAGAAGGGAGCTTTACGGCACTGAAAGGATGACCGCAGAGCTGAACAGGACGGCAGGAGCTCCGGCAAATGAAGTTCTCGACATCATGAACAGATCAGTGATGGAGTTCACCGGCGATGCCCCGCAGTTCGACGATATTACGATGCTGTGCCTTCAGTTTTTCTGCGAGCGCGAGGCTATCACAGTCGAGGCCATCATAGAGAATCTTCATGAAGTTATAGCCTTTGTTGACGAGCACCTCATGAGGTGGGGCTGCCCAGTGAAGTACATAGGGACGATACAGCTTGCGGTTGAGGAAATTTTCGCGAACATTGCACACTACGCCTACGGTGATGGTGAGGGTACTGCGACAATAAGCATCCGGCATTTCGGCAAGGACATTGAGATAATGTTCACTGACAGCGGAATACCCTATAACCCGCTTGAGCATGAAGACCCTGACATAACGCTTGACGCTGATGAAAGGGAGATAGGAGGTCTCGGAATATACATAGTGAAGCAGAGCATGAACTCGGTATCCTATGAGTACATTGACGAAAACAACGTCCTAAAGATCCGCAAGGACATAAACGAGGACGCAGATTAGGGAGGAATGAACTATGCTCACAGCACCCAAGAAGAAACAGCCTGAAATTCCGAAGAAGCCTGCCGAACCAATGAAGGAGCTTGAAGAACTCAAGGATGAGCTTGCTGAGCTTGAACAGTCATACAGTCAGGGAGTGTTTCAGCTTTTCGTGATCTGTGGAACTGAAGAGGCATGGAAGACTATGCTGATAAAGGAGTTCAGCGGCTGGAAGAGAAGAATAACCCTCAACGCCTCAGTGAAAGGGACAAGTGCCCTCCAGAGTTTCGCGGAGGCCGTGCAGAGACATTACGACAAGCCCCCGGCAAGACCACTCAATACATGGGACGGAATATTCACGTACATAGCCGACAACGAACGCCAGAAGAGCAGGACGGGTCAGCGTCTTGTACTTGTCCTAAACGACTTCCCCGAACCTTCCGACCGAAACGAAAAGTTCATGAGGATGTTCCAAAATGCCATAGACCAGCACCTTAGCCAGACAAAAATATTCGTGATAGTCAGCAGCAGTGATATGGAGTTCGCAGAGAAATATTTTCTTGACGAGAACGCTCCCCTTCACCGCAACATGAACGGCTCTATCCGGCTTGAACACATGGCTCTTGACGATGCCGCCACCCAAAGGATAGCTGAGGAGGCAGCCCGGACCGCCAAGGGAATAAGCAATGCCCGCGCAAAAATACAGAAGGTTTCCGCCGATGAGGTCATATTGCGAGAAGGTGAGACCAACGGCGAAATCTACAAGATAATCACGGGCTGTGCTGTCTGCTGGTTCAAGTACGGCACCGAGAATGAATATGTCCTTGCGAGCATGTCGGACGGTGAATGTTTCGGCGAATACTCCGTGCTTACCGGCAACCCAAGCATATATACGGTTGTTGCGTTCACTGATATGCTGGTCATGAAGATAACGAGGGATGACTTGGCGGCCTTCATTGAGGCTGATGCTAAGAATGCCACCGAGATAATGGGCAACATGGCTCGGATGATGAGCGTTATGGCCATGAATATAGATATGGTTCTCAACGAATAATTAGCCTGTTGGGAATCATTCGGCATAAAAGAAATAATTTTTGTTGTTGACATTGGGAAAAAGGGGTGTATAATTTTCCCTGTTGCGCTTGAGAGAGGCAATGCTCCGAAAGGAAGAACAGCCAAGAAATCAAGTAGCGAGCGGAAGGATAACAACATTCCGAGTATATTGACAGAGCAATTTTTCAGATGAGATGTAAGTTTTTGTTTTGCGATTTATGAAAGCCAAGTATCAGAAATCTCACAAATTACAACCGTAGAGACTGACCTCTGAGAGAGTATAGCTCAAAGAGTTTCCTACCTAAGACGAGAGAAGTGCTCAAGGTGAAAATTATTACTGAGAGTTTGATCCTGG
>JAFRAH010000009.1 GCA_017405525.1 Synergistaceae bacterium
ACGACATTTCTCAGCCAATACCACTGTCTGTTGCTAATCAGGGCGGGGCGATGACGGAACAGATTCAGCTGCTTGCACGATACACTGTACCTGTTAAGGATTGTATTTCCGCCTTCTGTGCTCGCACTGTCGAACTGCGGCGCACCGTATACCATTCTCTCATCCATCAGCTCAACATAACTATCGCACCACGCTCCTCCTGACGCTCTGCCATCTGTTACCGCATTCACAAGATACTCGCGGTGCTTCAGTACGTGACTCTCCCCGAAACATGCCTTGAAGATTGCTTCCGCCCTCCTCAAGTACACTGTCCTCATCTTGCTCCCCACGTAGCCGCCCTCTGTACTGTTTTCGGCGTTCATCGGCGCGGTGAACATGTTCGTGTCTGGCACTACCACGATATGGTGTGTCTCTAGTCCGTTGCCCTGATCTCCAGCCTTCAGGTAGTAATCAAGGTCCGCTACCCGCATCGTCCCGCTGTACGTGCTTGACTGCTCATCATCGTTCGCGTCCAAGTAGCTGTACGGAATGTTGCTGAACGTCCAACTGTCGCCAGGATATATGTCCGCGTACACTCCTCCGTATGTTCCGCCGAATGTTCCCGCTCGGATTGCCGCGCTCTGGGCATCTGAGAACACTCCGAGATTCTTACCGCGATATACGCTGTTGTGCGCCCCGGCATTGTGATACCTGTGCGGCTCTATCGCATTCAGCAAGGGCGTGTAGTCCCCTGCCCCCTTCAGCGACTCTAACCACTGCGCCAACGTCCCGGTGTATCCGTTCTCCACAGCAAGCTCATACGCCGACTTCCCGGTTATCGTCTGCATGTCTAGGTCATAACGCGCCTCCCAGTTTCCCATCGCCTTCGAGAGACGCGCAGACAAATCCGCAGGAAGGGTTGACTGATGATTGCGGTCGATTGAGTACGCCTGATTGCTCGCTGACTGTCCCACATAAGGCTTCGCTAGCTGTATCTCTGTGTCGCTTATATTCTTCTGGCGATTGATGGCGATAAAGCCGCGCTGTGTTTTCCAGTAGCATTTGCGATCGCGGGACTCCTGACAGCCAGCACGGCAAGACGCAATGCTCTTGAGGGTTCTGCGTTCAACTGGTGGCTATATGGTGCGCTTGTCCCTGTGGCATTGTGGGTTGATGTTGTCATGGCCTGCTCGCAGAATAAAGCGAAAGGTTTTGTCAGAGGAGTAATCTATAGCCTTCTGGGAATTGCGGCGTTCCTGATTGTGTTCGTGCAGTTTCTTCCGGCTGTTCACAAGCCGTAGTGATTTGTGAAAGGATGTGTCTGTGATGAGGGAAAGGTTACGCATACTGTTATGTGTTATCGCTATCGCTTTGAACTTGTCGACATGTTGCATAAATGATTTTGGCTTGTGCAAATATGACTATGCTGATATAATATACACAAAAAGAGGATACATATATATCCTCCTTCCTGAAACGAAATCCGCTAGTCATCCCATGAAACTGGTAGCAGGACTAAACGGTACTTGGGCTGGTTACCAAGCCTGCTCCTAAATTATATTATGAAAGGTGTGAAAACACAAATAGATACTAACACTTATAACCCGAAAGAGATTGTAGCGGCACTTTCAGCAGAGCGTCTGAAGCCTTACTCGTTGTTCACTCCGTATGCAGATGAAATCCATAGTATAGTGCCATATGATTTAGTTCAATGGCTTTCCTCAATGTTATTCACACCGCTTCAATATTTTGAAGTTACACTGCGAAACAGATTGTATGTCGTCCTAGAGAAACACTATACGTGGAGGCGTAAAAAGTACAAAGTGCTTGGTGATCCTGCCGAGTGGTTGAAATGGATGCCTACCAAGAAAAGCACAATCCAGAAGGTAAATGACGCGTATACATTTGCACAACGTAATGTGAAGAATAGGCCTGTGGTGATTGGCGATATTATCTCAGGGCTTTCACTTGGAGTCGGGATAGATATATTAAAAGAACATCCAAAGAAAGGATCGCCATACCACTTCTGGACGTTCACACAGAACAAAATATTTCCTAATGCGAAGAATCAGAATCGTGAAACTATCTGTGCTGAACTTCTTGGGATTAAGAAAATCAGGAACAGGCTATTTCACCATGAGCCTATATGGAATGAACCAAGTGTAAAGAATTGCCATATGGCTCTTTCCGAAATACTGAAACAGTATGAGCGTGTAATGCGGGCATTGCGTTGGTTGTCAATAGATGTGTATATGTTTCTGTGGGAAGAGGGACGAGAGTATCTCCTGAAAAAGCAGGCTTTGAAACTATCAAACTCATTGTTAGAATTATTTTCGGAGAAAAAGAATAACAGCTTACGCAGTAAAGGACGTTGAGTGAACATGTCTCACGACATAAAGCTCCAAACGCTTTGGAATAAAGCTGAGGCTCTGAGGGAGCATCTGAGCAATCCCGAATGGTTGCAAGCTATAGGTATAGGCTCTGATGATGGGAGTCCCTGTATATATGTGTACGCAAATAAGCTCCGTCCAGCTCGCGTCCTCGTCCCTAATACTTGGTGTGATGTTCCTGTCAAACTAAAGAAGCTTGGGAAGTTAAGCCCTGCGTAGGGTATGACCGTATAAAGAACCGTACAAGAGATAAGTGGAATAATTTTGTAGGAGTGATTGATAGCAAGGGTTTGTATATTTTATTCGGTGTCCCCGCCGTCCACCATTAAAGGCAATAATCCCCCGCTCATTCATTGGGCAGGGGTTATTTTTTTCCCGGCAACTTATTTCTTCCCTGCAACCCAGCGCAATCCCCAGCCATAATACTTGTCCATCTCTGAATGACCGCTGAAGAACTTTACGAGCTTCTCTACGCTGAACGTCTCATCATTCACATTCTCAAGCATGGCAATTGCACACATGATCTTCGAGGTGTCGTACTCGTCAAGCCTCACGACAATATCACGGCTTCCGGGACACTTCACCGTTGCGATTCCGTCAGCTTCCTGCCAGTTCGCTATGCCCTCGTAGATGAACGTATACACGAGAATCCGCCGGAACTTCGAGATTTCCCCGCCGTTAATCCGCAGGTTCTCCCCGCCCTCAACCTCTCCCGTCCTGTCATCACCATCAAGCGAAATGTAGGGGTATGAGTCCAGTCTCCCGAATGTCTTTCCCAGTGCTTGGATTGAGCCCTTTCGTCCGTCCTTGAACTCGAACAGGCAGCCTAAATCCAAGTCAACAGCCTCACTTTTCCCACCGCCGAATATCGACATTAGCCCCCTGCTTTGAGTTTTCTTGTGCCAGTTGAGATTGACGAGCACCTCGCCGAGCTTGGGGGTTGTCTTGTCGAGGCTGACCTTCTGACCCTTCCGCAGCTCCACAGGCTTGGGCTTCTCCCTCTGTTCTGACGGCCTCACCTCCTCGCCGCCGTAATGTCTCAGTAGCTCACTCAACCCGCCGTTAAAGCCCGACGCAACTGCCGAAATTCTCCAGCCATCTTTACGGTAGAGCTCTATGCTGATTATTGCCCGCTCATCGTGGAAGTCCGAGCCCTGAAGTGTCATCGTCATGGCCTCGCTGCCTTCGGGAGTGAGGGTTATCGTGTGTGAGGTGATTTCTCCCATCGTTCCGGCTCCGTCAATGTTCACGGTGAACACGAGACGTGCGATTTTTGCAGGGAGGGAAGGAAGGTTCACGGCAAATTCCGCACCGTTGGTGTAGGGCGAATAGGTTACTTCACCGTTTGGCGCACTCGTCTGGTTGTAGAAGATCATGTAGCGGTCATCTGAGAGTTTACCCACTTCATCGACACCAAAGCACGAGAAGTCATATACCCCATTTCCTGAGATGCTCATATCAACCATCATCTTGACATTCGGGATTTTCCCCCTGAAGCCACGTACCATTTCCATGATATATAATTCACCCCGCAAAATCTTAGTGGAATAATTATCACAGTATATATGAAAACATGAAAGGAAAAAAATTCTTGGACGGCAAAATTTCAATTAGGGGAGCAAGAGAACATAACCTCAAGGACATTAACATAGACATTCCGCGCGGAAAACTCATAGTTATCACCGGGCCTTCAGGTTCAGGGAAATCATCATTAGCCTTTGACACTCTCTATGCTGAAGGACAACGGAGATATGTAGAGAGCCTCTCAGCATATGCCCGGCAGTTCCTGGGAGTCCAGAAGAAACCTGACGTTGACGAAATATCAGGGCTCTCACCAGCAATCTCAATCGAGCAGAAAGGTACAGGCCATAATCCCCGCTCAATCGTCGGGACTGTTACGGAGATCTACGACTACTTCAGGTTACTCTTCGGGCGAATAGGCATCCCTCACTGCCCAAAATGCGGAAAGCCAGTTCAGCGGCACTCAATCGACGAGATACTGAGCTACATTCTCGGCCATGAAGACGGACTCAAGACGGAGATATTCGCCCCGATGGTCAAGGGCAAGAAGGGGGAGTTCCGTAACCTCTTCAGCAGCGTCAGGGAGAAGGGATATACACGCGCAAGGGTTGACGGGACGGTGTACTACCTTGAGGAGGAGATAGAGATTGACCGCAACAAACGCCACAATATCGAGATAGTCATAGACCGCCTGAAGGTTACGCCCGACAAGAGAAGCCGCATTGCCGAGAGCGTTGAAGCCTCGCTGAAACTCTCAGGGGGTTACGTCCTCATCAAGTCAGAAGGCCATGAAGAATATACCATGACGGAGAATTATTCCTGTCCTGACTGCGAAATAGGTATGCCTGAGATTGAGCCGCGATTGTTCTCGTTCAACAACCCCGCCGGTGCCTGTCCTGACTGCGGAGGACTGGGAAGCCACGAGCATTTTTCCCGCGAACTCACAATAGACCCCGAACGTTCAGTGCTTGACGGTGCGGTAATACCATGGAGGACTAAGCCGCATTCAGTGGAGAAGCTGAAGATGTTTGCGGACAAACACGGCTGGGACTTGAGCGTAGCCTGGAAGGACTTAGCCCCGGAAATTCAGGACTTCATCTGGAACGGCTCAGGTGATGAGAGAATGCCCATGATATTCGACGAGAAGGGAATTGCCCGGCCATACATGGGACGCTTTGAGGGAGTTACAGGGTGGCTTGAGGCAAAACTGAAGTGGTTTGCGGAGAACGAGAACGTTACGGAGGAAGTAGCACAGTACAGGGAGGAGGATACCTGCAGGACTTGCGGGGGGTTGCGTCTCAGGCAGGAAGCCCTCAACGTCAAGGTGTCAGGTTACGGCATCGGTGATTTCCTCGTTATGCCCGTTGAACGCCTCGTGAACGTCATGAAGTCCCTCAACCTCACAGACTCTGAGACCTCGATTACTGCCCAGCTCATGCCTGAGATTATCCGGCGGCTTGAGTTCCTCTGTGATGTCGGCGTGGGGTATCTCTCACTCTTGCGGCGGGCTGATACTCTCTCAGGTGGCGAGACTCAGCGTATAAGGCTTGCGACACAAATCGGCTCGAACCTCAGCGGAGTCCTCTACGTCCTCGATGAGCCGACGATAGGACTTCATTCGCGCGACACGGAGAAACTCATCAAGTCCCTGAAGTCAATTCGTGAGCTCGGCAACACCGTTGTAGTGGTTGAACATGACCGCGAGACTATGCAGGCGGCAGATGAGTTAGTGGAGTTAGGCCCGGAGGCTGGCAGCAACGGAGGCAGGATACTTCACGCAGGGAGCTATGAGGCTGTGAGGAACTCGGACGGCAATACGGGGAAATACCTTCGAGGCGAGGCAACAGGAATCGTTAGGCCAAAGGAACGCCGCAAGCCTTCAGGATGGTTCAGCGTACTCGGAGCATCACACAACAACCTCAAGGATATTGACGTGAGAATACCTTCCGGGGTCTTCACGTGCATAAGCGGGGTATCAGGCTCAGGCAAAAGCAGCCTCATCTATGACGTTCTCTATAAGGGGATGCGGCGCATTCTTGACCGTGATTTTAGGGAGCGTCCCGGAAAATTCCGCAAGATTGAGGGAGCTGACATGTTCGGGAATATCGTGCTCGTCGACCAGTCCCCCATAGGCAGGACTCCGCGTTCAAACCCAGCGACGTATACGGGAGTCTTCGGGGCAATCCGTGAGTTCTTCGCCGGACTTCCTGACGCAAGGGTGAGGGGCTACAATGCCGGGCGTTTCTCGTTCAACGTCAAGGGCGGAAGGTGTGAGTCCTGCGGGGGTGCCGGGAGCGTCAAGACCTCGATGCTCTTTCTGCCGGATATATATTCGGACTGTGAGGTTTGCCGGGGAACTCGATACAACCACGAGACCCTAGAGGTGCGCTTCAAGGGGAAGAACATTGCTGACGTTCTGGCAATGACCGTAGACGAGGCCGGGGAGTTCTTCCGGGAAATTCCGAGGATTTCCGGGAAACTCAGGCTGATACATGATGCAGGACTGGGATATATCCAGCTTGGGCAGTCTGCATTGACGTTGTCGGGCGGCGAGGCTCAAAGGGTCAAGCTGTCTAAGGAGCTCTCAAAGAAATTCGGAGGTCGTACGCTGTATTTGCTTGACGAACCTACTACCGGGCTCTTCTACACGGACATACGGAAACTGCTTGAGATAGTTCACAGGATTGTAGACAACGGAAGCACGGTAATATTCATTGAGCACAATCTTGATGTTCTTCTGTCGGCTGACTACATTATTGATCTCGGCCCTGAAGGCGGGGAACGTGGCGGCCATGTCGTAACTTCAGGGACACCCGAAGAGGTCATGAAGAGCGGTGAAGGTTACACGTCCGAATTTCTCAGGGACTACAAGAAGGAAATAACGGGCGGCCATATGCTAGAATAGGCGAAATCCAACACTCAGGAAAATTCAGGAGGGTATGAATTGAACGCGAAAAAGTTAATCCCATTAATTCTTGCCGCAATTCTCTTCACCGTTAAGGCCGAAGCAATGCCCGAAGCCTCAGCAATGCTTACCGATATTTACAGCACCTATATAACTGAGCCTTCAACGTTCGGTGAAAATGTAGCGTCATTCCTTGAAGGCCAGCGAAAGAACAAAACCTACACTGCCGGGCTCGAAAAGGAAATTTCAGAGCTCAGGAAACGTCAGAAGTTCACGCAGGAGAAGGCACTTGCTGAGATCAAGACGCTCATCAAGGGCAATAAACTTCCCTCGTACATCACGGAAAAAGGCAAGTACACCTACACGCCGGGCGTTAATGCGGCAGTCCCAACGTCAAACGTCAAGCTCCGTTCACAGCCCAACACTGAGGCACGGGTCATCAAGGTCATCAAGGCCGGCATCCGTCAGGGGAACAGCTACACTCCACCCGAAATATGCGACTATCTTGGTGAATGGACAAGCCCGCAAGGTGAACGCTGGGTAATCGTGAACTACAGGCCGGGACTAACACAGAAGGCCAGCGACAAGAAACTAGGCTTTCTTTTCGGCGAATATGTGAGGCTCGTTACTGATGAGGACGCTCTGAAGGTTGCCGACATCTACGAGCACCCCGCCAAATATGCCAAGATTGACGCAAGCACTACCATATCACCTGAGACTTTGTTGCGTGCCTACGTGGTCAACCCCTTCAAGGCCGAAAAGACCTACAAGGGAAAGACCTTAAGGCTTCACGGTGAGGTTACGGGCATCAAGGCAGATAATGGAGTGCCTATAGTGGAATTTGACGCTTACTTCTCGGACTTGAGCCAGCGGGCTATAGCTACGTGCTACCTGTCGAAGGATGACCCGTTGCTTGCGGAAATCGAGACGGGAGGGAACGTAACAATTCAGGGGAAAGTCTCGGAAGTTGACACTGGAATGTGGAACAAGGCATTCAAGCTCACTGACTGCCGAATAATCGCGGCGAAATAATACCCATGCAGTGCTGAAACTCTGTGCTAGAATAACTCCAATCCACATAATAATTTTAGGAGGTATCGCTATGAAGTCTGTAAAAATTCTCGCAGTCCTTCTTGCAGTGTGTCTTCTGGCCGGAAGCGCATACTCAGCCGAACACAAAATAGGCCACCTCTCAAAGGTGAACATGACCTCTGAAGAGTTCACCAAGTTCAGCGATAACGATGTCTCTAAGGGCAAAACCGCAATATTCACTGCCGGACAGCCTTACCCGATGACACATGTATTCTATGACTCGTTGATGGCCATGCAGATGGCACTCAATGCCGGTGAAGTAGATGCTATTTCCCTGCCTGAAGACGTGGCAGAATATCTCATGAGACTCAACGATGGCTACAAGATAGTATCAATAGTTCGCACACTGCCTTCAACGCTCTCTTTCGGTTTCCGCAAAGATGACGACCCCGCAATGAGAAACAAGTTCAACGAGGCCTTGATGTCAATGAAAGCTGACGGGACGCTTGCGATACTTCGGGAAAAATACATAGCTGAGCCCGGACTTGATGAGCCTGAACCTGTGGAGTTCGGAGTGTATGAGAACATCGACAAGAAGATAAAGGTTGCCGTAACTGGAGACCTTCCGCCGATAGATTTCGTTGCTGCTGACGGAAAACCTGCCGGGTTCAACACTGCGGTGCTCGCCGAAATTGCCCGGAGGCTCAAGGTGAATGTCGAGCTCGTGAACATTGAGTCAGGTGCACGTGCCGCCGCATTGGCTTCGGGACGTGTTGATGCTGTCTTCTGGTTCCAGTTCCAGAAGGGAGCGGACAAACAGGCAGATGTTCCTGAAGGTGTCGTGCTCTCTGAGTCATATTACGGCTGGAATGAAGTCCTCAACATAGGGAAGAAGTAACCTGTTGAACAACCGAAAAAATCCCTGCCCTCCTGAGAGTTATTCGGGAGGGTTTTTGTTATACTATGACAATCTCACAATACAGATAATTCACAGGAGGCAAAAATCTTAATGTCAGACTATGAAGTGAAAGACCTCAATCTTTCGGAACATGGCCAGAAAAAAATCGACTGGGCTTGGCAGTATATGCCCTCGTTGCAGTTCAGCTACAACAAGTACAGGGAAGCACAGCCCTTCAAGGGTGCAGTTATTGCGGCGTGTCTTCACCTTGAGGCGAAAACCGCAAACCTCCTCATTACCCTCAAGAAGCTCGGAGCAAGAGTAGCAGCATGTGGCAGCAACCCCCTCTCGACTCAGGATGACATTTGCGCCGCCCTCGCGAAAAACGGCGTGAACGTCTACTCACACCGCGGCATGTCAACGGATGAGTACTTCGGGTATGTCCGCAAAGTCCTGAACTACAAGCCCAACGTGATAATCGATGACGGAGCTGACCTTGTCGCAACAATACATCAGGAGATGACCGGCCTAATCCCCGAAATTCTCGGAGGCTCTGAGGAGACCACTTCAGGGGTCAAGAGGCTCAAGGCCATGAACTCGCAGGGTGTCCTCAAGTTCCCGATGATTGCGGTGAATGATGCCCTCAGCAAATACTTGTTCGACAACCGATACGGTACAGGCCAGTCAGTCTGGGATGGCTTCATCAGAACCACTAACATGATTGTTGCAGGAAAGACCGTTGTAGTTGTGGGCTATGGCTGGTGCGGAAGGGGCGTTGCTATGAGGGCTCAGGGTATGGGTGCGCACGTCATAGTTACGGAGATTGACCCCCACAAGGCATGTGAGGCACTGATGGATGGTTTCCGCGTCATGAGCATGGAGAAGGCCGCAAGTCTCGGCGATATATTCCTGACACTCACGGGGAACATTCACGTTATACGCCGTGAGCACTTCGCACGCATGAAGAACGGTGTAGTGCTGGGGAATGCTGGGCACTTTGACGTTGAGATAAGCAAGCCCGATTTGTCGGCAATGTCTGACCACATCGAGCACTTACGCGACAACATAGACACCTACGTCATGAAGGACGGCCGCCGAATAAACCTTCTCGGTGAAGGACGGCTGACTAACCTTGCCTGTGCTGACGGCCACCCAATCGAGATTATGGACCTGAGCTTCTCGTTACAGCTTGAGTCAGCACTGCACATCTTCACGCACAAGCTGGAGCCCGGACTTTACCCCGTCCCAATGGAGACAGACAGGGCAGTGATGGAGGCAAAACTTGCGGCGTTGGGGATCGAAATCGACATAATGACCGACGAGCAGACAGAGTACATGAAGAGCTGGCAGGAGTAATCAGGAATGGCGACACTGTTCAAGGACGTATACATTTCGGACGGCTCAAGGACTATTGCAGAGCGTGTTCACCTCCTCGTCTCAAAGGGAAGGATAGCCTCAATCACAGACGCGCGGGAAAATCCCCCAAGTGCCGACAAGATAATTTCAGGTCGCGGAAAAATGGCAGTAATCCCCGGTTTCGTCAACGCACACACTCATGCGGCAATGGTCTTGCTCAGGGGACTTGGTGAGGATGCCCCGTTGATGGAGTGGCTGAAGAATAAAATCTGGCCGGTTGAAGACAAGCTGACCCCTGAATATATTTACTGGGGAACTCTTTCGGCCATGCTTGAGATGCTCGCTACAGGGACAACGTGCTTCGCTGATATGTACTTCGAGATGGAGGGCGTTGCGGATGCTGTCCTTTCTGCGGGAATGAAGGCGGCACTCTGCAGGGGCATAACCGCCGGAGAACCGGGCAAAATCGAGCGTTCCCTCCAGAACAACATAGAGCTTGCGGAGAAGTACCACGGCCGCGAGGGTCTCATCACCGTACAGCTTGGGCCTCATGCACCCTATACCGTCCCGATGGAGGCCATGAAGAGCATCACTGAGGCGGCAAAATCCCACGGCTTAGGTGTTCACTTCCACTTCCTGGAGACCAAAGGAGAGCGCGACAATCTCGGCATGACTCCGTCAGAGTACCTTGAAGCCTCCGGGCTGGACTCAGTACCCTACGCTAACCTTGCTCATTCCGTTTGGCTTGACCCTGATACTGAGCTCCACGAAAATATATCGCTCATTCACTGCCCTTGCAGCAACCTAAAGTTAGGCAGCGGAATAATGCCCCTTCCTTCGTGGCTTGACCGTGATGTTCCTGTTGCACTTGGGACTGACGGAGCATCGAGCAATAACCGCCTCGACATGTGGGAGGAGATGAGGACTGCGGCAATCCTCCACAAGGGCGCAAGCATGAACCCCGTATGTGTTCCTGCAGTTGACGCTCTGAGAATGGCGACGTATGAGGGTGCCCGGGCGTTCGGTTTCTCGCAGAAGGGAATGATACGCGAAGGTTGGGCGGCTGATTTGGTGCTCGTCAACCTCGACAGCCCCCACTACATTGGTGTGAACGGTGAGAACTTAGCGGCCTATCTGGTCTATGCCGGGAGCTCCGGGGATATTGCCGGGACAATGGTCAATGGCAGGTGGCTCTACAGGAACGGCGAATACCCCACGCTTGACCGTGAGGAGATCATGCAGAAGTCTCACGAGGCACGCAAGGCAATCACCGAATAGAGAGCAACAATATAACGTCCCTCCTCTGGAATTTTCGGGGGAGGGATTTTTTTTATGTGTACTGTCAGAAAGTCAAGGCATTAAGCCTGTGATACAATCTCCGCAATATTCCTGAAGGGAGATTATTTTTTTTGTCATGGCCTCGCGCATAAAAGTCTTCACGTTCTCAGTCATACAGATTATTATTGATGTCCTCTTGTGGCAGTTGTGCCTGATTTTCCCGCCCGCTAACATGACGTTTGAGATACGAATATTCCTCACTGGCACAATGGCAGCATGTTTCCTCTTCCGAAAACTTTACGGCTTCAGGAACTGGGCACTCTGGGACGAAATTACCTGCGTCCTCAAAGCCTCAGTACTGATGCTCCTGCTGAGTGTCCTGTACCTTTACGCCAACAAGTTCACCGTCTCAACCTTCAGCGTAACAGCAAGGATAGCCTTCTTCATCCCCCTAACTCTCACAGCAAGGTACTTCTTCAGGTGCTGGCTCTTCAGGTCCGGGCTTCTGTCGAAATCAGTAATCATTCTCGGTGCAGGGAAGACCGGCGAAATTTTCGCGCACTGTATAGCCTCATCACCCTTCACGATACGGCGGGCAGTATGCTTCCTTGACGACGACCCCGAAAAACAGGGCCGCGAGATCTCTGGTGTCAGGGTTGCCGGTGAACTTGGGGACTTCGCGGGAGTACAGTCATCGCTTCATGCTGACGAGGCAGTGATAGCCATTCCTTCGGCCTCACGTAAACGGGCTGCCGACATCCTGAACATGGTAGAGGAGAGCATAGACCGGGTGCTCTACATTCCTGACATGTACATGCTCACGACATCGACAGCAACAATCAGGAGCATGGACGGCCTGCCTGTAATCTCATCGTCCCAGGGTCTCCTTAACCCCGTAAACATATTCTTCAAGACCGTAATAGACTACATAGGTGCTGCTGTGGCTCTTGTGGTATTTTCACCGTTCATGATTTGGGCGGCCTGGAAGATAAAGCGCGAGGACGGTGGGCCGATACTCTTCATTCAGGAACGCACGGGATGGAAGGGAAAACACTTCAGGACGTACAAGTTCCGCTCAATGTACACGAACGCCGACGAGATTACGCGAAAACTCTTCAGCGACCCGGAAATATTCGCGTCCTACAAGAAGGGAATAAAGCTCAAGGATGACCCAAGACTGACGGAAATCGGGGCGAAAATCAGGAAGACCAGCATTGATGAACTGCCTCAGCTCATTAACGTCTTCAGGGGTGAGATGAGCCTAGTAGGTCCGAGACCGTTAATACAGAGTGATGTTGACATGATTTACGGCGAACGTTTCACGAAGAAGGTATATGCCGCCAAGCCGGGCCTTACGGGCATCTGGCAGGTCAGCGGGAGGAGCGACCTCGATGCTGACTTCAGGCGTGAGATCAACTGCTACTATGTCCATAACTGGAGCGTGTGGCTGGATCTGGCAATACTCCTCAAGACCCCCCTTGCAGTCATAACCCACAAGGGAGCATATTAACCCCGTTCCTGTGGTACAATCTCCGCAAATCACAATACAATTCAAGAAGGAGGCGTAAAGAAATAGAGACTGACATGCAGAGGATAAAGCCTCAGAAAACATCATCACAAACAGCACGCTTCCTGCTGTATTCCCTCCAGGCAGTGATTGACGCTGTGCTCTTCTATTCGTGCATGGTCATTATGCCGGGGAAAATGCCGCATGAAACGAGGGCATTCCTCACAGGGACTATGCTTTTGTTCTTCATGTTCGGGTCAATGTATGGCTTCAGGAACTGGACTTTCCGGGACGAAATGAAGAAATGCCTCCGTTCGGGACTGATCATATTTCTCGTCAGCGTCCTCTTCTTCTACACCAAGGGCAACAGGGCACGGCTTTTCTCCGTAGTTTTGGGGCTCTCGCTCTTTATCCCCCTTGACCTAGCAGTGCGCTATCTCTACAGGCGGCTGCTCTTCAGGGCAGGGCTTGCTGTTACGTCGGTGATAATACTCGGAGCAGGTGAGGCAGGTGAACTCTTCGCGCAGAACATCACTAAGTCCCCGTTCACCGCAAGGAAGGTGCTCTGCTTCCTAGACGACAACCCGGCCATGAAGGGCAGAATCATCGGGGGTGTCCCGGTTCTGGGGGCAATCTCCGAATTCGGGAGGGTTCAGGACGAACTGAAGGCGGATGAGGCGGTGATAGCGATACCAACGGCCTCACGTAGGGAGCTTTCGGGGATACTCGGCGAGGTTGAGGAGAGGATTGACCGCGTAATGTACATTCCCGACATGTACATGCTGACGACAATGACGGCCAAGATGAGGAGCATTGACGGAATGCCCGTGATCACGTCATCACAGGGACTGCTCAGTCCGGTGAACATGCTGGCGAAGAACATCATCGACTACGTGGGAGGAACTGTTGCGCTGCTGCTTGCATCGTTTATCATGCTGCCTGTTGCCTGGCTGATCAAGCGACATGACGGCGGAAGTGTCCTGTTCTATCACGGAAGGGTAGGGAGGGAGTTAAAGCCTTTCCGTATCTGCAAGTTCAGGACGATGGTACCCAATGCTGAGGCCATGCTTCAGGAGATGCTGAAGGATGACAAGCTCAGGGCAGAATTTGAGGAGTCGTTCAAGTTCAGGAATGACCCCCGGATAACGCCGCTCGGCAAGTTCCTCCGTAAGTCCAGCCTTGACGAACTGCCCCAGCTGTTCAACGTCCTCAAGGGAGAGATGAGCCTTGTGGGGCCGCGCCCGATAGTGCAGAAGGAGGTTGAGCTGTATTACGGCTACAGGACTGCGCGGCAGATATTCCGGGTTAAGCCGGGGATGACGGGTTACTGGCAGGTGAACGGACGCAATGACGTGGAGAACTACCAGCAGAGAATAGACTTTGACCTGTACTATATACACAACTGGAGCGTATGGCTTGATATTGTCATCATGATACGGACATTCAGGGCGGTGTTCAAGGGTTCGGGGGCATATTGAGCCGTGATATAATCTCAGGAATGCAGATAATCTCACAGAAAGGACTTGACACAATTGGTTTCGGGCATGTATAATCCCACGCCACGCCACGCCACGCCACCCATCTTTGTCTCTCATCACAACTAGCAGGGAATAATTCACGTTCGCTCACTAAGCATCCAGGGCGGACGTTTCTTTTTGGGGAGGCGCAATCATGAACATGTCTCCCAAGACCTGCAAGGCTCTCACGCTCTCGTCATCACTCATCCAGGCAGCATTTGACGCATTCATCCACCATCTGATACTTTCGGGCATTCTCTCACTTAGCGGCGCAAGTCTTGAGGACGAGGCTCGTACCTTCCTGACTGGCACGGTGATAGTGTGCTTTGCCTTCGGTGGCCTCTATGGTACGGGTATCCTCATGCGGGGTGCTCACGAGGAGCGTCATTCAGTCGTTCGTTCGGGATTCCTGGCGGGGTTCGTGAGCGTGCTCTTTGCCCTCACGTCTGAGGCTGCCGTCCCATTGATGCCCGTAATCCTGAGTCTCGTTGCGTTCATGGCCGCAAGTCTGGGGTTGAGGTACTCACTCCGTCATTTCGTGGCCTCAAAGCGTCCCGGATTCATGAAGATGCTCACTGCACGGCCTGCATACGGACTTGAAGCCCCGTCAAGTGAGCCTGATACGTCGTTGCGGAAGGAATACAGGTACAACATGAGGGAGATACTGAGGCACAAGAGCAGGCTGTACTTCCTCGTGAAGCGGGCGTTTGATGTCGTCTCGTCTGGTATTGCGCTCGTTGTGTTGTCGCCCGTTCTTCTGGTTACGGCAGTCGCAATAAAACTTGAGGACGGCGGACCCGTGTTCTTCAGTGCAGAACGTTACGGCAGGGATATGGGGACGTTCAGGATGCTGAAGTTCCGCTCAATGGTGCCTGATGCTGAGAGCAGGATAAAGGAGCTCCTGAAAGATAACGAAATGACCGGCCACACGTTCAAGATAAAGGATGACCCAAGAATTACGCGTGTGGGAAAGTTCATCAGGAGATACAGCATAGACGAGCTCCCCCAGTTGTGGAATGTCTTTACCGGCGATATGTCGGTGGTTGGGCCGCGCCCGGTGATTACGCTGAACATGGAGACCTGCGACGATTACGACCGTCAGAGGTGGCTTGTCCGTCCGGGCCTCACGTGCTACTGGCAGGTTTCAGGCCGCGCAGACGTGAAGTGGGAGCAGTGGATCGAGATGGATCTTGACTATATCGAGAACATGAGCGTGTGGGAGGACGTGAAGCTGATACTGAAGACGTTTCCCGTAGTGTTCAAGGCAGACGGGGCATATTAGGCACAAGGGCAGAAAAAATCCCCCTTCTCACTCAGTCAGGAGGGGGCTAAATATCTATTTGCAGGGGGAATAACCGCAGCTGAAGCAGTATTCACATCCCGAAATCATCTCAAGTGGTGCGCCGCAGTCAGGGCACAAAAGCGACTTGTCATTTCGCCGGGCATTGAGCACCTTCCTGTTTATGAGTTTCTCCAGAAGCAACGCTATAGCATCAGGTATTGACCTCGCCACATGGTCATCATCACAGTTCAGCATCCAGTATTCTTTGCCGGATAACCCCTTCAGCGTGTCGATGAAGTCCTCAAGGCTGCACCCTGAACGAAGCCCTATCGATATTACGCGGGACAAAGCCTCAGTCATGGCCTTCAACTCTGAGCCAGATTTTCCAACGTTGATGAAGATCTCGAACGGGTCTTTGCCGTCAAGGTTCAGCGTGATGTAGATGCTCCCCCATGGTGTCGTGTCCTTTATCGTTTTCCCGAAAACCACGAGGCCGGGACGTTCCTTTACGCGTTTGGCCTTCTCGTCAGGCACGGGGTCATCCTCCTTCTTGTCATCTTCCTTTTTTGCCTCAATGGGCTGGAATGAGCGCGAGCCGTCCCGGTATATCGTTATGCCCTTGCACCCCATGCTGTAGCAGTCCTGATAGACACGACGAACATCATCGACTGTTGCGCTGTTCGGGAGGTTCACGGTCTTGCTTATGCCGCTGTCCACGACGTGCGCGAATATCCCCGTAACGTTCACGTGCTGTTGTGTCGTTATGTCGTAGGCCGTAACGTACTCAGGGGACGAGAGATGACCGCCTGAAGCCCTGTACTCAGCCCGGAGCTCAGGGGTTAGGAGCTTGTGCCAGAACTCACGATCCTCGAAGCCTGAACCGTCAACCTTCATGATCCGCCTGTTCCATGACCACGCAAAATTTGGCTCAATCCCGGAGCTTGCATCGAGTATCATCGAGATTGACCCCGTCGGTGCAATTGAGAGCCTCCTGCTGTTCCTCATGTTCCCCTTGAAGAGGTTGGCGAGAATGAACCCGGCATCCTCAAAGTCGAACTCATCGAGGGTGTTAATCAGAGTTGCGGGTATATTCCCTCCGGCCTTCATGTCGCGTAACATTGCCCGGTATTCGCCGTTGGTCTCAGGGAGCTTTACCCCCTTGAAGAGCTCACGGACGAGGCCATGCTCAGGGAATGGGTTTTTCCCCGCGTCGGTAACTATCTGTATCGTTGCGCTGAGTGCTGAACGTGCAAGTACACCGCCTAACTTCTTGCAGAATGCGTTGAACCTGTCAGAGCCGTAAACTATCTCCTGCATTATCGAGGCATCAGCAAGCCCCATTATCCCCAAGCCGACAGGACGGATTGACTTTGTCCGCAAGCCTATCTTTTCGAGGGGGTAACTGCAGGCATCAATCACGAGGTCAAGATAGTACATTGACCTGAAGACCTGTGCACTGAACTTCTCCCAGTCGAATTTTCCCGAATCGTTCACGAACATTTCAACGTTGATTGAGCCGAGATTACAGCTCGTGAAGTTGGGCAGTGGCTGTTCACCGCATGGGTTGGTCGCCTCAATGTCCCACTCCTGGCCGCCCATCTTGAGGAGGTTGTCCTGCCTTGCCCGGTCAATGAAGAACACTCCCGGATCTCCGCGCTTCCAGGCAGACTCGCAGATGTGGTTCATGAGCTCCTTTGCCTTCACGGTTCTTACTGTGCTTCCGTCAACCCGTGAATGAAGGTCAAAATCCTCATCCTGTGATGCCGCGTTCATGAGCTTGTCGGAGATTGCCACCGAGATGTTGAAGTAGGAGAGCCTGCCGTCCTCAGTCTTGCAGTCGATGAAGTCATAGATGTCCGGGTGGTCGTCGAAGAGCATACCCATCAATGCCGCGCGCCTCTTCCCGCCCTGGACGACAACCGCGCCCATCGTGTTCCAGGTCTCCATGAACGACACCGGGCCCGATGCCTTGCCGCCTGTTCCGCCCGCAATCTCTGAGCTGTGCTCCCTGAGATGCCCGAAGTTACCTCCCACACCACCGCCGAACTTGCTGATGATGCTTGCGTTCTTGACGGAATCAAATATGCCCTCGATGCTGTCAGGTACGCTGATGACGAAACACGCAAATAGCTGCTGGTTCTTTGTGCGGGAGTCGTAGAGCTTCCTGTAGTCCTCAAGCGTCATCTCATCAGGAGACTTGTAGATTATCGCGGCAAATTCAGGTATCACCGTCAACCCTGCCGCTGAGCTGAAGAGACATGGGGAGTTGAAGAGAAACCTGCGATTGAGTATGTCGCTGGCTATGTTCTTTTCGAGGGTACGTATCCATTCGGCGGAGTCTGAGTAGTTCACCTCTGCGCTGGCTACCGTCCGTGAAACCCTGCGTGCGAACTCCTCAAAGTCCTTCTCTTTCCTGAGTGCCTTAGTGTCGGGGTCGTAACGCTGGACAAAATAACGCTGTTCGAGTAGCCACACTGCATTTTCCGAGAGCCTTGATGCCCCGGAACTTTCGAGGGAGCGCGGATTTATACCCTCGTCAAAGTAATCTTTTATGTTTTGTCTGCCCATTGTGGTATTTACTAGTTCCCCTTTCGCGAAAAAATAACCCTCAGACCCCCGATTTTTGGAGATCTGAGGGCGTTATATGTCATTATGATATTTTTTGCCGTGTTCCTGCGGTTACTTCAAGTCCCTGTATATTTTTATGAGCCGGGCAAAAAGTCCGTTGGCAGGGTTTACGTCAGCAATCGCAAATTCAGTCCTGAACGTCTCGATGTCCTCACAGATGAACGCCACAGAAGGCACGGAAAATTCAGCGGTAATCACGTCCCTGAACGCCTGGAAGTACTTTCCGAACCCCCCGAACGTGGCAATCGGTCCGAGCACCATCATAACGCCGTTCTCGTCATCAGTGATCCATGACTGAATGCCCGCAAAATCAAGCCACGCTGCCGAGATTGCCGGGGTGTTCATGAGGTCGGCAAATACTGACTTCATGGCCGGACTTCCTGAGAGGCTGGAAAGTTCCGCAAAATCAATGCCTAATGTTTCACCATTGTCCCGGACAAGGCACGATATTGGGCTTATGGACGAGTCAAGCTGCAATATCCCGTCCTGCACCTTGTGGAAGTGGGGGGATCTCGTGAGCCTTTCGTAGACCTTCCGGGCCGCTCCCTTAATGCCCGTCTGGGAGATGTAGACCGCCGGAATCTTGAACCCCTCGAACGTAACGCTGTCATTCACCGATAGCGAGAAAGCTCCCGTAAACAGCCCGGAAAATTCCTCCTCAGTGATTCCGAACCTGTTCTTGAGCTGTTTCACGATGAACGTCCACCATGATTTGAGATCGTCAACGTCCTTAATTGCCGGAAGGTCAAGATGCCCCCCAATTGCCGCCAAGGGGGATTTGCTCCCTGCGTTGGTGATGTCGATGTTCCCGCCATTTACGGGGATTATGTTCCTTCCTTTGGACGCTATGAGGTCAGCATACTCATCATTGAAGGCTTCCCTGAAGTTGTAGGCGTTGCGAACTATGAACTTGTCCGCGAGCCTCTCAAATGAAAGCTCAATGTTCAGCGGGCTGTCAAAATACTCATCAGGCTTGAAGTCCTTTGCTTTTCCCTCAGTGTCGAGAATTAAGGCCGTCCCAAAATCAACGTGGAACAGCGCAAAATCCTTCTGCCCGAACCTGCGCGGAAACTTCGCCAAAATCCGTGAGCCCTCATCATTTATTGCACTTAGTGCCGCGTCAACTTCACCTGCTGATGTTCCGAGAAGTATCATGCCATCCTGAACCTTCAGGAAAATCTCATTGTCGATCCTGAACATATCGCCTTCACGTTCAGCCTTGATCATTGTCTCAGCCATTGGGGCTATAGGGCTGTCATTCCCCAGAATGAGCCGGGCAAAATCCGAGTCTGACGCGCTCCCCTGCTCTATCTTCTCCACGACTGAAGAGAGCTCCGGGCTGACGGTGAATGCCATCTGGAAGAACGGGGTATTTGACCTTGCGCCTGCCCTGTCTGTACCGATAACAAGAGCCGCCGACTTTATGGGCGTGTTGTTGGCTATTGCACTGAGTATCTCTAGGCCGCCTATAATCTCGTTTGAGTCATTTGAGCCAAGTATCAGGGGCATGAACACGTCGATATTCTCGCGGGAAAATATCCATTTCAGGAGTCTTGAAGTATCTTCCAGTCTCAGGACCATATAGACCGACTCATCAGGGCGTGCGCTCAATGCGTTTTCGGGCTGTGCACTTGAGGCTGTCCTAGCTTCCTCGCTGTTCGAGAATGCACCGATAACGTCCCCTAAGCTCAAGGCATGGGCTGGAATTGCGGCCATGACGAAAACGATAACGAGGCAGAAAATCCTTCGTGTTCTCACTGTATAAATCCCTCCTTTGAGCAATAAAAAATACCCCTCCGCATAATTACGGAAGGGCATAGCAAATTATCCCTTGTATGCCGTGTATATCTCAAGGAACGGTGCAGGCTTGAGTGATGCCCCGCCAACAAGTGCTCCGTCAATGTCCTTCATGCTGAGGAGTTCTTTTGCGTTCGAGCCCTTGACGCTTCCGCCGTAGAGTATCACTGCCTCGGGCTGTCCGATGAGCTCACGACTCCACTTGCAGACTTCTTCGGCCTGGTCGGGTGTAGCTGTCTTCCCTGTGCCGATTGCCCAGACTGGCTCATACGCGTAGATGATCTTCTTTACCTCAGCGGGCGTTAATCCTTCGAGTGCGCTCTTTAGCTGGCGTTCCATGACGTTGAAGGTGTTTCCTGACTCTCTCTCTTCGAGCATCTCACCATAGCAGAGTACCGGGGTCATCCCAGCATCAAGGACTGCCTTTGTCTTCTTGGCGATCATCTCGTCAGGCTCAAAGAATATATGCCTTCGTTCGCTGTGGCCAAGAATGATGTGTGTTACGTCATATTCCTTCAGCATGGGGATAGAGATTTCGCCGGTGAATGCTCCTTTGGGCTCAAAGTAGACGTTCTGAGCACCGAACACTATTCCGCACTTCTTTGCACCCTGTGAGAGCGGCCACAATGACGTGAACGGGGCGAATATTCCTACCTCAAGGTCAGGGTCATTCTTCAGGGGTTCATATGTCGCAGGGAACTCCTCAAAGAATTTCTCTGTTTCCTTGTAGGTGTTGTTCATCTTCCAGTTGCCATAGAGATATATTTTCTTGCCCATCGTGAATAACTCTCCTTATACCCTGAAAGGCTCCATGCCCGGAAGTTTCTTGCCCTCGCAGTATTCGAGGCTTGCACCGCCGCCGGTCGATACGTGGGAGACCTTATCCGCAACCTTGAACTGACGGACTGCACTGGCCGTGTCTCCTCCGCCAATTACTGTTACAGCACCCTTTGAGGTTATCGCCGCGACTGCCTCAGCGAGCTTCTTCGTGCCCTCAGCAAATTTCTCGTCCTCGAAAACTCCCATAGGCCCGTTCCAGAGCACTGACTTCGCGCCGTCAAGTGCCGCAACAAAGAGCTTCACCGTCTCAGGCCCGATGTCGAGACCCATTTTGTCGGCGGGCATTGAATCACTGCTGACGACTTCGGTATCAGTTGCGTCCATCCCGGAGGCTACAACGCTGTCAACAGGAAGGAGAATCTTCACGCCCATATCAGCGGCCTTCTTGAGTGTGTCTTTGGCGAAATCGAGGCGTTCACTGTCGCATAATGACTTGCCGATCTCCTTGCCCTGAGCCTTCAGGAAGGTATAGGCCATTCCGCCGCCAATAAGGATAGTTGTTGCCTTGTTGAGGAGGTTGCCCACGATGTCGATCTTGTCCGAGACTTTCGCGCCGCCAAGAATGAGCACATAGGGTTTTGCGGGGTTCTCACTGACTGCACCGAGCATGTCGCCTTCACGTGAGAGGAGGTCGCCTGCAAACGCTGCCTTGACGAACGGGATAACGCCGCTTGTTGAGCAGTCTGCACGGTGTGAGGCACTGAATGCGTCCATCACGAAGACATCAAACGGTGCGGCCATCTTCTTGCTGAACTCAGGGTCATTCTTCTGCTCTTCAGGGTGGTAGCGTGAGTTCTCAAGCACTACGATTTCACCGGGCTTCAGTGCGTCAACAGCAGCGGCTACCTTATCGCCCACGCAGTCATCAACGAACACTACCTTGAGGCCGTAAGCCTTCTCGATGTCCGGGACTATCTGGGAGAGTGAGAATGCAGGGTCAACCTTGCCCTTGGGTCTGCCGAAGTGTGAGACCAATGCGACCTTTGCGCCAGCGTCAAGCAATTTCTTGAGGGTGCTTGTGTGTGCAAGAATGCGGGCATTGTCCGTAACTTTTCCGTTCTTGAAGGGGACGTTGAAATCAACGCGCATGAGTACTTTTTTCCCTGCCACGTCAGCAGGCGTGAAAGTTTTGAGCTTCATGATGTTCAAATTCCTCCGTATTTAGTTTTTGTGTTGGGATTGGTTTTTACCCGCCGATATTTTACAGCAAATTTCTATTTGGGGGGGAGCGTGTTATTTGCCTTCAGTGATAGCCTGGATTTTTTTCCACCTGTAGGCTACCGTGCTCTTTCTCACGGGGGGATTGAGCTTCTCTCCGATTTCCTCAAGGGAGGCTTCCGGGAAAGAAAGCCTTAACCTCACTACCTCCTTTAGTTTTTCCGGGAGAGCCTCAAAAATTCCTGACGACACTAATTTTTCCGCAAGCCTGAGCTGTTCACCTGCTGCCTTAACCGAACGTGCGATATTTGCCGCGTCATAGTTCCTTTCGAGGTTAGCCTTGTTCCGTGCCGAACGTATTACTGCCCTTCCCTCGAAGTCCAGAGCTCCCGATGTCATCCCTGCATTGTAGAGGAATGTGGTTATGTCGTCGTGGTTTCGGAGGGTGAAGGCGTTCTTGTGCCTGCTCCATGACAGCCCCGTGAGCTCAAGGACTCCCTGCGTCATTCGCGATGCCTCAGCGTCCGAGACAATGAGAGCGAGATAGTAGCCAGTTCGTGGGAAGTAGAGCCCTCCAGTGCTGCCCCATAGTCCTTTGAGCCATGCCCACGCTGTATTGATGCCTGAAGGAGCCTTGAGGATTCGGGGGGGGAACGTGAACTTCACTGAGGGTTTGCGTCCCGGTGATGTTGCCATTGAGATACCAAGCGGGAATTTTCCGGCGTATGAGGTGAGCGGCCATAGCCTGACTTTTCCCGGACCTGTGAGCCTTCTTGCTGCCCTGAGCCTGTTGGTGCTGAACGTCCCGTTGCTGCGCCTCATGCCCGTGAGGAGACCTGAAACCTCAGCGTCTGCATGTTTCACCGGGGAAGTGAGCCATTCATCCCATAGAGTGGAGAGCCATATATCTTTGTCCATTTGCCGCTAATACATTCCGAGACTGAATATATGTTCTTCCTCGTAGCGTCCATTGTTGAGGAGCCGGGCAAATCTTGAGCCCCCTGCAGGTGAGGCTATAATGTACTTGCACTCAGAGAGGCATATCATCTTCACGAGGTAGTCAAGCCCGAACTTGTACCTGTCTCCAGCGTCTATGATATTCGCTAGGTAATCACGGCCTGAGTAGTTCCTGATAAGGTTATGGTCTGTCGTGTATATCATGTTCCCGTACTTGTTCTTGAAGAAGTCGTATATATTTCCGTCCTCAGTCGCAAGGAATATCTTTCTCTCCCCAAACCTGACGAGGAACTCATCAAGTTTCAGTGAAGCCTGCTCAGCCGTCGGAGGGATATGATGACCTGAAGGTTTCAGTAGAGCATAGTCAGTTCCCCTCACGAATACACCTATCATCTCGTTGATGCCGTCATGATTTACCTTTTCCCCTGCAATGTCCCGTATATATTTCTTCACGGGAGCGTCTCTCATTGCATCACGCATCATGTCGTCAGTAATCTCCAGTGAAGGAGGCGGAAAAGGCAGCACATTCCTGCGCAAGGTCCAGCCCGACAACCTGACATTCCGGCTGTTGTAGACCTCATCTAGGGAGTAACTGCAAGGCTGCTCAAAGTAATACTCCCATGCATTGCGCGTGCCGTTCACGGGGAAGTCAACGTTGTATTGCGTCCTGTAGTTCTCAGCGTCGATTATGGGCGTGAAACCTTCATGTTTGCTGATGCAGATATACCCCAAACCAGACAGGTAAAACGCAAGGAGGCCATGAGAGCGTTCGGGTCTGTAAACGCTGAACTTAACGGACGGGTTCAACGGGCCGAAATGTTTATCCTGCCGTCTTCTGTTGCGGCTGAAAACAAGCAACTCAACTCTTTTAGCGAGTTCCCAAATTATGCTGTTTGACCTAGCTATCATTCCTATTCTGTGCTTTAAGTTCATGGCTCGTCCATCTCCTGAAGGCAAAAAAATTTCCCCCGTCCTGCCTCGTTATGACAGCTTCCGGGGGATTATTATTCTGTGTGTCTATGCGAGAAAACTGACGCGCTTCTTGTTCCTAACATTTTCCCTCATCAATGGAGCATCAGCAATTTCTTCATGCTCATTCTTTTTCTGTTCTGTATGCTCGAACGAATCCCGGCCATTATTCCCGCCTCTGCCTTCGCGTTCGTCATTCTCGTTTTTGCGGTGAACTCTCTGTGCCTCATAGGCTGCCTCGCTTGCCTGGACTGTCTGGACTACCTTGATACCTTCACGGACAATCTCCTGCGACTGCCCTGTGTCCTGAGCGGCGGCCAATGCGTTCGGAGCGTGGTGGGTCATTGCCTCAACGTTGATGTTCGACATAATCATGCTGACTGGCTGCATGTCTCTAGCCTCCTATATTCCCTGACTTGTAGTCATACGGGACAAGCACAATAGCTCTCTTCTCGTCGTCGGCAATGAACGCCGTGTACTTGCAGATCTCGTGAACTATGTACGTCAGACCCCTAACTGTGATTACAACGCCGGGGTAGCATATATCCTTGACCCTGACTATTCCTTTGTCCTTAACGAGGGCTATTTGTTCCTCCAGTGCGTCAAGCTCCTTCTGCATACTCTCACGTGCCGCCTGGAGCTGGAACTTCATCTTTGTGAGGTCCATCATCATCGCGCGTTTCTTGTCGTCAAGTTGCCCGGCCGCCTCAAGTTTTTTCAGGAGGTTCATGTTTGGTTCGAGGCGTTCAAGATTTTCCTCACAGCGTTTTATCTCGGACGTGAATATTTTTCGTTTCTCCAGCTGCTCAGGAGGAAGGCCGACGATTACGTCAGTCTTTGTTCCCATTTCAGAGCCCAGAACGTTGCAGGCAACCTCAAGACCTGCCTCAATTCTCCCGCCTGCAATCTGTGAGTGTTTCCCGCTCCCAAGAGCCACGACTGCCCTCTGAGCGTACAAGTGGCTGTGAAGTATTGCGTTCTTCACGAGGATACTGCCTCCGCTCCTGATGGTAGCCTGGTCTCCGAAGCTGAGGGAAATATCGCCGTTAGCCCTGACTGTTCCCTTACCCATTGCACGGACTCCGCCCTGAATGATGATTACCCCCTGGCTATCGAGGTCTGCACCTTCTACCGGGCCGTTTATGGTGATGTTGCCTTGAGCCGTTACGTGGAAGCCGTCGCGTACTGCCCCGGTGATTTTGACCGCTCCCGTGAAGTCGATGCTGCCGATGCCGAAATCTATATCCCTGTGAATGTCGAGCTCAGGGAGGACAACGAGCCTTCCGCGTTCGTTCTTGAGCTGGCCTTCTGCTGTGGCAACGAGCAAGAGGGGGTTCATCTCGTCGCGCTTGAGGCCGTCCCCAAAAGAGAAATCAACGTTCCGCACAGGCATGGACTTAGCGACCGCCCCAGTAACGTCAACGCCATTCTTCCCGTTCTCCAATGGGTGCTTTATGGCGATCTCCTGGCCGGGGTGAACTGTAACTATCGTGCTCCTGCTCCAGAAGTCTATCTTTTCGTCGTCCCTAACGTCAAACGGCTTGTCGGGGTCCTTGATGAGCTCAATTTCTGCGTTCCTGCCCTCAATCGGAGGTATCCCGTGGGCAACGTCAACTGGTTCATTCGCGAGTTTCCGGGCAAGTAATGACTGTATAGCTGTATCATCAATCCCTATCTTCACGCCGTGAGCCTCAAGTGAGCGTTTAACCTCCTCAACTGTAGGCCATGGCTTGGTGAAGAACGGAGGGTCAATAGCGACTGAGGCAGTCATTTTCTCCTTGTCCAGTGTAATGAGTATCCTTGCGTCCCGCTCTAATGATTCGCTTCTTCCGCAGACCTTGCAGGTTTCGCCGTCCTTGATGAATTTCCGAACGGCCTTGAAGTCATAGCGGGCTATTCCCCATTCCTTGAGGAACGCGTAAACGTCATTCTCCTTGAAGTCCTTTTCATGACACGAGAGATATATACCGTCAGGCAGTGCCTCCAAGTAAAATTTATCCTTCTCGAACAATCCTAATTCACCTCCCTAGTTATAGCTCGTTTATTTTCTCCCTGAGAATTGCGCGCAACATGGCAAGACCCTTCCCGTGAATCTGGGACACTCTGCTTTCAGACACTCCCATAACCCGGCCTATCTCCTTGAGCGTCAGGCCCTCATAGTAATACAGGCTGAGCATCTGGCGTTCACGTTCCGGCAATTCCTGGAGTGCCTCGGTGAGCTGTTGCTTCTCGCTCTCATCGTCAAGACGATCTGCGGCTGTCTCCCTGTCGTCTGCAAGTGTCGCGTCAATGGGAACTTCACCATCCTCAAGGGGTGTTGTGTCATCGAGGGAAGTGATGTAGCCGCGTGATGCAAGGTCCTGAATCTCGTAGTACTCATCCTCAGAGATGCCCATTTCCTGCATGATCCATTCATCGCGCATTTCTCCCTTGTCGCGGAGTATCTTCTCTGTTGCGCGGTTGAACTTCTGGACTTTCTCCCTGCCAGTCCGTGAGAACCAGTCGCATTTTCGGAGCTCGTCAAGAATTGCCCCGCGTATTCTTGGGATTGCGTAGGTCTGGAAAACGTAGCCTTTGGACGGGTCGAACTTCTCAACCGCATCCATAAGGCCGAAAACGCCGAAGCTCAGAATGTCCTCATAGTCGAGACCCTGCGGAGGGGTAACAGCCATTCTCCCGACAACGTACTTGATGAGCGGCAAGTAACGCATAATCAGCTCATCGCGCCCCTGCCCAGTCCGGGAATAGGTATCCCACAAAGTTTTTTCGTCTGCCGCTGTCATTTCAGAATCTTCACCCCCGCCGCCTAAATCTCACTGACTCCCTTTCCGAGCGTCTTCACCTTGAGCATCCAGTTGCTCGTCGAGAACTCTATAGTGCGTCCCTTATTGCCGCCCGTGTCAGAGGCAAGGACAGCTATACCCATTGCCGCAAGGCGTTTCTTGGTCTCGCTGACGTTCTTGGCCCCGACAGTGAGGAACTCTGCGGACGCTCCAGGCAATGAGAACATCTGCGCACCTCCGGCAATCTTGGCCTTTATGCGCGGACGAGTAGCACCCTTCCTGAGCATCTCCTCAATCAGTGCAGGAACGGCGGTATCTGCGAACTTCCCGACTTTCTCCGAGGTATGAAGCCCCCTGCTGTCGGGAAGCATTATGTGAGCCATCCCGGCAACCTTCGCGAACGAGTCATACACTACGAGACCTATGCATGAACCAAGACCGAGCGTAATCAATTTCACCGGTGCAGGCACGACCATTAAGTCAGCCATGCCCAGAACTATGCTGTTTTCTGCCATTACATCACATCACCTTCAGCTTTTTCAGGAGGAGTTCAAGTGAATCAGGATCCGGGATCAATATTATATGGCCGGAAATCTTGTGCCCGTCTTCAAGACCCTCAACCTTAAGCTCAGTGTTCACGAGAAGTGCTGTCTCGCCTAACTGCCCGTAAATCGATGCCACAACGTCAAGTATTGAGCTGAGCATGTCGTGGGCAACTCCGGGAACGCTTATCTGATGCTGAGTGCCAAGAAGCATGTTTATCGCGTTAAGGAACGAGCTCAACACTATATTGCCGACTTCGGTCAATGCGCTGTCGGTCATCTCTTGGGGAACTTCCCCGGCGGGTATGAACGTCCCGAACTGCTGTTTCAGGAGGAGCTCAACCATCAATTGCGCGTCCTCTTCGGGCTGAATGAATATCAGGCTGCACTGGAAGCCACCCGTTGAACGCACAAACACAGCACCCACTATCTGCATGGGATCGCCGTAGTGGTCTCCGAGCTCGTATATCGAGACAAGCTCAGTCTTGGGTACGTCCATGTGAATCATGCGGGAAAGAAGCCCGCTCAAAGCAGTAGCCGCATTCCCTGTGCCTATATTCCCGACCTCACGGATTGCATCGAGCTGTTTATCATTGAACGATGCCATATCAGTCATGAATCATTACTCCTTTAACCCTTCGTAGAGTAGAATGAAGCAACATCAAGTATCAGTGCAACGTTACCATCACCGAGAATAGTACCGCCGGTTATTCCGTCAATCTTGGACAGGAAGCGTCCCAATGACTTTATGACTATTTCCTGCTGTCCTATGAGCTCGCTGACGATAAAGCCTATCTTGTTCTTGCCTATCTTCACGACTACTACAGGATACTCGTTGCGGTCATGCTCAACGCCCTCAGAGCCAAGAATATCACCGAGAATGTTCAGCGATAATACTTCACCCCTGAGAAGTGTTGTAGGCTCTCCGTGTACTGTCTTTATGTCGTCGCGGCGAACCATTATTGTCTCTTCAACGTTCTCAAGTGAGATTGCGTATGTCTCCTTGCCTACCTTGATGAGGAGTGAGAGGACTATTGCGAGCGTCAAAGGAAGGCGTATATATACGTGAGTCCCTTCGTTCTTCTTGCTGACGAGGTCAAACTGCCCGCCCAGCTGCTCAACTTTGGTCTTGACCGCGTCCATTCCGACACCGCGCCCGGATAAGTCCGTGATCTGCTTGGCCATGCTGAAGCCGGGGAGCAACACAATCTGCGTAGCCTCGTCATCACTCATTATTGCCGCACGGTCTTCGGTGATTATTCCGCGCTCTATGGCTTTCTTCTTGACCTTTTCGGGGTCTATTCCTGCTCCGTCATCTGAGACCTCGATAACAACTCCTGAACCTTCCTGATAGGCCGCTATCTTGAGGATGCCTTTTTCGGGCTTGCCGAGTGCCTTGCGTTCTTCGGGGTGCTCTATGCCGTGATCCATTGAGTTACGGATTAAGTGCACCATAGGGTCGCCTATCTCGTCGATAACTGTACGGTCAAGTTCGGTGTCTTCACCCTCAAGGACAAGCTCTACGTTCTTGTTCAGCGTCTTGCAGAGGTCGCGGATAAGTCGCGGGAAACGGTCAAACGTGAAACTCACAGGGACCATGCGCAACTTGGTTACGAGTTCCTGAATGTCGCCTGAAATCCTGCCGAGCTGTGATAATGTGTCGTCAAACTGCCTCAACCTTGCTTCCTGTACGAGGCGTTCAATTCTTGCGCGAGAGATGACGAGCTCACCGACCAAGTTCATGAGCTTGTCGAGCCTTCCTATGTCTACCCTTACGGTCTGGCTGCCCTTCTTCGCGGTATCCTTCTTGCCTGCCGGAGCTGCTGCGGGCTTTGCGGGTGCGGGTGCCGGGGCTGCCTGAGACGGTGCAGGTGTTGCCGGGACTTCAGCCTGTGCAGGTGCTGGCGCTGGTGCGGGTGCTACTGCCTGAGCTGGTGCGGTCGTTGCCGATGGGGCTTCATCTGCCTTCACTTCAACGACATCTGCGCTCTGAACGTCCCCTATCTTCTCGATTGCCGCCTTGACTTCCTCAGGTGATGCAGGGGTTGCGACATAGACGGTGAAATCAAACTCGAACTCTTCCTTTTCGAGTGCGTCAGTAGGAGGCTCAGCCCTGAAGAGCTCGCCCATCTCCTCAAGACGGTTCACTACCATGTAGGCACGCGCGGCCTTGAGCAGACAACTCTGGCTTAGTGTTACGTGGACGCTGTAGGCATTCGAGCCCTGTTCATTGGCCTTCTTCGCCCATTCTGCATCCTGTGAGGATACCATAGTTCCGCCCGACTCAGCAGGTGCCGCCTGAGATGGTGCAGGAGCCGGTGTCGCAGGTGCAGGTGCAGGAGCCTCATTGCGGAGGTCATGAACCATCTCTGACACGTCAATGTGAGCATCATTGCCGCCGCCACGTATAGCATCTGCCATTTCCTGGAGCGTGTCGAGACCCTGGAAGAGCCTGTTCATATCGGCCTCAGTGAGGGGACGTGTTCCTTTCCTTGCCGCGTCAAGCCTGTCCTCCATCGCGTGGGTCAAGCCCATCATGTTCGTGAAGCCCATTGTCCCGGCCATGCCCTTTAGCGTATGTGCCGCCCTGAATATCTCGTTAATCACGTCCATATCGGTCATATTCTTTTCTAGGGCAAGCAACAAGTCATCTAATCTCTGTACGTTGTCGTCAGTTTCATCGAGGAATGCCCCCAAGTACTGACTCATATCCATATCTGCCAAAGTAAATTATTCCCCCTTAAAGTATCTCGTTCAGTTTCCCCTGACTATCCTTACCATTGCATCAGGTATCTCATTGAGCGGAAGAACCTCGTCAACTATCCCGGCATCAACCGCCGCTTTGGGCATCCCGTAGACCACGCAGGTCTTGTGGCTCTCAGCAAGTACATACGCCCCCCGCCTCTTCAGCGCAGTAGCCCCGTCAGTGCCGTCCCGTCCCATTCCCGTGAGAATGACGCACAACACGTTCCCGCCGTACTCATCCGCAACACTAAGGAACATGATATTAGCCGCTGGTTTCACGGACAAAACAGGAGGAGCATCGGACAACCCACAGACTGCCGTACCTGCACGCCTCTTAACGACGAGGTGAGAGCCTCCCGGAGCGATTACTGCCCTTCCCGGCTTCAGGCTGAGGCCCTCGAAACCCTCGACAACCTCAATCTGTGATGACTCGTTGAGACGCTTGGCGAATGAGCCGGTAAATTCCTTCGGCATGTGCTGGGTTATCACTATGGGAACGGGAAAATTCTTCGGAAGTTTGGGGAGGAGCTCACTTAGTGCCATAGGTCCGCCCGTTGATGATGCAATCGCCACAATATCGCGCCGTCCTGTGCTCACAGGGGGTGCCATCCGCCGGAACTCTGTCTGAGCGGGTGCAGCGTTGAATATTCCTCCTCTGGGTCTGACCTTGGCGGTGCTGGCCGCTATAACCTTGTTGATGATTTCCTGGCCTACGTCCTTTATGTTGAGGGAGATAGAACCTGAAGGTTTCCCTATGAAGTCTACACAGCCAAGAGCGAGTGCCTTAAGGGTAGTCTCTGCACCTTCCTGTGTCATCGTGCTGACCATTATCACGGGTATGGGATTGGTCTTCATGATTTCCTCCAGAGCTTGCAGGCCGTCCATGTTGGGCATCTCTACATCCATCGTGATTATGTCAGGCTTCAGTGCCTTCATCTGCGCTATAGCGTCCCTGCCGTCCCGTGCTGTGCCTATGACCTCAAGCCGGGGATCTGAACGCAGTATGTCGCTTATGAACTGCCGCATCAATGCGCTGTCATCAACGACAAGAACCTTTATTCTGCCTTTTGGGGACATAACATTTTGCCTGCTGTCTGTATTTCTCACATGGCAGCAGACTTTTAACCCGCCTCCTTTCTTTCATTCGTGTAAAATTTTTCTCAGTGCCTAAATAATTATAGCTTTATATTTCATGAATTGCTGTATTTTCGCAAAGCCTCATTTGTCATCCTCAAAGAGCTTTTTTGCAAGACGGCTGAAAAATCCACGGACACCCTTTCGTTCCTGTGGCAGCTCAACATGTTTAATGTCCGCGCCCTCGCAGAGCCTCAGCAAATCGCCCGCCAAGTTCCTCACGCATATACCGGCATTCGACTCAGGGTCTGACCTGTAGAATATCCGGCAGTTCTTCACGGAGCGTTCTATCACGTTGTCTTTCAGGACGTAGCCCAAGTAAACAGGAGCATTCCCCAAAAACTGCATCGAGGCAAGGCGTATTCTCTCGGCGACCTCTTGGGCTTCACGGCTTGAGCTGGCCATGTTTACGACAAGCATCAACCCGCTGGCTGGCATTTCGGGGTCCTGCCACGCAGCAGCACCCAAGGACTTAATGACCCCGTAGGCATCACGTATGCTAGTAGGCTCTGGTGTCGTAACCAGTATCGTGATCTCTGAGGCATAAGCGAACGACAAAACGCCGTTGTGAATGCCTGCCCCTGCGTCCATGATGAGATAGTCCGAGAGCTCCTCAAGACCTGAGAGTGCCTCAAAAAGTCTCTCCATGGCAATATCATCGAGGTCGGCAATCTCCTTCAGGCCCACACCGCCCGGCAATAATGACACCCCGCCGTTAAGGTTAGTGGCTCTCTCTGAGGTCTTGAAGTGAACGAGTATCTCACTGAGGCTCCGCGAACCCTCTATCAGGTGGGCAATGTTGTACTTCGCGTTCCTCACCCCGCAGAGAATGTCGAGGTTAGCCATCCCCAAATCAGCATCAATCAGGACTACCCTCTTGCCGTAATCAGCAAGTGCAAAGGACAGTCCCGCCGCTATGTTGCTCTTTCCTACCCCGCCCTTGCCGCTCAAGATTGAGATCGTGTGAAGACGGGGGAGCTGTGTTTTTTCCTGCTCTGCTTTCTTCTTCTCCCTGTTGTCTGTTACCATACGCCTAAGTTCTCCAGCCTGGTCAGTATTGTTGTCATAGTAACGGGGCATCTTTAACGCTTCCGTTCTTCTTCGGTCTTCATGAGGAAATCAGCTATCCTTGAGCCTGAAGCCGTCTCTATATCTTTCGGGACGTTCTGCCCAACCGTAAGGAAAGACACGGGGCATCCCATTACCTGCTGTATGTTGAAGATTGATCCGTTGCTCACTGTCTCGTCAAGTTTCGTGAAGAGCAAGTGAGACACCGGGATATTCGGGATATGTTCCACAACGTCAAGCATGTCTTTGTACTTCATGTTTGCCGCAAGCACCAAGTGAACGGCATCGGGCATGTAGGAGTTGTAGAGGTTCTCGAAAAGCTCCATGTTCTTCTTGTCGCGCTGTGAACGTCCGGCAGTATCGAGTAGGATAATGTCAGCGTTCTCGTGCTCGTCAACGACTCCAGGTATTGCCGAGATGTCAAATATAATCTCAATGGGAACGCCCAATATTTTAGCGTATGTCTTGAGCTGTTCAACCGCCGCTATCCTGTATGTGTCGCTGGTGAGTAGCAATACCTTCTTGTGTTCCCAGAGTGCTTTTATCGCCGCAAGTTTCGCGATTGTCGTAGTCTTCCCGACACCTGTAGGCCCTAAGAGCATGACCTTGCGACCTCCTGCAGCATCACCGCCGTTGTCGCCCGCACACTCAATCTGTGTAGCGAGCCATTTCGTGAAAGGCAGCTTCTTGGTCTTGTCCTTGCGTGTCATGACCGAGTAGTCAGCCAAGAGCTTGCGTATATATTTCTCGTCAACCTCAGACGAACGCAAACGACCCTCAACCCCTGCATCATCTCCCGACATTTGGGGCATACCAGACTGGAACGCCTGAGCTTGTGGCCTCTGCATCGCCGTAGTTACCCCGTGCTCAACTGCCGTCAACCGCTGAAGGAGTACGTCTATCCTGTCAGCGAGTGCACCAACCTGATCCTTAAGGATTTTTGCGTCATCGTTCGACATGGCCGGGGACTGCGCGGGCTGAACCTGAACTGGTGCGGGGGGCTGAACTGGTGCAGGCTGTATCGGGGGCTGAACGGGTGCGGGTCTTGTGGTGAGACCGTAGGCATTCCGCAGACCTTCAGGGGAAATCCTTACGTTGTCGGACGGCAAACGGTAGCCTTCTTCTCCGAGCTCAGTTTGTGGCACAGGTGCAGGTTGTGCAGGTGCCATACTTCCGCGCTCCTTGAACTCCATCAATTTCTGGAACGCTATGAGATTTTCACGGCGTGTGTCCTCGTCCATTTCTCCCGCTGATGATGAGACTGTGGCAGTCCGTGATTTCGTCTGCTGTCTTGGAGGGGGTGCATCGTCCTCAAGTATTCCAGCAGTTACTTTCAGAACCGAACGCTGAAAGAGCCCCAACACTCCGCCTTCCTTCACCATCTGTGTGGAGAGTATCACCGCATCACGGCCTAACCTCTCAGACGCTAGCCTTAATGCTTCAGCGTCATCTTTCGCTGTGAATGTTATCTGGTTCGTTACTCGCATGATTTATTCCACCATTCCGACCGTCTTGACCTGGATACCCCGGACAATCTCATTATATGACACAACAAATATATTAGAGACTGACCCCTCTATGAGCCTTCTGACTATGAGCCTAACATCAGGGTGAACGAGCAATACAGGGGGTAAATTCTTCACGATCATTTCGTCCATTGCGCGGGATATTGCGTTAATCATCCTCTGAACTTCGCGGGGGTCAAGGTTGAGCTGCCATCCACGCGTCAAATCTCCGTCAACTCCGGCCATGATTTTCTGCTCCCAGTTTGGCGACAATGTAGCGGCTGTGATTATCCCGTCGGGCCCCTGAATCTTGAGGGAGATTAGCCGGGATAATGCCTCTCTTGCGCGCTCAGTGAGGAAGTCGACGCTCCGGGACATCTTCCCGTAGTCAGCAAGTGCCTCAAATATCGTAACCAAGTCCCTTATGGGTATCTGTTCACGTATGAGGTTCTGGAGCACCTTCTGTATTTCCCCAAGTGAGAGTGAGGCCAGCAACTCATCAATTACGGCGGGGGCTGTCTCCTTGACCATGTCGGTGAGCTTCTGGACTTCCTGACGCGTCAAGAGCTCCGCACCGTTCTTCTTGATGACCTCTGAAAGGTGAGTCGCCAATACTGAAGGGGCATCAACAACCGTGTAGCCCATAGCCTCGGCCTTGTCGCGCAAGTCTGGGGAAATCCACAATGCAGGAAGGCCAAAAGCAGGCTCTTTCGTGGGAACTCCGATCAAGTCCTCTTCAGCCGCTCCCGTGTTCATGGCCAGGTAGTGGTCAGGGAGTAACTCACCCCTGCCGGATTCTGCACCCTTGACGCGCAAAATGTATTCTGTCGGCTTTATCTGTATGTTGTCGCGTATCCTTATGGGTGGCACGACTATACCCATCTCTAGGGCCATCTGCTTACGGATTGTGCCGATACGGTCGAGCATGTCGCCGCCTTGTGCAGGGTCAATCAGCGGGATAATCGCGTAACCAATTTCTGCCTCCATCGGCTCAACTGTCAAGAGCTTCATCACGTCTTCAGGCGATACGGGTTCAGCTTTTTGCCCGCCTGCTTCCTGAGCTGCTCCCGGTGCGGAAGGTGCTCCGGGTGCAGCTGCCTGTCCTGAAGGTGCCGGGCCTCCTCCTGAAGGTGCTTGTGCGGCCTGTTCTTCTGCGGTTATGGCCTGAAGGTTTGCCTCACGTCCCACAGTGTAGCCGAGAAATCCAGTCAGCAGAGCCAGACCCACAAACGGAACTGTAGGAAGTCCGGGGATTAGTCCCATCGCCATCAACATACCCGACGCAATATACAGAGGCCGGGGGTATTTCGTGAACGAGTTGATGAGGTCGGGCCCTAACTCTGAGCTTGCCGCCGCACGGGTAACTATTACGCCCATTGCCGTAGACATCAGGAGGGAGGGTATCTGCCCAACAAGTCCATCACCGACAGTGAGGAGGCTGTAGTGAGCTGCCGCTTGACCTGCATCCATTCCGCGCATGAATATTCCGATTGAGAGGCCGCCGATTATGTTTATTGTCGTGATTACGAGACCAGCAATTGCATCACCCTTCACGAACTTGCTTGCACCGTCCATAGCTCCATAAAAATCTGCCTCACGCTGTACGTCCTGCCTTCTCTGTTTTGCCCCTTGCTCGTCAATCGTCCCTGAGCTCAGGTCTGCATCAATCGACATCTGTTTACCGGGCATTGCATCGAGGGTGAAACGTGCCGCAACTTCTGCCACTCGTTCAGCTCCCTTAGTGATTACGAGCATCTGAATGATTACGAGGATGAGGAACATTATGATACCTACTACATAGTTTCCTCCAACAACGAAATTTCCGAAGGCATTAATGAGTTCGCCAGCATTTCCGTAAAGAAGTATCAGCCTCGTAGTCGAGACATTGAGCGAGAGCCTAAAGAGCGTTGAGATGAGCAGCAGTGTCGGGAATATCGACAGGTCTAACGCACGCTTGACGTAGAACGTAACCAGCAACGTAACCACTCCGAGAGTTATGTTCATGGCAAGCAGCAAATCTATAAACCAAGTGGGAAGAGGTATGACCATCATGATTATGATCAATACCATCAACAGAGCCACGCCTATATCTGAATAGCTCTGAACTTTCTTGCGCATGGCAGGGACTCCAGTTGCGCCCGCAGCTTCTGCCAATGTGAAACTCATCCCCTGTTCTGTCCTAAGTTGTAGGTGGAAAAAAATCGCCTGTATTTTACACGAAAAGGATAAAAACGAAAAACATACCACAAGCCGCCTAGTCTTAGTGTTGCCTTAATGTTGATGAATGGGATAAATTCGGATGGTGGGCAATACTGGATTTGAACCAGTGACCTCTTCCGTGTGAAGGAAGCGCGCTAACCCCTGTGCCAATTGCCCAAGTGATAGGGAGATTTTACCGCATTACCCCCCAAAGTCAAGAACCCCCACAGAACGGAGAATTGACCATGACAGACAGCGAGACACAGAGCAAGCCGCTATGTGATGTCCCGGAATTGAGGACGGGGGCAATGCCTATAGATGACGGAAATTTTTTGCTTACCACTGAGGAGAAGGACGAGCTTTTGAGGACTGACCCGCACGCCGGGAAGTTCATACGTCCCTTCATGAATGGCAAGGAGTTCATCAACCGTATATCCCGCTGGTGCTTGTGGCTGAAGGACGCTGAGCCTGCAGACGTGAGGAAATGCCCGCGAGTGTTGGAGCGTATAGAGAAGGTTCGGGAGTTCAGGAAGAAGAGCACAAGGGGAGCAACAAAGAGGCTGGCAGATACCCCGATGCTGTTCGATGAGCCTGTGGAGAGCAAGACAGACTACTTGGCAATTCCCTATACGTCCTCAGAAAAGCGGCGATATATCCCTATGGCTTGGGTGTCTCATGAAGTGATACCGTCTTCCGGTGTTAGGTTTGTTGAGGGAGTTACCTTGTTTCACTTTGGCGTTCTGATGTCGTCCGTACATATGGCATGGGTAAGGTGCATTAGCGGGAGGCTTGAGGTGAGTTACCGCTACAGCAACACGCTCGACTACAACGCATTTCCTTGGCCATGGCTTCCTGCCCCTATCGTGAGTCCCGGACAACCCAAGAAGTCCATGAAGGACAACCCCCGCTACAAGGAGATAGAACGCACAGCACGGGCAATCCTCGACGCACGGGCAATGTTTCCCCGTAGCACGCTGGCAGATCTCTATGATGAGCGGACGATGCCCCCGGAACTCCGCAAGGCTCACAACGAAAACGACGAGGCCGTGATGACTGCTTACGGTTTCACGACGAGGACATAACGATTGCCCTCATGTACATGTACAAGGACTTGACGGGTTGCGATGAGCCGGGACGCAAGGACTACCCTAACCGTGCGCTTTGGGTGAGGTACTGCCCGGAGGACGCTGATGATGACGAGCTGGAGTACTATGGGCTTGAAGACGAGGAGGATGATGGAGAGGATTAACCCCGTCAAATTACGGCGGGGCTTTCTTGTTGTTTGGTGCTAATAGGTCTCGTAGCCTTCCCCTGATTTCCTGACCCTGATTATTCCGGGAGGGGTTATGTGCATTCCGGCAATGGGAATGTCCTTCCACGCGGCATAATCGAGGATGAACCTCCTAGACTGTTCGGCCTTCACTGGGTCAACGTCATACCTAACTGAGACTTCAGGATGAGGCATCTGAATTTCCGGGAAGTGAAGGATGTCCCCGGCAATGATGAGCTTTTCGCCCCCCTCCTCAATGAAGAACGAGGCATGTCCCGGCGTATGTCCTGAAGTGTCGACTGCCCTGATGCCCGGCAATACCTCGTCGCCGTACTGGAACGTGTGAACCTGATAGAGTGAGAGCGCGGAGATCACGGGCTTGTGCTTGAGCTCATTGACCCAGTAGTCATATTCAGGAGCTGACACGTAGACCACAGCGTTAAGGAATGATGCTTTGCCGCTGAAGTTGACAAGGCCGCCGAAGTGGTCGGGGTGAAGGTGAGTGATGAGGATTGTCTTAACGTCTGAGGGATTGATGCCGTTCTTCATGAGCCCTGCTGTGATGTTGCCGTCCTGAAGCCCCGCGTCAAAGAGGACACCTTGCCCCTGAACCTTCACGTAGAAGGCGAGTATCTGGCTCGGCATTTCTCCATCGGGGAAGTATTCTTCCTTCTCTGAGTCTGAGGCATTGATGAGGAGGCTGGTATCACTTTCTCCTTGCCTGTCGATGAGTGGTATTGTCTCGATTGACCCGGCGAATGAGCAAGATGATACTATGATGGAAATTATGAGTGCGAGAATAATTCTTGTCATGAAAAAATTTCCTCCGTCCATAAAATTTTTGGTGATGGCTGTATGATAACAGAATTTTTTTGCAGGAGGCTTTAACTTTTCGCAAGGTACTAAAATTTCTTAGGGCAAAAAAACTTGACGGGGGGAAAAAAAATAGTATAATTTTTCCCTGTCATGCCTCACCCTTTCAGTGCGGGGGTGGCGGAATTGGTAGACGCGCAAGACTAAGGATCTTGTGATCATTTAAGTATCGTGGGAGTTCGATTCTCCCCCTCCGCACCATTATAGAACAAAACAGCCTCCTCGGTTTTCTCAGCCGGGGAGGTTTCTTTATGTCCGTCCGTTATCTTGTTGGGATAATCTCAAGCCAATAGCCGTCCGGGTCCTGAATGAAGTATATTCCCATGGCCGGGTTCTCGAAACATATGCAGCCCATCTCTTCATGCAGCTTGTGTGCGGCCTCGTAGTCGTCCGTCCTGAAGGCAAGGTGAAACTCCTCTTCGCCTATATCGTATTTCTGGGGGTGTTCTGCCAGCCAGGTAAGCTCAAGCTCAAAGTCAGCCTCGTCATTCCCGACGTACACAATCACGAATGAGCCGTCAGGTGCTTCCTTCCTTCTTCGTTCAGTGAGGCCGAGTGCCTTGCTGTAGAACTCAAGCGAACGGTTAATGTCCTGCACGTTGTAGTTCTCGTGAATCATCTTGAACTTCATTGCGTTGGTGCTCCTTTCGTTTTTTTCTGGGGATTGGTATATTTTATACCATCATTCACACATGAAGGAGGCTCAACCATGAACATAGTACAGGGCGGCACAGTATCACAATTGCTTTCAGGCGTTAAGATTCCCCGGATGTTCCGTGCCGGGCAGAAATTCCCCCGCGAGGTCATCAGCCCTTCAGACATTCCCGCAAAAGTATTCGCCGAACTCTCACGTGAGCCATTCGCCAGCAAGATACGTCCCGGAATGAGCATAGCCATCACTGCAGGAAGCCGCGGTGTCGCGAACGTTGCCATAATCACCCGCGCAATTGCCGACTACGTGAAGAGTAGGGGAGCAACACCCTTCATTGTCCCGGCAATGGGCAGCCACGGAGGAGCTACGGCAGAAGGTCAGCTTGAAGTCCTCGAAGGCTACGGAATCACTCCCGACTCTATGGGCTGTGAGATCCGCTCAAGCATGGAGGTCGTCCACTTGGGAGTGTCAGACACAGGGCAGAACGTCTACATTGACCGCAACGCCTACGAGTCTGACGGCATAATCATATCCTGCCGCCTGAAGCCACATAACGCATTCAGGGGGGCATACGAGTCCGGGCCGTGCAAGATGATGGCTGTCGGTCTGGGAAAACAGAAGGGAGCAGAGCAGGTTCACAGCGCGGGAATGGGTCATATCGCCGAAAATATCCCGTCAATCGCCAAGGTTATAATCGACAAAGCACCTGTACTTTTCGCCATTCCATGCATCGAGAATGCATATGATGAGACTTGCAGGATTGAGGCCATTGATGCCCCGGAGATTCTTGCACGTGAGCCGGAACTCTTGAGGTTCGCATTCACGCAGATGCCCTCGATACTTGTCGGTGAGGGTGATGTTCTGATTGTTGACGAGACGGGCAAGAACTACAGCGGAACAGGGGTTGACCCGAACATTACCGGGACTTTCTCGACGGAGTACGCTACGGGGGGCGTGAAAGTTCAGCGTACGTGTTTCCTGAGACTGAGCGAGTCGAGTCATGGCAACGCACTCGGTGTAGGTCTGGCTAACGTCATCACCAAGAGATTCTATGAGAGCATTGACCCGGAGAAGATGTACCCGAACTGCATAACGTCAACCGTCCTCAACAGCGCAAGAATACCCTGTGTTGTCGCGACAGACAAGGAGGCCGTACAGATGTGCATACGGACATGTACAGGCATCGACAAGGACAAGGTCAGGGTTATCCGAATCCCTAACAGCCTTCACATTGGGCGCGTCATGCTGAGTGAGGCATACTATGATGATGTCATGGCCGGAAAATGGCCGGGGGTTAGTGCGTTGTCTGAGCCTGAAGAGATGGAGTTTGACGACATGGGCAGCCTAATCACTCCGATTTCTCCGGGGGAGGAAAGTCCAAGTGCTCCTTCGCATCGGATTCCGCCAGAGCTATGAAGTGCCTCATTGCTGAACTGAGCTTGTAGTCTTTCGCGTAACCAAGCCCGAAATGAAATCTTGGACTGCCCGGAAGATAGAACCACGCAACAGCCTCGTGGTTGCTGACTTGGCTTTGAGGAATGATAGTGTTGCAGACACCTTCAGCCGTGAGACGCTCAAGGAACGCGTTGAAGCTGGACTCTACCATCACATTGGGGCTGAACCCTGCCGACTGGAATATCGGGTCGACAAGTTCAGTCCTCATTGTGGATCTCTTGAGGGCAAGGGCGAAATTGTCCCCCGCAAAGTTCTTCAGGTCAGGAGCAGGAAGAATCACCGGGGATATTTCCCGGCCTTCAAGGTACGGATGACCTGCCGGAATCCCAAGCAGCAAGTTTTCCGAGCTCAAGGGTATATAGTTGATGCCCTTCCAGCGTTCGGGATTGCCGCCCAGTAAGAACGCCGCATCAATCTCGCCTGAACTCACCATCTTGAGGAGCTCAGGCACTAATAGCTGGTAGCACTGAATGTTTATCCCCGGAAATCTGGCGTGGAACCCCGGCCATACCCTCGCGAAAACTTCACTGCCATGATCATACGGTAACCCCATCCTGAACATTCCCTTAACGTCCCCTGAAATGTCCTGAAGTTCTGCCTGTGTCTCGTCCCATGTCCTGAGCATTGAGCGTATTCCCCGAAGGCATATCTCCCCTGCCTCTGTGGGAATGAGCTTGTGTTTTGCCCGGACGAAGAGCTGTATACCTAGTTCACGTTCGAGCTTGAGGAGCTGCTGGTTGAGTGCCGCCGAGGTGATGAAGAGCTCACGGGCTGCACCTGACATTGTGCCCTGCCTGCCTATTGCGTCTATGTATTCGATTATCCTGAAGTTCATTGCGTGATTATAAACTTTTTCTTTGGGTCATTCAATTATCTGTTAGATTTACTTTGTGTTAGTTCCTCCCTATAATCTCAGGCATTCCATTTCAATCACAACATGAATAACTCTATGAGGGAGGGAAATTTTCACATGTCGTTTCTCAGGAAGCTGGACAAAAATTTTGAGTTCGTCTTTCTGGCCGGTCTTCTAATCATCATGACGGTCTTATCTTTTGCCAACGTCGTGATGCGATACTTCTTCAAGGCACCAATATTCTGGTCGGATGAGATTTGCTGCTACTGTCTGGCATTAAGCGCGTTTGTCTGCCTGCCCTGCTCAATACGCTACAAGTCCGCAATAAGGGTTGATACGTTCGTTACGCTCCTGCCGAAGTTCCTGCAGAAGTTGCTGCTCGTTGCCTGTGATGCCATCATGGTAGTGTTCCTCTGCTGGTGCGTTAAGGGTGGCGTTGACGTTGCGGCAATTGCGGCAAGGATAAACCAGAAGAGCCCCGCACTTCAGATCCCTGTGGCTTATTTCTACTGGTTCATGACGTTCTGCTTTGGCCTCGCAATCTTCAGGAGCCTTCAGTCTATCTACTTGACGTTCAGAGGGGAGGACAAATAGTTATGGGTATCGGATTGTTCTTTGCTATTCTCGCTGTATTGCTGGTTATTGCCCTTCCTGTCGGTGGAGTCTTTGGGTTGATGTCAATGCTCCCGAACTTGATCGGCACTCTCAGGTTCGCACCGTCTGACGTTGCCCGCGCTATGTTCTCAGGAATGAACAGCTTCACCCTTCTTGCTGTCCCGTTGTTCATGGTCTCAGGGATGATCATGGCCGAAGGGGGACTCTCTCAGCGTCTGTTTGACTTTTTCGCGTACTTCATCGGCAACAAGAGGGCAGGCTTCCCTTGTGCTGTTGTGGTTACGTGCATGTTCTACGCGGCAATATCTGGCTCATCACCTGCAACAGTCTCGGCTGTCGGGGCAATGACTATTCCGTTCCTCGTTGAGCTTGGTTACGACAAGGTATTTGCGACCGCCATCGTTACGGTTGCGGGGGGCTTGGGCGTAATCATTCCGCCGTCAATCTCCTACATCGTCTATGCTGCCGCCGCGAATGCCTCACCTTCCGCGCTGTTCATTGCTGGGATAATTCCGGGAGTTCTTATCGGGGTGGCACTGATGGTTTATGCGTGGTTCTACTGCAAGGTTCACGGCGAGGACAAGGAGAAGCTGGAGGCCAACTACAGGAAGATACGGGCAAAAGGTTTCTGGCCACTGTTCCGTGAATCGTTCTGGGCGTTATTGACCCCGGTAATCATTCTTGGGTGCGTCTATTCGGGAGTGTGCTCACCTACTGAGGCGGCAGTAATCTCGGTGATTTATGGCTTGTTCGTCTGCATATTCGTTTACAGGACAATCAAGTTCTCAGAGATCGGCCATGTTTTCGTTGAGGGTGCAAGGACTTACGTCAACATACTGTTCGTCATTGCAGCGGCTACAGCGTTTGCACGGGCTATGACGCTTTTACGTTACCCGCAGACAATCTCGAAGGCTGTCCTCTCAATCACCAACAACAAGATAATCATACTCCTTCTCATGAACGCCATCATGTTAGTGTGCGGAATGATACTCGACAACATCCCGAACATCATGATACTGACTCCTATATTCCTTCCCATCATGAAGGCAGTCGGGATTAACCCGGTTCATTTCGGTATAGTGATGACCGCAAACCTAGCCGTAGGAATGGTAACGCCGCCAATGGGGATTAACCTTTTCGTAGCGTCAGGAATGACCAAGATACCAATGCTTAAGCTCGCTAAGGCATGTACACCGTTCCTTATTGCGTTTGTGATTTGCTTGTTGCTCATTACGTTCATTGAGCCGCTGAGTATGTTCCTGCCGTCGATACTGTAGGGCATTCATGGCAAGGGTTCAGGGAATGTCCGGGAAGTCTGCGCAACGTATAAGGATTTGGGTAGAGCATCAATAACGCGGAGACATCCGGGGATTATTCCTGTTCCCTGCCTTGAGCATAAATACATCAACAAAAGGAGAGATACTATCATGAAGAAATTTGCCGCGCTGTTAATCGTCATGGCCTGTGCTGTACTTGCAGTGCCTTCATTCGCTGAGGATTACGGTAATTATGACTGGGTCGCAGCAATGAGTGTAGCCGACACCACGACCAACTACAAGATGATGGTGAAGTTCGCCGACCTCCTCAAGGAAAAGAGCGGTGGGACAATCAACGTAGAGATTTACCCCGGTGCACAGCTTGGGACTACCACCGAGTTCACTGAGGCAGTGGTTGCTGGGTCAATCAATATCGGCACGGGAATGACCACTGACCTTGTGGACTTTGTGCCTGAGATGGGGCTGTTCGACATGCCCAACCTCTTCAGCAGCATAGAGCAGATGCGCAAGCTCCTCACGAGTGATTACGCCCGCAAGACCATCAACGAATACTGCGAGGCCGCCGGAGTCCACATGCTTGGGTTCTCAGACGCAGGGTTCAGGCAGCTCACCAGCAACAAGAAGACCGAATCAATTGCCGACCTTGCCGGGCAGAAGATCCGCGTGATGACGAACAAGTACCACATAGCTTACTGGAACGCCACGGGAGCATCAGCAGTTCCGTTACAGTTCAGCGAGCTCTTTATGGCTCTGCAACAGGGGACGATTGACGGAGAAGAGAACCCCTACATGAACATAGTCGGGAATAACATCCAGGAAGTCCAGAAGTACATCATAGAGACCAATCACCTTGGGCACATCATAACGTTCTTCATGAATGGCGAGCTCTACCACAGCCTCCCGGAGAACACACGCAGGCTTGTTGACGAATGCGCCGCCGAAGCTGTCGAGTATGCCGCCGGGGTTGCCAGTGAGAGCATTGCTGCCGACAAGAAGACGTGCCTTGATGCCGGGTGCCAGATACTTGAGTTTTCGCCCGAAGACCACGCAAAACTGAAGGAGAAGGCTCAGGTAGTCTATGACATGATACGCAAGGACATCGGCGACGAGAAAGTGAATACTCTGCTTGAGGCTATCGCGGGGCTTTAGGCTGTAGTATAGATGCCGCTTCCTGAACTTTACGGGGGCGGTTTTCTTTTACGGAAGGAGGCGCAAAAATGGATTTCTTGATCGAGAACGGAAGGATACTAGACCCGTCAGCAGGCAGCATCACTCAGGGAGCTATAGCCATCGAGAACGGGAAGATTGCCCGGCCGGTTGAGGGGAAGAACTACAGGCAGGTTATAGACGCGTCAGGCTGTATAGTCGCTCCGGGGCTGATAGACTATCACGTACACTACTTCCTGAACGCCACAGAGAACGGGGTTAACCCGGATGCTAGCTCTTTCTGCTGTGGCATCACCACGGCGATTGACGGAGGGAGCTGCGGAGCCGGGGGCTACGAGATATACAGGCGGACGGTTATGGCACTGTCAGAGGTGAGAATACTGAACTGCCTTCTTGTTGCTTCAGGAGGACAGAGCAACGACAGATACCCGGAAAATCTTGACCCGAAATATTTTGACGAGGAGAAGATACTTGAGCTCTTCACGAGATACCCTGATAACCTCGTGGCCATAAAGACGCGAATATCTCACAGCATAATCACCCCTGAACTTGCCCGTGTCTCAATCCCCCGGACTGTCGAGATTGCGGAGAAGGCTGGCGTTCCTGTTGTCGTTCACGTTACGGACTGCTCAATACCACTTGACGAACTGGCGGGAATGCTCAGGCCGGGGGATGTCATCTGCCACATTTACCACGGGCGGGGAAAGAACACATGCCTTGACGACAACGGAAGGGTATTGCCGGGATTGTTCCGTGCCCGCGAAATGGGAGTGCTCTTTGACGCGTCCAACGGAAGGAGCAACTTTGACCTTGAGATATGCAGGAAGGCCATAGAGCAGGGATTTACCCCGGACGTTATTTCGAGCGACAACAACACAAGCAGCTGGTTCCTTCAGCCCATGCACACACTGCCCCGGATTCTCAGCAAGTTCATTGACTTCGGGATGAGCCTTGAGGACGTGATACGTGCCGCGACATCATCACCGGCAAAGTTAATCCGCCGTCCCGAACTTGGGAGCATGGCCGAAGGGTCAACAGCTGACGTTTGTATCTTCAGGCTCAAGGACAAGGAGCTTCACTATACTGACATCAACGGGCATCACTTCACGGGCAAACATGCTATAGTTCCTATGATGACGTTCAAGGGCGGAAAATGTATGTATTGCCAGGCAGATTTCTGCTAGAACACTAAGGAGGAATAACCACAATGAAAATCGGATTTATCGGTCTCGGAATAATGGGCAAGCCTATGGCCAAGAACCTC